>DATIBX010000203.1:0-7089 GCA_035457105.1 Pyrinomonadaceae bacterium
GAGCTTCGGCACTTCAGCTTTCAGCAAATCAACTTCCTTTTGTGAAAGCAGATCAGGCAACAAAAGAAAGCCCTGTTCTTCATACGTACGCAATTGATCCGGTGTTAGACGCATAATCCACTCTCCTATTCAAAAACAACAGTGTCACGAATCTTTAGTTTGGTTTGATTCAAGTTGCGCTTACTGGATAGTGCCATTCGAGCGATTGCCGGTTTCAATAACCAGGCTGAAGAAGCGTTCGTTTTCCTCGAATACCAATCCTCTCTCCTTAAAGAACGCTATCTCCTGTTTGGCATCGAAGCCGTCAACATCACGGAATTCTCTCGCCAGATCGACCATGTCCCGTGGCTTAACGGCCAGGTACCTCAGTGCTCTGGTACTGTTTTCTCCAAGAGGATATTCAGCAACTTTATTCGACCGCGAATCGTGGACCACGCTTTGATTTTCTTTCTGGCGGAGGAGGAGTTTTGGACGGGCGGGATCGTTCTTCCAACATTCTATCCAGCGATCAACCTTCTCTCTGATCTTCCTTATCCATTTAGACATTGTCTGAACGTATTCGCTATGAATGTGTCGATCACCGAAGTAGTAAGCGAGGTTATCGATCGCGTCCTGAGGGAATGGATAGATCAGGGGATAATAGTCCAGTGGGTGCAAATCCAATCCGTATTCGCCGGCCTTCACGAAGTAGGGGCTATAGCGGTCAAAGCGTACCGGGTAAACGCCACTCGGTGGATACAAATGCACCAACAATGGCAGATCGTTAAGGTACTTTTCGTAGACGGATGCGCCCTCACCGGGAAAGCCGATGAGCAGGTTCCAGGCCGGCACAATGTCATACATCGAACAGAACTTTAGCAACGCGAGATTTCGGAATGCCGAGGTTCCCTTCTTCATCAACTTCAAGGTTGAAGTAGCTAATGATTCGATTCCAGGTTGAATCTCTTTGACTCGTGCTTTCGCGAGGACCTGGACGTCTGACTCGGTTAAGTCAGCTTTGACCTCATAGAATATTTCGACGTTTTCCGGCGTCTGCACGAAGGGCAATACTTCACGGAGGTATTCTTTGGGGAGAATATTATCCACGGCTTCCAGACGCGATACTTTCGGGGCGTATGTAAAGAGTGAGTCAAACTGCTTGAGGGCCAATTCGGGATTCATCGCTCGATAGGCCATCGTCATTCCGTTCAAGCCACAAAACGTACAGTGGGCGCGTTCACCCCACCAGCAACCACGCGACGTTTCAAACAACAATATGGGATCGAGCCGACGCTCCGGGAAGTTCTTTGAGAGCGTGTTAATGAACGGTCCATAATCGAGATCTATCGGAACGTCGATGCTCATCTCTTCACCAATAGCTTCCGGTCCCGAGTGGAACAGGTAATTCTTCTTCGTGAAAACTCCTTTTATCGAACCACACTTCCAAACCTCATGGGCCAACTGGTGCTCCACAAACTCCGGAAAACTCTTAAGCCCCGGACCGGAAAACACATAATCAATCGCATCGACATAGCGGACGATCACCTGGCCCATAGGCGATTCGCAATTAGCGCCGCCCATGATTATGGTAAGGTCCTTATTCTTATCTTTGATCTTTCTGGCCAGCGAGAATGACGCCACATTCTGCATGAACATCGACGTGAATCCCACGAGCTCAACTTGATCGAGACTGTATTTCTTAATCAGGCTCTCCAGAAAACTATTCAATCCGCGGCGCTTTTCCTGGACTAAGGCCTTGAGCTGGTTCATTTGAGCTGTGTGAAACGGAAAGTACCGCGAGAGGTAAACACCCGCGTTGTTAGGTAAGTGCGGAAAGGCAGTCTGTCGAAAGAACCAGTCTCCCAGGCCGGAGTTCTGTGACTCTGTCGAATTGACTATGAGTTCGTACAGTTCCAATCCCAGATAGTTGGCAAAATCGTGATTCAAGTAGAGCACATTAATTGACACCTGCTCTTTGAAACGACTCTCTACCACTGCCTTCAACTGTGTCAGCGCAATTGAAGGTAGTGACAGGTTAGCAAACGGCATGTTGATCAGCGCGATCCTATACATAGTATTTCCCTTGACTCAAAACGAATTAGTTAGAGGCGGTTAGCTTTGGCAGTTTCAATCGAGCAGGTAGCGCTCCAACTTTCCACGGCGACGAACGTCGAGGGTGACGCAATGGAAAGAGCCTCCGAAACTGTTGAAGTTTCGAAAATTGCACAAGATCGGCTTGAACCCCCACTCCTTCAGCGCGGCAATCATCGGCTCATCCTGCCGCTCGACGACGACTCGCTTTTCGTCGAGACTGAGAACGTTCATGTTGATCCACTTGCTGGTCATGTAGAGCGTATGGTCGGCCGGCATGATGGGTTTCGGAGCGTGGAACACATCCCAGCCCCGAAATATGTCCGGCACTTTCGGGATGCGCTCGGCATTGATCAACAACTTACCCGGTGCGAGCGGCACCAACGTCGCGTCAATGTGCATGGCATGCGGATCGTTGAACTCGAAAACGTGAATCCGGTACGTGTCGCCCAGGTGACGGCGCAGCCACTCAATCCCGAATTTGTTCGTGACGTTACTCTCCTGCGCGAAGATGTCGCGACCGCAGCGAATGAAGTCAGCGGCATCGAAAGTGGGTTCAAACTCTGTGATGACCCAACTTGACGGCTCGCCGTTTTTCGGCTCGGTCCAGTCGTAGTTGTAGAGTTCGTCTTTGAGTTCAGGGGTGGGCGCCGCACTCCACTTCGCTCCTTGTTTGAAGTACTCCTTCAGGAGCGGCTTGAAACCGGCGGTGCCGTAGTGGCGCGAGCGCCAGGCCAGTGGACATTCGATGATCTCGTCGCCGAAGACGAGCAACACGTCGCGCGGCATCGCGTTGTACAGGCCGGTGCTGGTCCAACCCGGCGCGCCGTACTGCTGAAGTTGATCCGTCGGCTCAGGCCGGCGGACGGTCACACCTTCTCCTTCGAGGATGTGAACAAACTCTTCCAGCTCCTGCTTCGCCATCGCGATCCGTTCGGCTGGAAAAGGTTTGCCGGCGTTCTGCCTGAAGGTTGCACGTTGATCGTGTGGCAGGGTGGCTTCCAGCACGATGTGGTACGGCGGGAAGGCAGCGCCATCCACGACACCCACGATCACTTCTTCGAGCGGATCCCACTCGTTATACGAGTTGACCGGACAGAAAGGATTTTGCGCTGAGGTTAAATCATTTGTTTTCATGAGGTTGGTGCTTTCAAAAGTAAAGACACTTCAGCGCTCGTTCAGAGTAGGCGTTAAGTAAACTGTTATCGATTTGTCAGGGACTCAGGATTCTAAGGCAGGAAGTAACATGCGTCGGCCTAAAACCAGACATAAGCGCAAACCAGACACACGAATGTTGTGTTAGGTTCTGAGGTGAGGAGAAATGTTGTTAATCCTGTAAAACCTACTCGTATCGCAAAGCGATCATTGGATCCACTTTCGTAGCACGGCGCGCCGGAATGTAGCTGGCAAGCGCGGCGACGAAGATGAGCAACAGCGAAATCAGCGCAAACGTCGTTGGATCAGTCGCGGTGACACCGAACAATAGTGTGGACATCAGGCGCGTTAACGCAAAAGCAGCAACCAGGCCGATTGCGATACCGGTGATCACGAGCTTCATGCCGTATCCGAGAGCGAGTTTGAGGACAGCGGCAGTCTGTGCCCCAAGCGCCATACGAATGCCGATCTCGTGTGTCCGCTGGGCCACCGAATAGCTCATCACCCCATATATCCCAACGCCGGCAAGAACCAGCGCGACGCCGGCGAAGATCGCCAACAACACCATGCTGAAACGTTGTCGCGCAATTGAGTCGGCGAGGATCGCTTCCATCGTCTGGGTATTCGATACCGGCTGGTCCTTATCAATCTCCCAAACTGCTTTTCGAACCGTCGCGGCCAAACTGGCCGGATCGACGTCAGTCTTGACGACCAGATCACGCGGCTCAAAGAACCCGAATTGCAGGTAGGGCAGATAGGCTTGTGGTTTTGGGTCCGCAGTCAGTTCAAATTGCCGCACGTCCTTGACCACACCAATAATATTGATCCAACTCTGATCAGATTCAATCTCTCCAATGCCAAAACGTTTCCCGACAGGATCTTCGCCAGGCCAGAAAGTTCGCGCCATCGTCTCACTAATCAATGCCACTTTCGGAGTTGTATCTACGTCTCGCTCGGTGAATTTTCTTCCGCTCAAAACCGGAATGGTCATGGTGTCGAAATAAGCGGGACTGACAATCCTGGTAACGACTACAGGCTGCTGCGCGGGCGGCAACTCCGGCCGGCCGAAGATGCGAACCGACATTGAGTTGCCCTGGCGATAAAGTGGAAGATTCGAGGTAATCGCAACGGATCTAACGCCCGCCAGAGACTGCACGCGTTCCAGCAAATCGTTGTAAAAGGCAATGCGACGTGGGCGATCTAAATACTTCGAGAGCGGCATCGCGATCCGCATCGTCAACAGATTGTCAGAGCGAAATCCTGGATCCACATTTCGCAAGCGCACAAAACTGTTAATGAGCAGACCAGCTCCAATCAAAAGCACTAAAGATATGGCGACCTCTGCCGTCACCAGCATACTACGAAGGCGCTTGCCACTGCCGCCCGTGGGTGCGTCACGCCCACCTTCCTTCAACGTTTCACTCTGTTTGAAGCGAAGCGCCTGGATCGCGGGCGCCAAACCAAAAATCACACCGGTGGCGACTGAAACAAAGAGCGTGAAACCCAGGACCTTAAGATCGATCGAGATCTCACTCGCCTGAAGAATGTCTTCAGGAATGAACGTTCTTAGTAGAACTAATCCAATGTATGCGACGGCCAATCCTACAACTCCACCCAGCGTCGACAGCAAAAGACTCTCGGTCAAAAACTGCCTGATCAATCGCAAACGTCGCGCACCTAACGCGACTCGCACCGCAATCTCTTTTTGCCGCACGGCAGCTCGTGCCAGTAACAAGCTCGCGACGTTGGCACAGGCAATCAAGAGCACCAATCCGACTGCGCCAAGCAAAATCAGCAGGGCTGGTTTGATGTCGCCCACTAAGTGCTCGTGTAATGAGGTGACGGCGGCACCGATATCGACGTTTGTCTCCGGATACTGCTGCGCCAAACGACTTGCGATCGTGCTCATATCCGCCTGCGCTTGTTCCAGCGTTATGCCGGGCTTGAGTCGCGCAACGACCTCAAGAAATTTAATCTCTCGGTTTGCAGCTTCCTCGGGAGTAAACGCGATAGGCACCCAGACTTGATTGTCACTGGTCGGAAACTGGAACCGTGCCGGCATGACGCCCACAACGAGGTGAGTTTCGCCGTTGAGAGTTAACGGCTTGCCGGCGATATTTGGATCGCCGCCAAAACGACGTTGCCACAATCCGTAACTCAACAGAACAACACGCTGTGAATTGGGTTGGTCTTCGGCAGCGGTAAACACGCGGCCGACCTGTGGCTCAACTCCGAGCAGCGGAAACAGGTTAGCCGAAACACGTATGCCCTCGAGTCGTTCCGGATCGCCGGCGCCAGTCAAATTAAAACTTTCGGCGGAGAAAGCGGCCATGCCTTCGAAGACCTGGTTCTGATCACGCCAGTCAACGTAGTTCGCGGCGGAGGGAGTGTCGCGCGGATAGCCACTCTTGCTTGCATCTTCCCAGACCATCACGAGCCGTCCCGGATCTTTGTAAGGCAGCGGTCGCAGTAACACGTGATTCACAACACTGAAGATTGCGGTGTTCGCGCCGATGCCCAAAGCCAAAGCAATAACGGCAACTATAGTGAAGCCCGGATTCTTCAACAGCATCCGCAGCGCAAAACGCAGATCATGTTGGAAATCAGCCAGCAAGTTGGACCTCCCCGGTTTTTCGACGATTAGTGTTTCGCGGAACGGTTTTTTTGAACGTCGTATGTCATGAAGAAGATCGTCGCCCGCGAGTTCCAGGAGGGCTGTCTGTTTTGCTTCAGCCTCACTGGCGCCACCTTTTAACGACCGCTCGTAGACTTCCTCGACGTGTTGGGTCAACTCCTCGACTATCTCGTTTTCCTGCGACGGCGCGAGTCTCAACCCACTGACCCGTTTTCTAACTTCTTCCTTCCACTCAGGCATGTTCGATTCCAGTGATGCGATTGATTGCTTCTACGAATTCGAGCCAACTGTGTCGCTGCGCCGCAAGGACTTTCTTGCCCTCGGCAGTCAGCCGGTAATAACGACGTCTTCGCTGGCCCGCTTTTTCGACCCACCGGCCCTGAATCCAGCCGCGTTTTTCAAGTCGATAGAGAAGCGGGTAGAGTGACGCAACGTTAAATCGCAGGGTTCCTTCCGAACGCCGCTCAATCAAGCTACCAATGTCGTATCCATGCCGCGGCTGATCCTCAACGAGCGAGAGAATTAACAGCTCAGCACTCCCCTTCTTCAACTCTCGATCGAGCACCCGCGAAGTCTTATATGGCATAGCGATATATTATTCAGATGTAGTAAGAGGCGTCAACTCACGAATCTTTAGTTTGGTTTGTGCTACATCATTTTGTTTTCGGTGAGAGGTGAGTAGTTGCGGCCGGCTATGAAATCGGGTCGTGCCAGATCAACGCCGGAAGGAATGTTGGTTACGCTGTTGTAAGTAATAAGCAGCATTGTTCTGCTGAACGGACTGATATTTATCGTTGAGGCGTGCACCAGATTACTGTGAAAGAAGATCGCATAACCCGGTTTTCCTTTGGGCGCCGTGATTCCATATCGTTCTACAAGCTCGGCTACCTTGGGGCTATCGACGGAGTATTTGAGGTCTGCTGTCAGGGTCGTGATCCACTCCGGAGCGTCTTTGTAAACACCACTAGTGGGGCGAACATTATGAGCCGGCACTTCGATTACACCTTCCCGATGTGAGCCGGGAATCAGAAATAGTGGCCCATTAAACTCTGTTACTTCATCGAGGAAAATTGCGACGTTTGTTATTCGCGGAGCCGGCAGGCCATCTTCGTTTCGCCAGAAGATGTAGTCCTGGTGCCATTTCCAAACGTCACCTTGAAATGCCACCTTCGCATTGATCTTAAACTGATAGATGTAGACGTCATCATCTACAAGTTGTTTCGCCGGCA
>DATIBX010000204.1:0-7164 GCA_035457105.1 Pyrinomonadaceae bacterium
GAAGTGGTCCAGTAAGCCAAAGAGGTCTAGCGTGCGGGCTTTTTCCGGTGTCAGGTCCGCAAATCTCAGGAGGGGCGAGTTGGTCAGAGCGATCGTGCCGTCGAGATACGCGATCGCAATCCCGTCGTTAATGTCGCTCAGGGCATTTGCCTCGCATCGTTGTTCCGTTGTCAAAGCCTTGAGCACGTAAAGACCTTCAAGTTTTCGTTGGCTACCAGTGTGAGAGAAAAAACTGAAGGCTCGTGATCTAGCTGGATTTTGTAAAAACTCTTCACGTTTCAAGTTTCTCGCGAATTGAGAACCGACTGCCTCGAGCAGAGCTTTGTCATCATCGCAAAATCTTCGAGCTATCCTTACGAGCAGCACTCCCACAATTTCCTGCTCCATTCGCAACGGCACTGCAATTTTTGAGGAGGAGTCGTCAGTTGCAACATCGGCCAAGAGCTTCCCGGATGCGATAGCTTTGTCACAAAGCTTAATACCTTCACGCCAGACTGAGTTGCGAGCCTCTTGAGTTGAATAGCCTGGTCCTTTGATTCGCACGATCGTCTTCAGGGAATTGGATTCGAGGCACTGAAAAACTGCAGCTTCCGTTAATGGGAGGACCGACGTCAGCAATTTCAAACCGCTTTGCAGTCGAGTGGCGACTGCTCGTTCTTCGCTATGTCCAAGGGCCTTTGGTGAATTTAAGAGTGTTCGAGCCACTCTAAGGTCGACGCGCCAAAGTCGATAACCCTGGAGCAGGATTGCCGTCAGCACACCGGTCACAAGCAGTGGAGTTAGCAAAAGGTCGGTGGAGAAAAACTTCGCGACGAGGAGGCAGATGAAATTTGCGAGCAGCAGGGCGCCGGTAACGAAGGGCCACGCCCTACCAAACGATAACCGCTGAATGACCAGACCAATCGCAACCGAGAAAACAATAAGCTCAATCAGAGCTGTTTTTGGTTGCGGACAGACTAAGTAGCCGGCATCCAGTGAAACGAATTTGAATAGGAAAGGTGCAAGCGGAGGCAGAGCTCCGAAATACCACAGATTGAAGGTTAAAAGGGCAGCGACGATTGAAACGCAGGCCGCAGTAAGATCGGCAAAAAGAGGCTTAAATCGAATCAAGGCGGGATATTTAGGTCAGGGCCAGAGGCGAATCGCCTGACGAAGGAGTCAGAGTATGCTCATTGGTCGAGCCGCGCAAATTATACAATGCCAAGCATTGTTAAATCTACAATTTTTCCTGACTGAGAAGTTGGTTAAGGGCAAACACGAGGGCTTGTTCCTGAATTGAAAATACAGTACGCAAGTCCAGCACTACCTTGTCTTCGGCAATCCTCGCAATCACCGGTGGTTTTGAGTTTCGCAAACTTGTGACAATTTCCTGAGCACCTAGGGTTTCATGCGAGATCGCTAGCAGCGCAGTTTGAATGATTGAGGTTGGGCCTGCGCCGCCCCCAATTGCCGACTCACCTGCGACGACCTCCAGTTTGATTGATGGGTTTTCGACTCTTTCGGCTAATTTCAGAGCCCGAGCCTGTATTTCAGTCGCACCTGCCTGAATCATCCGTAAAACCGGGACCTCTTCGAAAGCGTTTCCGTGCTGGTACGACACAAGAGTTTCTTCGAGCGCTACGAGTCTCAACTTGTCGCTCCGTAGGGCGCGATAGAGGGGATGTTTGCGCAATTGTTCGACAATGAGGGCTTTACCGACAATTAGTCCAGCCTGTGCCGAGCCAAGTAGTTTATCGCCGCTGAACGACACCACATCGGCTCCAGCTTTGATGATTTCTTCGATAGTTGGTTCATCCTTGATCCCGTAAGTGGATAGATCGTGTAGTGCTCCAGATCCAGCATCTTCATAGAGCGGTAAATTCTTTGAGTGTGCCAACCCAGCGAGTTCCGGAAGGGACGGGGAACTGGCGAATCCAACAATTCGATAATTGGATGGATGCACGCGCAATATCAGGCGGGTAGTGGAACTGATTGCTTTCTCATAATCGGTGAGGTGAGTCCGATTAGTAGTTCCAACTTCGACCATCCTGGTTCCTGAGCTCGACATAACATCTGGAACTCGGAAGTCGCCCCCGATCTCCACCAACTCGCCACGTGAGACGAGGGTTTCACCGTCCCCGGCTAAGACTTTTAAGATTAAAAGTGCCGCCGCGGCACAATTGTTAACGACGAGTGCGTCTTCGGCGCCTGTAAGCTCGCATAACAGAGACTCGACGCGAGCTCCGCGCTTTCCCCTGGAACCGGTTGTAGCATCATATTCAAGCGTGCAGTAACCAGCTGATTCTTGACCTATTGCATCAATGGCCGCCTGAGATAAGGGCGCTCGACCGAGATTCGTATGAAGTAGAACGCCCGTAGCATTGATAACTCTTCTAATGCCGAGTTTGCCTTCAAGTCTCAGTTTCTGATGGACCATCTGCCAGGTTTCGGCCAGTAGGAATTCTGTCGAGTGTCCATTATCCAACCGCAATTCGCGTCGTAGCTTGATGCGCATTTCGGAGAGCGACGATCGCGCTATGGCGGTCAGTCGTTTGAGGCCGATCTGACGTTGCAGATCCAGACCTTCCTGACTCTTGAGCAGTTGGTCTACTGAGGGAAGATTCCTGAGGGGCGCAGTCGATTGTTTCTTTTGGTCCATATGTTTAAGTCACCAAGCATATCGCTGCCGCAGGAGGCAATCAAATAACCGAAGAACTGGAGCGGTTCGAGAGAGCAAAATCGCTTAAACCTTAGGGATTTCAGATCGACAAGGATAAAGGTTGACACCCTCCTTTCGAACCTCCTAGACTGCAAGTAATGCGTCTGATCGACGCCCCTCCATCGTTTCTTCTCGCAGGAGTGTCTCTTTGCCCGCTAATAACAGATTATCAAGAGCAAAACTTCAGGTTCAGGCGAAAAATCGCTATGCAGTCGGCGACAGTCAACCAACCCCTGACGAACAACTTAGTCGCTTGGAAGAAGATATTCGAAGGCTCAGAATAGAGTTTGACATCTTTTTTAATGGAGCCTCAAAGCGACCGCCATACGACACAAAGGGTCGAGTCGAAACTATAATGAAGCGGTTGGGTGATGATCGCTCGTTAACCTACGCTCAACGATTTCGGTTCAACTCGCTGGCTGCCAGATACAATTCGTTTCGTGAGTTGTGGCGTCGGACCATGCAGGGTCGTGAGGAAGGTCGCGATGCGATGTCAGCGGCGAGAGTCGGCGTGAAACAAGAGAATTTTGAATCGAATAAGTCGTTTATCTGCGATGACGCTCACCGTGATGTTCAGCTGGTGAAGAACTTGTACGAGTCGCTAATGGAAGCAAAGCGCAATTGCGGCGAGCCTGTAGATAATTTTTCCTTCCCAAGGTTCCATCGACTGGTCGCCTCAAAAGCTGACGGTCTGAAAGAAAAGTTTGGCTGCAAGCGGGTTGAATTTTTAGTGGCTGTTGAGGGTGGACACGTGAGCTTTCGAGCTCGCGCTGATGGCGATTAGTTGTGGTTTTGAAGCAGGGAATGTTTGGCAGTATTTGGATACGAAAAAAGGCGACCGTAAATGGTCGCCTTTTTTTGTGTGAGCTTCCCGGACCCGTGACCGGAAGCAGTCAGTGGCTTTGCTAAAGCAAGCCGGGGAGACATTACATCTTCGTGACTTTTTCGGCCTGTGGTCCCTTTGGCCCTTGCGTCACTTCGAACTCGACTTCCTGACCCTCTTCGAGAGTTTTGAAGCCATCGCCCTGGATGGCGCTGTAATGAACGAAGATGTCCGAAGAGCCTGGCTGCTCGATAAAACCGTAACCCTTCGAATTATTAAACCACTTGACCTTACCGGTTATTCTAGACATAACAACGAATCCTCCTAACGATTCGGTAAAACAGGCAAGAAAGCCTGTAGCTTCCTCACCATCTGGTTAATGCTTGTGAGCCGGGTCGTGCCTGAACGGACACTAGACGGAAACACACAACCAACAAAAAATGCATGATGAAAAGCGCGGGGAGCGCTATTTCAGCATGCACAGACTTACGGGGGCAGTACTAACGAAACTCATTAACGTAAAGCTAGGAACCGAGATGTCGGGCGCTCAATACTTTGAGGTCCCGAAAAACGAGGCGCATACTAAGCCAAAGCGTTTATCACTGTCAAGCGGTAATGTTTCCTTGAAGCGGCGCTAAGGTTAAGAGACGCCTAAACTTAGAAAGATCTTCCGTCCGCCCTACGTTCGCCTACTTTTGAAGTTGTTTAAACCTGGACCTCGGAAAGCGTGTTTTGCTACTAGCTTAGTTAGTAGAATTCCTTCCCATCAACAGGTATTGGATCGGGTTTACCGCTTCGTTATTAATGCGAACTTCGTAATGTAGGTGAGGTCCCGTCGATCTACCAGTGGAGCCAACTCGCCCCAGGAATTGTCCCCGGGCTACATTTTGTCCAAGCTCGACATCGATGTGTGAGAGGTGACCGTAGCGCGTGCTCAGGCCGCCGCCATGGTCTACGACGATCAACTGACCATATCCATTTTGCCAGCCAGCAAAAGCGACAATACCACGCGCTCCGGCGATTACAGGCGTTCCCTGGGCAGCTTCAATGTCCTGTCCGGAATGAAATTCAAAGCCGCTGCCCCCGAAGGGATTCCTCCGACCGCCAAAACCACTCTCCAGGGTTCCCTGAACCGGCCAGATTGAAGGAGTGTACCCTCGTTTGCGAAAGACCGCGTCAACCGCGCTCATGTTATGTTCCAGCCGGCTCATCTTGGCCCTGACTGCTGCGAGACCGACTTCATCGAGCGGAAGTTCAGGACCACCACTGCCTGGATAGACAGCAGGTTCTTCGGACATCCCTGATTTTTCAGCTAATTTGCGAGACGTATCTTCGACTTTTTCTACGCGGTTATTGAGCTTTTCGAGTTCCTGCTTTTGTCGATCATTCTCAGCCCGCAACCTCTCATTCTCGATCCGCGTCCGCAGGTGCGCTACCTGTTGGGTCAATCCATAGAAACCAAAGACAATTCCCAGCCCAACCATTAGGCAGATGCAGGAAAAGATAGTGATAACTCGCTTTTCAATGCGGATCCGTTGGACGCGAGCTCTGGAACGCGAAGTGTGGGCGATTATGAATGCATAGAATCGTTCTTCTCTGGCCATCTTTGTGTATCCTGTTGCTGCAGCGCAAAAACTCGAGGCTGCTTCAGCAACCGAAAAGCACAAACTCGCCAAAAATAGCGATTTGCGCAAGACTTGGGTTAATAAGAGACTTTTAAGTTATTCCTGCTTGAAGATTTGCAGCGGGTGGATCCTGAAACCTGGGTTTCCTTCCGAGGAGAAATCCATCCGGCCGGTTCTGCAAAAGACGGCTGACCCTATCACAGTGGAAACGACGGTTGCAACTTTGGTACTAAATTAGAAGAAAGTTGGAATTAAAAAAGGCCCTCCTTGCAAGAAGGGCCTCATTAAATGGGGTCGAGTAGTATTTAGACTTCGGTGAAATCCCGTTTTCTGCGTGAGCGATCCCGGAAGATGGACAACAAGATCAGAAGCAACACCGCCACAAATATCACTACAATTGCAATTTTGATGGCCATCAATAGGAAGCCAACCAGGGCGATGAGTTGTTTCAGGAGAGCGACGACCAACAAGATCAGCGCGATTACGCTTCCCAGTCTGCCAAATACTTTGATGATTCCTAGCATAGAAAAAACCTCTGTTCTAGACTTGCAGATACAATCTCATGATCTTCGTTCAAACGGAAGAGGCGTGACGTCTCTCCGTGAAAGTTGTGTGGTTTCGCCGCTCCGGAATGACGCCGTATCAACTGGCTTGGTATTGACTACTGACGGTGGCGGTTTTCGCGAGTCGAAACGGACCACGCGATCGGACGACTTACCGCGGCGAATGTAATCAAAAAGCATGTAAGCCCCAAGAGCTACTAAAGCGACAGGTAGTAGCTCTTTGATGGGCAGATTCACCCGGAGAAGAGTGTGCAACAGAAAAAGCGTCCCGATGATAATCAGGGTCGTACCCCAAGCAAAGGGATTGCCATAGAGTCTCTTCGTAATCACATCGTCTTCGGCGTCAGGCGATAGTCCAGCTCGCATTAGTTGCGCAGTTCGGCAGGCATCAACCGCGGCAAAGAGCCATGTTCCAACCACACCGAGTATGAAGAAGTGCACCACGCCCTGTGTAATCACAGCCATTTGAAAGAAACTAGCGAATATCGCGAAATGCACGATCGCTTTCGATGTCTGACCGTTGTAAGCGGCGCCAAGACCCGGCACAAACGACAGTAAAGTGGCGACGAAAGGTGAACTCTTCCTTCTCAATATTTGAGAGGCGGACGATTGAGACTGATGACGCAGAAGCTCAACACCGGTAACGATACAATCCTGACAAAACGGAAATCCGCGAACTCGATGATCGCAAGCAGGACATAGCCATCGTGCGCATTGGTTACATTGCACAACAGCTGGATTCTTCGCGTGATAACTACAGTACATCATCGAGTAACGTCTTCCTCAGCGATTATTCTGGCTGCCATGTTGATTGGCGCCAGACTTATTTTGATCCTTTTGCTGATCGGTGGATTTTGGCTGGGGAGCAGGAGCCGGTTCCTGGCTTAGCTTCAGATCATCTGAGATCTGCTTAACGGCAGCGCTTCCAGTTGTTCGTTCCGCGAGCTCGAGGCTCGCGTTATAGATTCCGCCGATGGAACCGTCAGCAGACACTGTATTGGTCAACACGAGAATGGCAACCAAGAGCATTGTCGCGACTGTGGCCAGTTGTGGAGAAACTATTGGATCCAGCAAGAGCCGCAGTCTTGAAGCCGCGCGCGAAGTCCACGGCGCCTTCATTTCGTTGGCAGTATCGGTACCCAGTGTTGCCTTAAGGATTCTTTCGTTCAGACCGTCAGGAAGAGCGATTTCTTCGGTGATGTAGGTATAGCAGGCGCCGATTGATCTCACCACTTCACCTGGCAATTCCGTGCAACGATCGCAAAGTGCTGCGTGTCGTTCCCATCGGTGGTAGAGATTGGCTGGTAAGAAACCATCGAGGTAATCCGTTAACGACTCCTCAAAGTCATCGCAACTCATGGCTGTTTCGGGAACAGTCCGTTGCAGGATACGCGCTTCGAGCTCTTTGGATGGCGCTGGCACAGTGGCTACGCGGCAAGCAGCCAGGGTGCTTTT
>DATIBX010000205.1:0-24204 GCA_035457105.1 Pyrinomonadaceae bacterium
GGAAGTCGGGGTTGTGGGTTCTTTGGGGCCTGCGGCTGAAAGCTGGGTGAGTGTACCCGCAGGACTCCAGATTACACGTGCAAGCTCAATAAGACAATAGGGTCAGCAAATTCGTAGCGTCGACTTTACTTTACTCTGAGCAAAGACCGACGAAAACCGTGTCACAGAATCTCGGAGGACAAAGAACGTTCAGTTTTGGACGCCATGAAAAATTGCCGCGTTTTTGGCCGGCTTTGTAAGGCTCTAAGTTCCAACCAAGCCAACTCCCGTCAAATTTCCTACAGATATCTCTCCTCGAGTATCTTTCGATGATGGTCGACATGGCCCGCGATGATGTAGGCCAGGGCTCGAACCGTAAACGGGTTATCGCTAGCGACGCCCGACCGCCTCCACGCCTCATCCGGAATATTTTTAAAGATTGAAAGCGTTGACCTTCGGACATTCATGAATTCGTCTACCAATTCGGTGTAAGGGACCGAATTGGGCCTTGCGGATGCTACACAAATATCCTGGTCGTAACCTGGAAGAGGCTGCTCAAAACCTCGCGCAAACCAGAAAGCCCGATACAAAAATACGCGTTCGGTGTCGTTAACGTGATTCAGGACTTCTTTGATTGTCCACTTTCCCTCGGCGTAGCTGGCCAGAGATTTCTCTTCAGAGATATTGCTGAGAAAACTGACGGTCTTATCGAGCTGTGAATTTAACTCGGGAACAATCTCCTCCGTTTGAACCAGATCAACATAACGAGAGTAATAGGGCGCATATTCGGTAGTTTGTGGTCTTGTCATGGTGCCCGGATCGTAAGTGTTGTCGGGGAAAAAGACAAAAGTAGGCGATAAATCGTTGTAACCAATCTTCACTCTTTGGTGTCTAGCAAGGTAGAAAAAGCCTTTGGCTTTTGGAGGATTACAAAGATAGGTATGTCAAAAATTAAGAAGGGCTTATTGGCGGTGGTGGCTGCGCTATTTGTGGCGATGCCCGCTTCTGTGTTAGCCGATCCGAGCACACCTAATCCGCAACTTGCGCAACAGGTGCGTCACGAACTGGTGATGCTTCCGTATTACGGTGTATTCGATAACCTCGCTTACAGCATCAATGGTGGGACTGTGACGTTGTATGGGCAGGTGGTTCGAGCCAGCACGCGTTCTGACGCTGAAAAGGCGATTAAGCGGCTGCCGGGCGTAACCGGAGTCAAAAACAATATCAAGGTCCTGCCACTCTCGGGATTTGACAACAACATCCGAGGGGCCGTGTATCGTTCGATCGCTCGCATGGGTGGGCTCTATCGATACCTGCAAGGTGGAAATCCATCGCTTCACATTGTGGTTGATAGCGGTCACGTGACCTTAGAGGGGATGGTCTCTTCAAGCAGCGACAAGAATCTGGCCTATTTAGCTGCCAATCAAGTCGGCGGCATCTTCTCGGTGACTAACAATCTCAGAGTCGAGAGTGAACAGCCCCAGTAAGGCATAAACCATGGCGGATCGTTAAGGAGCGTCGGAGACCCTGACGCTCCTTTCATTTTCCATATATCACTTTTCATTTTCCATTTCCATTTTTGACCACACAGCTCGCCAAGAACCGAGAACCAACACTCCGAAAAATGCGGAAATGGAAAATGAAAAATGATATATGGAAAATGAAAGGGTTTTATCCCACTTCTCGTTTCCCTTCCGCCACTACCATAGCGGCTCCCATCAGCCACCAGAACAGCATTGCAACCTCGGCATCTCCATAGTTGTAATTAACCAGGGAACTGAGCAAAAAGCCGGTCAGTGCTCCTAAAGTACCCAGCAGAAATCCGTAGGCATTTGTATCGCTAAGATCACGCGCTTGAGTTTGTGCGCGGAAGACTAGCAACCAGAAACTACCCATCAACCACAACCATAAAACTAGCATCGGGAGGCCACGATCAAACGCGAGTTGCAAAGGGGTCGAATGAAGATGAAGGATGTCTTTGCCAGGAAAGCCCCACTCGGTCCAATGGCGCTTCATTGCGTCCATCCCGTGACCAAATACTGGATGAACTAAGATTCGTCTTACTCCCACCGCGGCGATCTCGGAGCGTAGCGTGGAGCTCGGATCAGAGAGTGCCAATGCCTGGTCGGCGCGCGTTTCTGAAACCACCACAGCAGCAAAGGCAACGAGAAAAAAGAGCGCGAACGTAAACCCGATCTTTAAAACCCCACGTAATGAAAGCCATGCAATTAGGGTCGCTCCGCACATAAACGCGACGATCACGGTTCTCATCGCCGTTAGTGTGATACCGGTCGTGACTATCACGGTCGCGATCAAAGCAATCTTGAAAAACTTGTTAGCTCCGTGATTTCGCAAATGGGCCAACAAGAGACCAAGCGCAAGTTGCGCGATGATTTGCAGCAACTCTGCAAAAGTCTCGTAATGTCGTGTCCAGCCCGATGCGCGAAAACGATGATTGCGCAACTCTCCGGTTAGTCCCACGTTGCCAAGTAATTGTGGAGGTACTGTAAGGCCCGATCGTTCTACATGCTCTCCATGGGAAATTATTCCTACGGTAAGTTTAGTGCCTACCGGTTTTGACCCGAGCACCTCCTCTATCTGATCCAGCGAGTAGACGCGACGGCCGTCAATTCTCCAGACGGTATCCCCGGGCCGTAAGTCAATTTGTCGGAAAGGACTGTCACTGGCGATCGATTCGATAACGATGCCGCGACCACGAATTAGGTCATAAACGCTGAAGAGACTCCCGGAACTGGCGGACACGATCATAATGGCTGTCAAAACGAGAACCGTCTTCTTGGTGGTTACGGCGCGGGTTAGATAAAAGATGAACACGCACCACGACGCCTGGACCTTTAACAGGCTGATCGAGGGTTCGATTGATAATAATGAGGACAGCGTGGTCCAAATTAGCGAGAGTAGGATTATTAGATCGAATTTGGTACGCGAAAGTCCGAGGGTGCGGGTTGCCACCGACCGGCAAACCCAACCGATCCCTGCCAAAGCCACGCCCATTGACCCGACAGCAACAGAATGAGGGGCAGATGCGGCGTAAATTACAAGTCCTGTAAGCGCGATTCGTTGTCCAAGGTTGGCTAATGGAGAAGGGTGGGTCATTAATGGAGATGAGCCTACAACTATCAATAATCTTTCTATTTGCGCCCCGGGTGAGTTAAACCATTTGTTCGTCTGACGCTCAAACCGATGAACCGACAAAATTCGAATTGATCCTGGTTCCGTAAATCTAACCTATAGAACGACAAATCATTGCGTTGACACCCTTTATTTCGCATGTTAGCGTATCTGACGGCTGTTTCCCGGGGTAAGGAAAGTGGAGTATTTGACAAGCGCTTAACGTGATTGCTTTGTCCCGCTGCCCGCCGCTACGATTAACGCCGCCGACCATATTATTGATACATAATATCGCTGATGGCTTTCGAAAAAGCTAAGGTCCTAAAGGCCGCCGAGAAATTCCTATCGCAGGGGAAGATCAACGCAGCAATCAAGGAGTACCGTCAGATCGTCGATAACGACGTAGATGACCTTACTACCTTGAACATGCTCGGTGATTTGTATGTTCGTGCGAACAAGAAGGAAGAGGCGATTAAGTGCTTCGATCGGATCGCTGAACACTACCGCACCCAGGAATTCAACCTCAAAGCCATTGCGATGTACAAAAAGATCGATCGGCTCAGGCCGCGCGATCCAACGGTGGCGAGTAAGCTTGCCGATCTGTACGCCAGCCAGGGATTGATTGTTGATGCTCGCGCCCAGTACCTAATCGTCGCCGACTCTTATACCCGCATTGGTGACAACCGAAGAGCTCTTGACGTTCTGCACCGCATTGCTGATCTCGATCCTAATAACGTTGAGATCCGCTTAAAGTTGGCTGAAGGATACCTTAAAGAAGGTATGAAGTCCGAGGCAGCTACTGCTTTTGTGCAGGCTGCGAACCGTCTTCAGCAGGTAAACTCAGTCGACAAGTCGCTCGATGCCTACGCAAAAGCTCTACAACTGATTCCCGACGACGTTGACGCTTTACGCGGACTGCTTGAGTCTCATATCGCACGGGGTACACCAGACGAAGCGGCGGAAGTATTGGAAAGGGTAGTTGACACCAGAGATAACGATAAAGAGATCGTATCGATGTTGGCGCGAGCTCATCTCGAAGCCGAAGATCCAAAAGGTGCCGAACGAGCTGTTATGCTTTTGATGAAGCAAGACTCGTCCAACTATCCACAAATCATTCCCGTTGCGAGACTTTACTTAAAAAACAACGAGATCGATGAAACCCTCCGCGTGTTGGAAGGAATCATCGAACGAATGCTGGCGGGTCGCGAAGAACGAGATCTGCTCGAACTCGTAAACAGTGTTCTCGAGCGGGATCCAGATCGAGTTCCCGCTCTTCGTATGCTTGTCCGTATTTACTGGTGGCAGCGCGATATGGATTCGCTCCGTTCTGCTTTAGAGCGGCTGGCTGAAGCAGCGGAAGCGGCGGAATTTGTTGATGAAGAACGCTACGCCTTGACCCAGTTGGTCCGACTCGCTCCAGACGAGCCACGCTATCTTGAGCGGCTTAACTTGATAGGTGGACTTCAAGAAGAGACGGTCGAGGAATTTCCTTCAGAGCCCGAACCAGAACCTGAACCGGTGCGGTCAGATGATGTACCTCAGTTTGAAACTTTTGCCGTCGTAGACTCAGATGAGAATCTCTCGACTCCAGTCGAGGTCGTTGAGTTCGAGAGGAATGCTCCTGAACAAGTCGTTTCTGATCCAACTTCATCGTTTGCCGACTTGAATGATGACGAATCATATGCCTCCGAAGCATCAACGCCGGTTTCAAATTTTCAGGAAGTCAGTTTTGGCGATGTAAATGTTGCTGACGATGAAACGGATGTATCAGCTGCGGCCCCCGATAAAGCGCGTCAAGAAAACATGATGCGTCAGGAGTTGGAAAGCGTAGATTTTTATATAGCTCAGGGCTACAACGATATTGCGATCGATACGCTTGAGATGCTCGAGAGGCAGTATGGCTCCCATCCCCAGATTGACGCTCGACGAACAAAGCTGGCAAAAGGAAATCAGGGTGCGACAGAGGCCCCAACTGCATTTGAGTTTGGTGCTGTTGAAGAGTACGGTGATGCTGCTGCACCTGACAACTCAAGAGAAAACGCGCATGTAGCCTTTTCTTTTACACCTCAACCCCCAGAGTCGAACAATGCCGCCAGTCCAACTTCAGCCGCCACGGCGCCTGCAGCCCAGGGCATTGACTCCGGACTTGCCGAACTATTTGAGGAATTTCGAGTCGCCGAGGAAGAGGATTTAGGGCACGAAGATTACGAGACCCATTACAACATGGGCACGGCCTATAAAGAGATGGATCTGGTTGACGAAGCTATTCAGGAGTTCCAGACGTCGGTCGCCCTGGTTAAGCCGGGCGACGGTACGTCCAGGTTCCTTCAGTGTTGTAATATGCTAGGACATTGCTTCCTTGATAAGGGTATGCCTGAGGCGGCAATTATGTGGTTTAAGAAAGGGCTGGCAGCTCCTGGTCATACTGAAGACGAGTATCAAGCGCTCCGCTATGAGCTAGCACTCGCTTACGAACAGTCTGGCGACCTGACCAATGCTCAGCAGTTGTACACCGAAGTCTATGGAGTAGATGTCTCCTATCGGGAGGTTGGGGACAAGTTAAATCTCCTGAAGAAGAAGATGCAGGAAAGTCGATAGTTGGAAAATAGTGGCGTCCAGTACAGATCTTCTTTGTCCGCAAGGCTCAGTGTCGTCTTCTACATAATTCTCTGCTTCGAGATCGGAATTTTTCTTACGGTGCTCCCCTGGTGGCCACAAGGCATGTGGGGTCTGAGCGACTGGGGGAACAATTACTTCCTGTTATACGCTGCGCGAAAGACGGGCCAGGGTCTGCAGACTGTCGTCGCCTCAGGTTGGGTCCGAGGTGCAGTCACAGGGGTCGGACTCTTGAATCTGGGAATGGCGTTCTGGGAGATTTTCCACTTCAATCAAACCGTCCGCGCGCTTGATGGTCAAGCTGGGTCACAGGTTAGACCAACTGGAAATGGCACTCAAACTGGAACTACCCATCACCTATCTGATAACGAGCGGCCAAACATCAGCCACGACAACTCCTGACAGTCCCGAGTTTCTAAAAATCCTTAATCTTGTGGAAGCCGCTACCGTTGCCGGCGTTTCGCTAATTCAAATCAGAGAAAAGAATTTGCCGGTCCGAGTTCTTGCTGATCTTAGTAGTCGTGCGTCTATTATTACTCGTAAGAGCGAAACCAGAGTGCTAATCAACGATCGGGTTGATGTGGCGCTTGCTCATGGAGCAGATGGAGTGCATTTAACGAGTCACAGTTTGAGTGTTAACGTTGCACGTCGACTAAGCGGAGACGATTTCATTATAGGTATTTCGACGCATTCGGTGGAAGAAACCGTGATCGCACGAGATGAAGGCGCGGATTTCGCTGTTTTTGGTCCAGTGTTTGAAACTCCATCGAAGTTACATCTTGGCGAACCTCAAGGCCTCGAGAAGCTCCGAGATGCTTCATCGAGTGCAAGTATGTTGCGAGTGTTGGCGATTGGAGGAGTAAGCCTCAACAACGCTGAAGAGTGCTTCACAGCAGGTGCGGTAGGAGTAGCCGCGATCAGATTATTTGAAAACCCTGCCACTCTCTCGCATCGCGTAAAGGTTATCAAGGATTGTTACAAAGCGGTCTGCTCAGCGTAACTCTGCGCGATCTCTGCGTCTCTCTGCGTTACAACTAGAGCTCAAACGCGAGACTAAGTCTGGAGCGCAGAAAGACGCAGGGATCGCGCAGAGTTACGCGGAGGAAGTCGAAAAAATGACTGAAGCTACACCCATCGCGTTAACCATTGCTGGACTTGATCCGTCGGGCGGAGCCGGTGTGATTGCAGACATTCGGACTTTTGTGTCGCTGGGTTGTTTTCCCACCATGGCGCTGACCTCGATAACATTCCAAAACACCACCGGAGTGTTTGGCGCAGTCCATCAAACTGCCGCGACGCTACGTGGACAATTAGAACCGGTTGCTGCAGATCTTGAGGTGGCGGCCGTAAAGACCGGCATGTTGCCAACCGCAGAAATTGTTGCTTGTGTAGCGGATCTAATTCAGGAGTTAAAGCTGCCGTTACCCGTCGTGGATCCAGTGATGGTTTCAACCTCCGGTCACGATCTGATTGGACCAGAAGCTTTCCAGGTTCTCACTTCACGACTCCTACCCCTGGCTCGATTAGTGACTCCAAACATCCCCGAAGCAGAAAGGCTCGCGGGTTTTTCGATCAAGAATGAAGACGACATGCGAAAAGCTGGAAGGGCGATACTTGATCAGAATGTTTCAGTCGTATTGATTAAAGGAGGGCATCTTGGCCGTCAGGGAAGCGGTATCGTTGATTTGCTGATGGGCCAGGACGGGGTAGAGCTCGAGCTGAGATCAGAGTTTGTAGATGTGGGGGCAATCCACGGGACGGGTTGCACTCTTTCTGCGGCTATTGCGGCCAATCTTGCCCGCGGCCTCGAGCTGTTGGATTCGGTGAGGACAGCTAAAGACTTTGTGGACCGTCGGATTCATGCCTTAGTTAATTCTGAACGCATCGGCCACGGCGCCCGCCCTTTGTAACTGGTTGATGGTCCAGTCAAATATAAAAAATTTGACAGTTAATCCTGTCCGAGATTACACCAAAGTATTCGAGTGAATCCGTGTTATTTTGTGGATCGGCAATAAATCAGACAGAATAACGATCCACGAAACAAAACGAATTAACACTAAACGAAGCCGACGTCACACCGTTTCCTGAGCCGACGCTATTCAATCGTAACTTTTTCCATCCTCACTTCTTCCAGAGGCCGATCGTTGCGATCCGTGGCACTTGTCGCAATTGTGTTAACGACGTCTTGACCTTCGACGACACGACCAAAAATTGTGTAGTTCGGCGGCAGTGGATAGTCAACATGCATGATGAAGAACTGTGATCCATTTGTGTTTGGGCCAGCGTTTGCCATAGCCATGGTGCCGGCTTTGTACCCGGTCTTGTAAACCTGCGACTGGGAGTTGATCTCATCATTGAATTTCCCGCCGTCGGCTGACGCGCCGCCGCGACCCGTGCCGGTTGGGTCTCCGCCCTGGATCATGAAGTTCTTGATCACGCGATGGAAGATGATGCCATCGTAATAACCCTTTTGGGCGAGCCGAATGAAGTTGTCGGTGGTTTTTGGCGAATCTGATTCCAGCAGTTCGACCTTAACGGTCCCTTTGTTTGTTTGAATTACAGCTGTACGGTTTGCCATTTCGTCTCCTCAGTAAAAAATTCATTAAGGCAATTGATGTCTGCCTATTGGTTCAAAATAAATTTCTCAACCGCTAGCGCAACTCCATCTTCATTCTGCGAAGCTGTTGGATATAGACCTTCGATTTCACGCAAAGATTGCGGAGCATTAGCCATTACTACACCGGTTCCCGCGAAGAGCAGCATCTCGAGATCATTGTAGTTGTCTCCGATAGCCATTACTTCACCGGCTTCCAAATCTAACTCGGCGGCGGCAGCAGCTACGCCTGCGCCTTTCGAAGCCGCCGAATTAAGGACATCGAGCAATGTAAAGTTTTCTTGTGGATACTTGGTACAAAGTATCTTTATAGTTCCGCTCATCTCCCGGTTTAGAGTCTGTTCAAGTTGTTCCATATTGACGCAAGTTCCGGAGAAGGCCAGATGAATTGGATCGTGATTGAGATACTCGTCCAGTGATTCGACTTGCTGGACCGCCTTCTTGCCTTCCTCGTCACCATGAATGCCTCTCGCCCAGGCTATATATTTATGAACCGCAGTATTGTCCCCGCTAAGATGATCATAGACAAGGACTCCGAGCCCTTCATGATCGTCGCTCAGCAATGGGTCGGCGCCCGCAGCACGACCGATCTTTAGCGCTTGCATGGCTTGTTTTAAAGGTAAGGGCAGAACGGCGACCGTTTCCAGCGTCCGAGCATGTTTGGTCAAGGCACCGTTGTGCGAAATGACCGGAATATCCAACCCGAGTTCTAAAGCAATTGGTCTCGAATCACGGAACCGACGTCCGGTGACAACGGCAACGTACACTCCACGGTCGCGAGCAGCATTTAGCGCCTGTCGATTTCTAACGGAGATTTCGCCTCTTCGATTGAGTAGTGTTCCATCCAGGTCGAGCGCCAGAAATCGAATTGCCATAAGAGAGTTCAAAGTAATGGAACACGCGACAAAAGGCAAAAGCCGCATTTTTGGAAATTGAGAGTTCCTTAATCGAGAATTTTAGATCTTCCTTGTTTTATTTCATGCTATTTCGTGTCAATTGGTGGATCGTCAAAAATCCACGAAACGACACGAAATAGCACGAAACTCAACTCGAACACGTTATTGCTATAAACATCTTGCGCTCCGGCGACAAGATCAAAGCTCAAAGACCCTAGTACAAAGCCACAATCTGAAAAGGTGTCAGCCTTTTATTTCATCTGTAGTTTTTAATCTTCACTTGAGCCTGTAGACTTCTGTAGCATACTAGGCGGATATAACCGCAATTAACCAATAAGCCGAGGAAAATCGATGAATGTTACGCATTTGGAGTGCGCACTGTGCGGTCTTAAACATGAGGCACGTACGTTGCAAAACCTTTGCCGCGAATGCGGAAAACCATTGCTCGTGCGGTACGACCTCGCGCGGGCGAAGGAGTCTTTGAAAAAGGAATCCTTACTGAGCCGGCGTTGCGATCTCTGGCGTTACCGGGAAGTCTTGCCCGTCGAGAAAGAGGAAAACATTGTCTCGCTCGGTGAAGGTTGGACACCACTGCTACCGGCGAGAAATCTGGCGGCGAAACTCGGGTTACATGACCTCTATATCAAAGACGAATCACAAAATCCGACGCAGAGTTTTAAAGCTCGGGGAATGACCGCAGCCGTCTCGATGGCTAAAGAACTTGGAGCCGAAAAGCTCGCCGTTCCGTCCGCGGGAAATGCGGCAGGCGCCCTTGCAGCTTATGCCGCACGAGCAGGATTAGAGAGTTTCATCTTTATGCCGCGTGATACTCCGCGCGCAAACGTCGTCGAGTGTGAACAAACTGGTGCGCACGTTACCTTAATGGATGGGCTGATTACTGACTGCGGTGCTGAGGTTGGACGTCGCAAAGAAGCCGAGGGCTGGTTTGACGTATCAACTCTGAAAGAGCCTTATCGAGTCGAAGGTAAAAAGACTCTCGGGTACGAGTTAGCCGAACAGCTTAACTGGGAACTACCTGACGTAATAATTTATCCGACCGGTGGTGGAACCGGGCTGATTGGCATGTGGAAGGCATTCGACGAAATGGAGCAAATGGGCTGGATCGGAGCCAAACGTCCGCGAATGGTTACGGTCCAGGCTTCGGGTTGCGCGCCAATCGTGACAGCGTTCGAAGCAGGGAAGCGTTTTGCGGATGAGTTTCCAAATGCGGCAACCACCGCTTCTGGCCTGCGTGTTCCCAAGGCGATTGGTGATTTTCTAATTCTCGACGCAATACGGGAGTCAGGAGGAACTGCAATTGCCGTCACTGATGATGAGTTGATCGATGCGACAAAGGTGATTGGCGCTATCGAAGGTTTGTTCTGTGCCCCCGAAGGAGCAGCCTGCTTGCCGGCCCTGGAGAAGTTGCTCGATTCCGGAGCTGTTAAAAAGAACGATCGAGTAGTCTTATTTAACACCGGTTCGGGTGTGAAATACATGGAGTCGTTCGACCGATGAAACAAATGTTGGAGGAACGTCTGTGAAGTATCTAGTAGGACTCTTCTTGTCCTTGCTTTTGTTGAGTTCCCCGTTGTTGGCCCAACAGCCTGCTTCGACCTTGTTGAACGAGAAGGACCAGGCTCAGTTTGAATCATTACGTCGCAGCGGCCTCGACGCACTCTACAACATTGACTACGACAAGGCTCAGAAGGATTTCAAAGAGATTACCCGCCTCTTCCCAACTCACCCTGGTGGTCCATCACTACTGGCGGCGCGGCTTTGGATCAAAACGCTCTATGAGTCGCGACGGTTGCAGTCTTCTCTTTACTCCTCAGAATCGTTCTACACGAACGGTGACGACAAGGTAGATCCGAACATAGTTGCTGAGTTCCGCAACTTAACTCGCGAAGCTCGACGATTGTCAGAAGTAAGACTCAAGCAAAATCCTAAAGATGTTGAAGCGTTAATCTTTCTGGCGAATACCGAAGGACTCAAGGCTTCGTTTGAGGAGGCCGTCGAGCGACGGCACTTTGCGGCGTTGAGAGATGGCAACGACTCAGTTAATCATCATCGTGAAGTCTTAAAACTTGATCCTACGTATATTGATTCCCAGCTAAGTATCGGATTGTACGAGTATGTGGTTGGCTCGTTACCGCTTCCAATTAAGATGCTTGCCGGAATATCTGGTTTCCGAGGCTCAAAAAAACGAGGCCTGGCGCTGTTAGAGCAAGTAGCAAAAGAAGGTCGTTGGTCCAAGGATGACGCCAAGACGGTCCTAATGCTGCTCTATACGCGGGAACGCCGCTTTAGTGATGTTTTGCTAATTACTCGCGAGCTGAGCGCCAAGTATCCGCGGAACTATCTCTACCGGTTGGAGACGGCCGATGCGCTGGTTGCTCTCGCGGCAGAAAAAAGAAAACAAAAAGACACGGTTGGAGCGGTGCAGGCAGAGAACGAGGCCTTCACAACCTTTGACGAATTGTTGCGCGATCGAAATGTGCGTGAAGCTGCTAACCGAGCGCTGGACTTAATTCACTTCAAATATGGAGAAGCTCTCTTTACTGCTGGCCAAAACGAACGGGCGGCGAAGGAATTTTTGGCTGCGACAAAAGTTGAACGGGCCGAGCCGGGGTTGGTCACGATGGCCCATCTTTATGCGGCGAGAGCATATGACGTAGCCGGCAAGCGAGATGACGCAGTGGGTGAGTATAGACAGGTGCTTGCTCGGCCAAACGTCTATGACGCCCACGATGAAGCCAAAAGAGGATTGCGAGAAAAGTATAAGGCTGAACAACTCGTGAGATCAGATGAGCAGGAGTGATTAATTGATCATTGATAATTGATCATTATTAATTTTTGAATCGCCGGTTGACTTGATTGAAAATGGTCTAGCCTGGTGATTACCAATTACCGTTCAAAATGGAAAATGAGAAATGAAAGATGACCAATGACAAATAAAGGGGGTCAACAACTAAAGCCGGGTACCAATCGCCCTCGCCGGCTCCTCCTCTGCCTGGATGGTGTTCCTCACAAACTGATCCAACAATCAAAAGCTCGGGGTCTGTTCTCGAACTTTGGACCACCAACACGACTGCTGTCACCATTTCCAACGATGACCAACGTCGCCCTCGCCGCGATGTTTGGCGCTTCACCACCGGCCGGATATGAAAGTCTATACTTCGACAAGAGCTCAAGAGAGTTGCGCGGTGGTATTAGAAAGTATCTCGGCCGTCGCACAGCGGACAAGATTCCATCTTCATATATGGAAGAACTGGATTATCAGGAACCGCTCGCGTTCGAGTTCCTGATTTATGTTGCGCCTGAAAAGGTTTGGCGAGCTGATATGCGCCGGTTTCGGGAAAAGTTTGGAGGCGCTCCACAGAATCGCGATTTCTTTGCTTTTCTGAAAGGAACAGATGGACTGTTGCATGCGCAAGGACCGGAACGCTTGGCGACGGCCCTCGAAACTCTCGACTTAATACTGACCGACATCCAGGAGTTCTGTGGGAATGAAACCGAAATTGTGTTGTTTTCGGATCACGGAATGAACCTTGAGGAAAATCGCAGAGTTCACCTGGCCTCACATCTTAGGCGCAAGGGGTTCAAAGTTAGTGATCGACTTGCGAATGGAGATCGTAGCAGTATCGCTGTACCCGCTTTCGGCTTGTGCAGTTATGCGGCCGCCTATTGTGGAGATCCGGGTCTCGTTCCCGACGTCGCTCGCAGTCTTACGGAAGTCGAGGGTATCGATTTTGTGGTTCATCGTGACGGTCAGGCGGCGATAGTTGATTCACAAAAGGGCAGCGCTCGGATCGAGCGACGCATAGTCTCGGGCCAACCTGCATACGCTTATTGTTTGAAAAGAGGTGATCCGCTCCAGTTGGCACAGATATCGGCACAACTCAATTCAGCCAGCGAAGGTTTTGCTGCTGACAATGTGTGGTACGAGAAAACTAAGGCTCACATCTATCCCGATGCGTTGGCGAATATCTATGCTGCGTTGTTTTCATCCCGAGTTAAGAACGACGCCGATATCTTGATCAGCATGTGTGATGGTTATTACTACGGCTGGTCTGCTTTTGGCCGGTTTGTCCGTCTCGCCGCAACTCACGGCAATGCGCGCAAGTCTAGCTCCGACGCATTTGTCATGAGTACGCATCGAACCTTTAACTCTTGTGTTCGGGCTGACGATGCAAGGCAATTATTAAAAGGTTAGGTTTATAAGGCGCCTCGCTTCGCAATAGGTCATATAGGCCCTATCCTTCCCTCTTCTGAAAGCCGATTACCCTTGACGCTGTAGGTGCAATTGCGTACAAAAGCCCAAGATGGCTGAACGGTTCAATTTACACGCGGTAGAAACTCACCTTCTCGTTAAACAATTCGGCGCCTTCGTAGCTGTCGACAACATAAATCTAACAGTTAATCGGGGCAGCTTTTTTGGTTTTCTAGGCCCGAATGGCGCCGGAAAGTCAACGACTATAAAGATGCTTACCGGTTTACTCGCACCGACGAGCGGCAAATTAAGCGTCCTTGGCATGGACATCGCCGAAAAGCCGATGGAGGTTAAACGTCGGATAGGTGTCGTTCCGGAAGACCTAAACTTGTTTGAGCGATTAACGGGCGCTGAGATGCTTTGGTTTACCGGTCGCATGTATGGTCTGCAACGTGACGAAATAGCGATGCGCACCAAAGAACTCCTGGATTTAATGGAGCTTCAATCCGAGCCAAAGAAACTAATCATCGAATACTCTCATGGCATGAAGAAGAAATTGTCGTTGGCATGTGCGCTGATTCATCGGCCGGAAATCCTCTTCTTAGACGAACCCTTCGAAGGCGTTGATGCAATTGCTTCTCGGACACTAAAAGATTTGCTGTCTCGTTTGACGGCTCGCGGTCTGACTGTCTTTCTAACGTCGCACGTGCTCGAGATAGTTGAGCGCTTGTGTACCGATATAGCAATAATCTCGCAGGGCAAATTACTAGCAGCTGGTTCGCTGAATGAGCTGAGAAAGGGAATCCGGCTCGAGGACGATGGTCAAGGACCGGTATCACTCGAGGAATACTTTATTCATGTGGTGGGCGGGACGCGCTCGACAGGAGAAGAAGAAGTTTTGCAGTGGTTGACATGACTAGTTGAGTAAACGATTAAGGAGACGAACAGATGAATAAAAGGCAGGTTGTTACATCGCTGTTGCTTTTGGCGGCTCTTCTTCTAGGTTGCAAAATGTCAAAAGAGGCGAGCACGAATCGTTCGTCTAATGCAAATGGCACCGCTGCAAAGTCCAGTGATGAGCCGACCAAAGTCAACGAGGATGGAACAATTCCTTCGGGTAAGGGAACCGAGAAAGAGAAACCTGAGGCAGGAAAAGGCAACGTGCAGGGTCGAGTTCTTTATAACGAGAAACCCGCGGCGAACATCGAAGTAAAGCTTTGCGAAAAATTCAATCAGTTCTTTGGTGGCTGCGGCGGTCAAACATTTATTACTCAGACCGATCAAAATGGCGAGTATTTGATCAAGAACGTGACTCCTCGAATCTACGAAGGCTTATTAGTCAAGGTGTTTGATTCCAACTACTTTGTATTTGCCACCTCTGGTATCGTGCAGACTGCAAAGTACAAGATAAATGCTGACGAGACCTTCTTTGCTCCAGACACGAGTCTCTTCAAAAGCGACTTGAAATTTGTGAGTCCAAAGGCAAGTGCAAAGGTGGCAGCAAATAATATCGAGTTTAAGTGGGAGCCCTATCCAGACGCGTCGTACTACAAATTGAGTGTTTATGCAGACACTGCCTCGGGTGCCAAGCCCGAATATGACTTCATTGGCCGGAAAGTGGAGGGCGAATCTTTTACGACAGACAAGCCCTTAACGCCCGGTACCTACAACATCAAACTGGAAGCTTTCAATGCCAATGAGGTTAAGCTGGCTGAGAGTTCGAAGGATAATAAGATTACGGTTCAGTGAAGATAGGACCTATAGGATCTATTATTGGTCGCCGTAGTTCAGCGGTAAACCTTTACCATCCACCAATTTAGAGAAAGTGCTTGGCGACCCGTGCACTGCTCGGCTAGAATCGAGATCCGGCGGGTCATCTTACCTGCCTACTGCCCAGCATTCCTTTTTGGTTATAGCTGCCCGCCGCTTCCGCCCATAGCAAAGCTAAGCCAGCTGCTCTCCAATCAAACCCGTTCTTCCCAAACGAGGTTTAGTCTATGGATTCCAATGTAGGATTGGCCATTCAGTCTATCGGCATCCTCCTAATTACGTTGCTGTCAGTTTTCATGCGGTCCTCCATCAAGAGCGCTGCTCTTAAGTATTGGACCGTCGGCTGGGCCAGTTTGTCTGTGGCCCTCCTCAGCTTGATCGTCGGATTCCACGCACCCAACCGCCAGTCCCTCTTTTATTCACTCTATTTCATGGGTGAATACACTTTTGGTCTGCTGTTTATTGCCGGTTGCCGGAACTACGTTTCAGCCAGAGCGATTACTGTTAAGCAACTCGGTATATTTTTGCCGTTCCTGGTAATCTCCGCTCTCTTGCCATTTCTTTCGTCGGACTTTAATGATCTGTTCATGATTCATGCGGTGATAATGGCGGTCCTGTTTGCCACCTCGTTCTTTACCCTTCGTTTTGGCGTGATTGGACCAAGCCCTGGCGCAAGTGTTATCTCGGTCGCTCTCCTGTTACTAACGGCTGGCTTTCTGCACTACCTGCCTCTGTTCGGAGCCCGCAAAGGGCTTCTGGGAATGACTGTTCCGACGGGCTACCTCCAATACACTTCAATCTGTGACATGATTCTTGAAATCGTCCTTGGCTTCGGTACGATGATGTTATTGATGGAGGCGATTCACCGCGAAGCAGAAAAGGCAAACAGGGAACTCACGGAAGCACGCGATAAACTCGAGCTATTGGCTCGCATGGATCCGCTGACTGAGGCGCTGAACCGTCATGCCTTTCATTCGCTGCTCAGTCGCACTGAACGTGGTGACCACGCAGAAACTTTTGGTTGCGTTGCGGTGCTAGACATCGACAATCTGAAGCCTATCAATGACACCCACGGACATGCTGCCGGTGATAAAGCGATTCGCGCTGTCGCGCGGGCGATGCGCTCATTGATCAGGGCCGACGACATGCTTTTTCGGTGGGGCGGTGACGAGTTTCTGGTTCTGATGTTCAACCTTTCCGAGGGTGAAGTCGGTAGAAGAATTGCTACCTTGAACGGAATCATCGAACGAAATTGCGAACAGTGGACTGGTTTACCGATTAAGGTATCGGTTTCCTATGGTGTGGCGGGGTTTAGTTCAATGAAGGACCTGGCAGTAGGAATTGAAGCCGCAGATCAAGCTATGTACGCGCAGCGACAAAAGATGCGTGGCCCAGCGAAGCTGGAAAACCCTTCGATGATTCCTCTGACTCCCACGGTCTTGCTGGATGTCCACTAAAAGCGCGAGTTGCTTAAGGAGCTTCTACAAGTAGCTCGCGGCCGAAGGTGAAGTTAGGACGCTTTCGTCCCTTTAAGTACTTAGCGGCCGTTTGCGATAAAGATGTGATCAAGATTGGCAGCGCGATCGTTGCGTCACAAGGAACGTACGCCGTATGAGCTCCGCGCGCCAACTTGCCGTAGACCAAACCTTCATCAAATGATACGCCGTTTGATCGGCCGCCTGGATGAGGGCCATCAGCTGAGATCTGGATCGCGTACTTATGACCGTGGTGATGCTCTTTCTGCAGGAATGAAGAAACGGTGGCCTGTTGAATGAAACTCTTCGGGGTGCCACCGCCCAGGTTTATGATACCTGAGACACGAGCGTGGGCCATGACGTTCATCATGTCGAGTACATCCTGAATGATGTCGAACATGAAGTTGTTTTTCTTTTCGAATCTGGCGCCCGCGATTCCCACCGCCAGACCGCTGTCGGCGATTGCGGGACAGAAAATCGGCACCCGAGATTTGTAAGCTGAGGTCAATACGCCGTCTTCCGAAGCAATCTCAGCCAGTTCTCGACCCAGCAAATGCAGAAACTCACGCGGTGAATACGACCTGGTTTGATCTAGTTGGTTAGTAAAGCCACCGATCCATTCCTTTGCTTCACGATATTCCTCATCGCTGGCCAACAGGTCCCACATGCGACTGATCTGAGCTGATTCAAGTTCAGCGTCAGTCATGCTTGGATGAGCCTGGAAATGATAGCGGCCGAGTGTTTCGTGCAGGTCGTGAAATAACATCGAGCCCGATAGCACTAAGACATCGACAAATCGATTCTTAATAACGTACGCCAGCAAGCGCCGCATTCCCGCAGGAATCAGGGCACCCGAGCCGGCCACCATGATGGTGGTGTTGTTGCCGAGCATATCGAGCCATATACGATGAGCCTCGGCAAGCTGTCTACCACCGAATCCAGTACCTTCCATTTTCTCCAACAGTCCCGCTACAGAACGATCTCGATCGACCTGAACCGGGCGTGTTGGAGTAGTCAAGTACTTCGATGCTTTTGGTTTACGCTGAGTGACCATGCAGGTTATCAACCTCTCGAACAGGGTTCCCTGGGGTTTAGTGCTTTACATCTTTCAGTAATCGGTTTTTCGTCTTGAACGTGGTTTGATACCGTTAACTGCCAGGTATGTATAAGCGTCGTAACGCGATTCATAGAATTGCGCTAACTGAGCGCCTTCTGCCTCGCTCAATTCGCCTTCCTTGACACGCCGGTTAATGAGCCGGCGAAAACCATCGTGCAAAAAGCTGCGTTCGTAACGCGCTCGTTCCGCGGCTGCGCCTACGGTTGTTCCCTTAATTACTTTCTTGATTAAAAAACCTTCTTCGTCGATGTGGATGTGAGCCTCATGCGGTGCTCCGAAGAGATTGTGATTGTTGCCCATCACTTCCTGATAGGCGCCGACCAACATGAAAGCGAGGTAATAAGGTTCATCAGGACTTAACGCATGCAGTTCCAGAACCTGTTTCACATCGTGCAGGTCGACGAACTTGTCAACAATACCGTCTGAATCGCAAGTGATGTCGCAGAGAGTTGTGTACTCGGTTGGTGGTTTGTTGAGTCCATGGATCGGCACAATCGGAAACAGCTGGTCAAGGGCCCAGTGATCCGGAACCGAACGGAAAACGGAGAAGTTAGTCAGGTATTTAGCGCACAACAACCTTCGTAAATCACCAAATTCCTCCGATACATATTTCGCTTGCTGAGCGTATTTATCTGCGCGCTCACAGACGTCCCAAAACAAGACCTCGCCCTTTGCCCGGTCCTCGAGTGAAATCAGACCGAGGTTGAAGAGGGTGAACAACTCTTCGCGATGCTCGAGAGCATCGTGATAGTACTCACGATAATTCTTGACCGTGATCGATTCTCGCAACTCACCGAGCTCAGTCACTACCTGCGGATCATCTTCGTCAATCTCAATTGGGGTGATGTCTTCGACGACGGTTTCAATCTCGTCCAGGACATTCGTTATCAGGATTGCGTGATAGGCGGCGAGAAAACGACCCGACTCTTGAATGATAGTCGGGTGCGGAACGTTCTCGTCGTCACAAACTTGTTTGATGGTGTAGATGACGTCGTTGGCAAATTCCTGGGCCGTATAGTTTGCCGATGAGTCGAAAGCGGTTTTTGAGCCGTCGTAATCGACTGCCATACCGCCGCCAACGTCAAGAAGCTCGATCGGTACCTTCATCTGGTACACCTTCGCATAAACGCGAGCTGCCTCTTTCATCGCATTCTTGATTCGTTTGATATCGGTGAGCTGCGATCCAATGTGAAAGTGCAACAGCTTCAGCATGTCCATTCGGCCGGCTTCTTCCAGCCGCCGAATTACTTCCAGAAGCTCAGTGGTCGTGAGGCCGAACTTGGCAGCCTCGCCGCCTGACTTTTCCCAACGGCCGGAACCCTTTGAGTAGAGTTTGACGCGCATACCAATCATTGGCGCCGGGCCTTCATGTCGTTCAGCTACGGTCAGCACGTGGTCGAGCTCGTTGAGCTTTTCAATAACGATGACGACCTTTTTGCCGATACGGGCACCCGCGAAAGCCAGTTCAATAAACTCGATATCTTTGAACCCGTTGAGTACGAGCAGGCTGTCTGCAGGTTGTTCCAGGGCGAGTGCGGCGTACAGTTCGGCTTTTGAGCCAGCCTCCAGTCCAAAGTCATAGCGAGAGCCTTCGCGCAAGTATTCCTCGACCACAGCGCGCTGCTGATTCACCTTCATTGGGTAAACACACATATGTGCACCCTGGTATTCATATTCACGAATGGACCGGCTGAACGCCCTTTGAAGTTTTCGGACCTGTGCTGCTACGAGTTGGGGGAAACGAAGAAGGACCGGCGTGGTGATTCCTCGCTTGGCCAGGTTATCGATAATCTCTTTGAGGTCCGCTGAGCGGGGATCGCCCTCAACGGGGTGGACTATTAGATTTCCTTTCCGGTTAACGTCAAAGTATCCAGCACCCCAGTTTTCAATTCCGTAAAGTTCGAGCGTTTGCTCGATTGCCGTGGTCAATTGGCGGTCTCCTGCCTGATAACGTTAGATATGGATTCCTTTGCCCAAAATGCGGTAATACACCTTCTCGATACGAGTTGCGGAAGTTGTGCTGGGTGGAACGCTTTAGTCGGCGAATGTAACAGAAAACGGAAAGAGGGTCTATAACTTTTTTGTTTCAAAAAAGGGCCCGGATTGACTTAAACCCTCAGAAACTATAGGGTTTTTGGCCCTTTCGATTCCGGGTGGTCCTAGACTCCAGCGGCTCTCAAGAATCCCGTGGGTGTTTAAGTCGTAAGAAAATTTGTAATCGGCAGTACAAAGACCAGCTGGACCGAATAAAAAGTACGGTTCAAATGATAAGAAAAATTGTTGGCTTTACCGTCGCTTCTGCCGACCTCTGAGGTAGACGAAGATAACCAGAGCAAACTAATAAGTGCTGGAAAGCATAAGGTAACGAAATGGAATTCCAGCTGCATCCTCGTCATGTAGCATTTATCTCACCCCACATAGAACACAAAGGTTGCACAGAGAAGATTCCAATTAGGACATTAACTGTCGTCGGGCATGCTTGACATCGCAATTCGCGTCACTATAATGGCAGTTTTTTACGAGCCGTCGTTCCGTGACGCACGCCTGTTTTCGAAGAGCCGCCGAGCACCCCAAAACACTTCGCGCCAACAACCACCTCGGGGCGAAGAGCACCCCTAACACTCCCATTATCTTTCAGGAGATCACATGAACCCTAAGACTGTCTTGAAATATGCTTCCGACCAGGGCGCCAAGTTTGTCTCTGTTCGCTTTACTGACTTGCCTGGCTCCTGGCAACACTTGACCTTCCCGATTGCCGAACTCGGTGAAGAGCAATTCGAAGATGGATTCGGCTTTGACGCATCGTCCATTCGTGGTTGGGCCGCAATTCACGAATCGGACATGTTGCTCGTACCAGATGCAACGCGTTTCTGGATGGATCCTTTTGCCGAGCAACCGACGCTTTGCTTGATTGGAAATGCCGTAGACCCAATCACTAAGGAAGGTTATGCGTTTGACCCCCGCTCAGTTGCACTACGTGCCGAAAGCTACCTGAAGTTTACTGGACTTGCTGATACCGCCTATTTCGGTCCCGAAGCCGAGTTCTTTGTTTTTGACAACGTTAAGTTTCATAACGATCAACATTCAGCAGGTTACACAGTTGATTCTGATGAAGCTCATTGGAATAGCGGTCGTGACGCAAACGAATTCTCCGGTTCCAATCTTGGCTTCCGCATTCGTCCAAAAGAAGGTTATGTCCCGGTAGCACCAACTGATTCTCTGACCGATTTACGTTCGGAAATATCACTTATACTTGGCAAGTGCGGAGTTACAGTTGAATGCCATCACCACGAAGTCGCGACTGCCGGTCAATGCGAAATTGATTTTCGCTATTCAACTCTCTTAGGGACGGCGGACAACCTTCAAATCTTTAAGTATGTAGTTCGCAATACTGCTCATCAGTACGGCAAGTCGGCCACGTTCATGCCGAAACCACTCTATGGCGACAACGGTTCTGGTATGCACTGTCACCAATCGCTCTGGAAGAGTGAAAAGCCTCTTTTTGCCGGCGACGGTTACGCCGGATTATCGGAAATGGCGCGCTATTACATCGGCGGACTGCTGAAGCACGCAGCAGCTATCGTAGCTTTCGCAGCTCCTACAACAAATAGCTATAAACGCTTGGTGCCGGGTTTCGAAGCGCCGGTGAATCTCGCTTACTCGGCTCGTAACCGATCGGCAGCGATTCGTATTCCGATGTTTTCCACCAATCCAAAACTGAAGCGGCTCGAGTTTCGGCCACCAGATCCGTCGTGCAATGCATACCTTGCATTCTCGGCGATGGTCCTTGCTGGGCTTGATGGTATTCAAAACCGGATTGATCCAGGAGATCCACTCGAGAAAGACATCTACGATCTGTCGCCTGAGGAATTGAAAGATGTTCCGACCTTGCCCGGTTCGTTGGATGACTCACTAAAGGCACTGGAAGCCGATCACGACTTCCTGCTTAAAGGTGACGTGTTCAGTCCGCAGTTGATCGAACGGTGGATAAGTTACAAACGCGATCGCGAGATTACTCCGTTGCGTATGCGACCGCATCCGCTTGAATTCTCGCTCTACTACGACATCTAGAACCTTGGAGTTCGCCAGCCCGGCGGCGCTTTGTTAAATCGGCTTCTCAATCGGAAAAGCCTCATCTACCAAAGCGCCGCCAGGCCGGCACAGTCCAAAAGGCGTTAGAATAGCAAATGTGCAACCTGCCGACTCCCGAGTGGAATTCCTTTTACGTGACTTGCCCGATCCGAACGGTGCCCGCCGACTGCTCGAGCACCTTGCTACAGGAAATAAACGCGCCTACACGAACCTCTTAAATCAAACACCACTCCTGGCCGACGTTTTGGCAATCGCGTCGTGGAGTCCATTACTCGCTACTACGCTCGAACAAAATTCCGACTATCTTTCATGGCTTGGTCGTGAACGCAGCGATCCGCGTGTGAGAACGACCGATGAATTACGTGAATCTTTAGCTCGCTTTGCTCTTACCAACTCGTCGCTGGATCCGCACGTTCTGTTAGCACGCTTTCGTAGACGAGAACTGCTGCGTACTTATCTTCACGATATTCGTAAGACCCACACGCTAGTTGAAACTACCGAGGAATTGTCGAATCTGGCTGATGCTGTTTTGGATTACGCCCACAGTCTTGCGAAGCAGGAACTTGATAATCGATACGGCTCTCCGCGTCGTGCCGATGAACGAGGGCGTCTCGCAGGAGCTGAGTTTTGTGTTCTCGCTCTCGGTAAACTTGGTTCACTCGAATTAAATTATGCGTCCGACATAGATCTCGTCTTCTTATATTCTGATGAAGGAACAACCTCTGGTTCCGGCGAACGTGGCGAAGTAAGCAACAGGGAATATTTTGTAAAGCTGTCGGAGAAAATCGCTCGGCTGGTCGGGCAGACAGGTGAAGCGGCGTATCGTGTCGACTTGCGTCTTCGTCCGCACGGGCGCGATGGTGCATTGGCCTGTTCTTTGGATGAAGCCACTCGCTATTACAAGAAGTCGGCACAGGATTGGGAGCGTCAGGCATTAATCCGATCCCGCGCTGCGGCGGGATCTACTGAACTGTTTGCTCGTTTCAAATCTGCCGTCACACCTGAAATTTTTCGGCCGGATGTTTCTATACGAGATGCCCTGGCGAGTGTCAGACTTGCGAAACAGAAGATCGATCGTCAGGTGGAGAAGAAAAGTGGCTTCAACGTTAAGTTGGGACGTGGTGGCATTCGGGAGATCGAATTCATTGCGCAAGCGCTGCAATTGGCCCACGGCGGGCGTGATGATTGGTTACGGGTTCCGCATACCCTGGTGAGTTTGGGTCGGCTTGCTGATCGAGGCTTTATTACTCAGCAAGAGCGCACCGCCCTATCGGACGGCTACAACTTTTTGCGAACTCTCGAGCATCGATTGCAGATGGAACAAGGGCTCCAAACGCACACAGTACCCGAAGCAGCAGCCGCACAAGAATTGATCGCCCGGCGAATGGGATTCCGTGGACCGGAGTCGCAGGTTCAGTTTGCTGAAGCGCTAAAGCTGCATACGTCAAACGTGCGACAAACCTACGAGCGCCTGTTTGGTGGCGGTGAAAATATCGAAGATGGTCTGCTCAAACAGAGCCAGGCAGAAGATCTTTTGACGAAAGACAGCGCGAGTGCGGCGATCTCAGCCGCTCGAGTTTTCAGTAGCTACCTCCGCAAAAGCGCGACGGTGCCAAACCTCGCGCAAACGTTGCAGGTCGCCGCTGACCAGTCGTTGAACCCTCATCGTTCGCTGATGCAGGTTGCGCGAATAGCCGCCTCTCTGGAAAAAAGCGACACCTCAGAACAGTTAACCGAACAGAACTTGAAAACCCTGGCTTTGCTGATGGGCTCATCTGATTTTTTCGCTGAGATCATTTCGGCAAACCCTGGTTTGATTAGCACGTTGGGCAACGCTTCAGGAAGTTATCTGCGTCGCGATTATCGAGCTATTTTGCGGTCGGCCATTGACGCAGAGACTAGCTTCCCCGATGAGCTTGCGGCCTTTCGGCTACGATGGGCCGAATTGATAACGGGTATTGGCGAGCTTGATGCGACGAACAAGGCTTCTGTTTTCGAAACCAATCGCGCCCAGACCGAACTGGCCATAGCAAGTATCAATGTGGCGTTCCTGATCGGCCGGCGAGAAATGGCGCGACGTTATGGTCGATTACAGGCTGGACCAAGAATGGCTTTTCTCGGTTTGGGCCGTCTGGGCACCGGTGGTATGGATTACGGCTCAGATCTCGACTTACTTATTTCGTACGATTCACTGGTTCCTTCGCCGGTCTCATCCCTTACCCAGGACGAGGCCTATGCTCGTCTGGCCGAGCTGGTGATTACGGCGCTTTCGAGCATTACGAGAGAGGGTTATCTCTATC
>DATIBX010000206.1:0-12891 GCA_035457105.1 Pyrinomonadaceae bacterium
GCGCCCATTCCACCGCCCACGCACATCGTCACCATTCCATACTTCGCGTTTCGCCGTTCCAACTCGCGCAGGATGCTCGCCGTCAGTTTGGCGCCGGTGCAACCAAGAGGGTGGCCCAAAGCAATTGCGCCACCGTTGACGTTCACTTTGTCGGGATCGAGGCCAAGCGTTTTGATGACTGCGAGTGACTGGGCGGCAAAGGCTTCGTTTAACTCGATGACATCAATATCTGAGAGACTGAGTCCGGCAAGTTTCAACACCTTCGGTATGGCAAAGACTGGCCCGATGCCCATTTCTTCAGGCGGACAACCGGCAGTTGCAAACGCGACAAACCGGGCCATCGGTTTTGCTCCCAACTCTTTTGCCCGAGCGTCTGACATCACTATCGCGGCAGCCGCGCCGTCTGACATCTGGGAAGCATTACCGGCAGTTATCGTCCCCTTGATTGCAAAGGCTGGTTTTAACTTCGCCAACCCTTCAGCGGACGTGTCTCGCCGCACCCCCTCGTCTCGATCAAAAACTACAACGCGGCTTTGCTTCTTACCTTTTTCATCTAGCTCCTCGAGCACGACTTGCAATGAAACTGTTTCATCCTTGAACTTGTCCGCATCGAGTGCTGCAGCGGCGCGTTGATGCGAGCGCAAAGCGAACTCATCTTGCTCTCCGCGCGAAACTTCGTATTTGCGGGCAACATTTTCCGTCGCCAATCCCATGTTTAAATAGAAGTCCGGATAATGGTCCACGAGGTATGGATTCGGCCGAATGATATGTCCACCCATCGGAATCATCGACATCGTTTCTAACCCGCCGGCCACAATCACTTCCGCGCCACCAGACCTGATCCGATCTGCAGCCATCGCAATCGACTGCAAGCCCGAGGAACAAAAGCGATTGATCGTCATGGCGCTGGTTTCGACAGGCAACCCCGCCCTGATAGCCGCAGCTCGCGCAACGTTCATGCCTTGCTCGGCCTCGGGCATTGCGCACCCCATGATTACGTCTTCGATGTCAGACGTACTAAGGTTTGGGACTCGATTTACAGCCTCCTTGATTACGGCCGCGCCCATCTCGTCTGGACGCGTCGTTCTCAGGGTTCCTTTGGGCGCTTTGCCGACAGCGGTGCGCACCGATGATACGATTACTGCTTCTCTCATGATTGATCCTTGCGACGTTTCAATTTCTCAGCGGCTTACCAGTCTTTAACATGTGGGCCATTCGTTCCTGGGTCTTCCTGGTTCCAATCAAAGATAAGAAGGCCTCACGCTCCAGGTCTAATAGGTATTGTTCAGACACGCGTGTCGGGTGATTCAAATCGCCGCCGGTTAAGATCCGAGCCAGCCTCGCTCCAATTTCCGCATCATGATCCGAGATGTATCCCGCTCGTTTCATCTGGTGAATACCGAGTTTGAGAGTTGATAGTGCGGGCAGACCCAATGCGAGGATGTCAGTCCGCTGTTGCGGAGCGACATAACCAGTCGCCGATAGTGCCAAAACTTCTTTTTTGGCATCGGCAATTAACCTGTCCGTGTTCATGGAGATCGTGTCATCGGCGGAGAGGAATCCGAGCGATCTCGCTTCCTCAGCAGACGTTGCCACCTTTGCCAGGGCAATAGTCTCAAAAGCTCGTTTCACAAACGGGAACGGATCAGCATCGTCTGCACCTTTTGGAATCGAGTCTAACGCTCGGACCAACATCTCTTTGGTGCCACAACCAGCGGGGATAATTCCAACTCCTACTTCGACCAAGCCTATATAGGTTTCGGCTGCGGCCCTGACACGATCCGCGTGCAAAACCATTTCACAGCCACCACCAAAAACCATCTGGAAGGGTGCTACAACAACTGGTTTGGGTGAATAACGAAGGCTCATCACGGAACTCTGGAACAGTCGACCAATCATGTCGAGTTCTTCCCAGTTTTCGTCCTGTGCCTCCATCAGCATGAGCATGATGTTGGCGCCAACACAGAAATTAGGTCCCTGGTTTCCTACGACGAGTCCGAGAAAGTTTTTATCCACTTCACCGAGAGCGAACTTAAGCATCTGTAAAGTGTCGCCGCCAATCGCATTCATCTTTGAATGAAATTCTAGGCAGGCAACGCCGTCACCCAGATCAATCAAGGACGCTCCGGAGTTTTTCTTGATCACCCCGGTGCGATCCTTGAGCGACTTCAATACCAGCACACCTGGCGAGTCGTTAAGCGCGACATAATTTCCAACAGCAAAATCAAAATAGAACTGCTGACCATTCTCGTTTTTGTAGAAGGTTCTGGCACCAGACGCGAGCATCTGATCGACGTTGGCGGGGATCGGAACGCCTTCTTCCTTGAGACGGCTCACCGATTTCTCGACACCGATCGCGTCCCAAACTTCAAATGGACCAAGCTCCCACCCAAACCCCCATCGCATTGCTCGATCGACTTCCACGATGTTGTCAGCGATCTCCGGGATACGTTTCGCCGAGTAGACAAGCGTGCGCGAAAACGTCTTCCATAGAAAAGCGCCAACGCGGTCTTTAGACCAGACGAGAGTTTTAATTCTTTCGGCCAGGTTCTCGATGTTTTTAGCCATGTCGAGCGCCGGCAGTTTGACCTTTTCGGAAGGCCGGTAATCAAGAGAGGCGGTGTCGAGGGTCCAGATCTCTCGCTTTTCGCCGCTCCCTGATTGTTTTTTATAGAAACCAGCTTTTGTTTTGTTGCCTAACAATCCCCGTTCGACCATCGTTGCGAGCACGCCAGGAACGACAAACATCTCGCGCTCTTCATCATCAGGCAGAGCTTCGAACAGGTTTTTAATGACGTGCGTGAAGACATCCAGGCCAACGAGATCAAAGGTGCGAAAGGTCGCACTCTTAGGACGGCCGACCGCGGTACCTGTCATTCGATCTACTTCTTCGATCGAGTATCCATCCTCGAGCATGGTCTTGATGGTGAGAAGAGCGCCATACGTACCAATGCGATTGGCGATAAAGTTGGGACGATCTTTCGCTGGCACGACACCTTTACCGAGTCGCTGGTCCAGGAAGCCAAACAGAAAGCACGAGACTTCAGGCTTGGTCCATTCGGTCCGAATAATTTCGACTAGATGAAGATAGCGAGGCGGATTGAAAAAGTGGACACCGAGGAAATGTTGTTTGAAGTCGTCTGAACGGCCTTCGGCAAGGCGATGAATAGGGATGCCGCTGGTGTTTGAAGCGACAATCGAGCCAGGGCGCCGATGTTCCTCAACCCGTTCAAAGAGAGAGCGTTTGATCTCAAGATTTTCGACGACTGCTTCAATTATGAGATCGCAGTCTTTAAGTTTGCCGAGGTCGTCATCGAAGTTGCCGACTGTCACAAGCGAAGCGTTTTCAGGCACGAAGAAGGCTGCGGGTTTTGCTTTTTTAGCAGCTTCAAGTCCGCCGTGAGCGATTCGATTTCGAACTGCGGCAGATTCCAGGGTCAACCCTTTACGTTGTTCGTCTGGAGTTAGGTCACGAGGAGGAATATCGAGCAGTAAAGTAGGAACTCCAGCGTTGGCGAGGTGGGCGGCAATCTGGGCCCCCATCGTTCCGGCACCAAGCACCGCCGCTTTCTGAATCCGCATCATGCGTTTGTGTAATCCCTCTTTGTGATTGGAGACTTTCGGGGGCAGTTTAAACGCCTCCCATAATACTGAATGAGCGCTCATTCAGCAAGCGCGTGCATTCCAATTGCAAGTATTAAGCGAAATTGTGGGTTCCGGCATTAAATGAAATTTGTCCGGCATAAAGTGAAAATCTGTCCAGCGCCATTAAACGTGATTCTATGATTTCGGTAGGCTTTCAGCGCGTTAGCAAAAAAAGTCCTTGTCGGATTTGTGGCAAACCCACTTATTGTGGCCTTTCGAGGGACAAAGGTACCTCCATCTGCATGCGCATCAGTGCGGGATCTCGCGGGCTCTCCCGCGATTGCGCCTGGAACTCCGGTGCTGAGAAACTGTTTGGCCGGCCGGCAACCGAAGCACTGGGACGGGCCTGTGGTGCTGTGATTGGGGCTGATCAAGACAATCAACTAACGGATAGTGCCCTAATTTTGGATTTCTCTGTGAGACGAAGTTCAAATTAGGGCACTACTAACTAACCGAACCAACGCACGGTCGTTTGAGAGAAGCGAATAGATGTTGCCGTTCGGCTCCACTCGTAACCTGATCGAGCAGCGGATAGAGAAACTTCTTCTCGCGCGTGTCGTGATGGACGAGGAGTCTTTTGAATAGATGTTGGGAATCGATCAGGAACAAGACTCCGCGCTCCAGGTCTTTCACTTTGGTGAACTTGACCAACTCTTCTCGAAAGAGGTGCAGAAACTCACGCAACTTCTGATGTTCTCCCAGAAAGATCTCTGCTGCACCTCCAACCGGAGCTTCCGCCCGCTCGCGATAAATCGGCAACATCAGCTCCTCTTCGTCCTGCATGTGAGCCAGAAGTTCAGCTTCGAATAATTCCAGTGCTCTGGAGGCTTCCGTCAGATCCATACGCAACAGCGCACGCTGATGCACGAGGAATAGTTCATCCAGTTGGCGGTGTAGCGCCAGCAAATCGCCAAAGTTCTTCATGGTGTTTGAGAATCGAAAGTGAGGCCGCGGCGCGACGCCATCTCCTGCGCGATAGCTCTTATGTCAGCGTCATCCAGCAAGGTAGCTGCAAACGGAAAGACATCTCGCTCCTCGATAAAGATGTGATCCGCGTACATCCGCGAAAGGACTTCAAGTAACTGATTCATTTCTCGCGCTTCATTGACAGACAGTTTACCGGTCTTAAGCCACTAATCTAGTAGACAGCGAGCGAGTCCTGCTGTTCGCTACTCAATTCTCCACCCTTGGCCTGCCGCGAGACGGTAAGGAGAACATTCAGAAAAAGTTCGATGCGCCTGTGACAATCGCTGAGTAGACCAAGCGGATCACCAAAGTCACTCTCAACTGGTTGACCAATCTGAACCGGCATTACGACCTCCTCCAAAAGTGTACGGGTGCATTAGCAGAGATCCGTAACTTTCCAAGGGCAACAATCATGCCGTTATTGGGAACCGGGTTTGCACTTCATTCCGTCTGTCTTGTGTGAAAATTTCGATGGCTGGTGCGGAGTATTACTCATAAGTTGAAATTGATGACTAGTCGTGCCACCTTTGAATCTCAATAACTACGGAGGACATTCCAATGCCGAAAGAACTGCCCAAACCAGTCGAAGATTTCAGAAGTGATTATGTGGAAGTCTCGAAAGCGCTTACAGAATTAGGTGACAAGTGTCATAACTCCGGGCCATTGGATGAAAAGACTCGCCGCCTGCTGAAACTGGCCTTGTGCACCGGTGCGGGACTCGAAGGTGGCACTCACTCGGCCGTGCGGAATGCTTTGGCATCCGGGTGTAGTTCCGAAGAGATACGTCACGTCGCGGTGTTAGAAACTTCGACGATTGGACTGCCCGCCCACGATTCGCGCCCTCACATGGATGGCGACTGTGTATCGTCGAGCAGTTAGTTCTCGGCTGACTTCAAATCTGCTTGAGGCATGTTCTTTGCTGAAGACACGGCACGATGAGCAATTTTCCTTCTATCGTTGCCGAATCACTTCTGCCCGACGTTATCACGCGATATCCAGCGACGCGGTCAGTGTTTGACCGTTATGGCCTTCAAGGCTGTGGTGGACCGCTCGGACCGCGTGAACAAATTACCTGGTTCTCACGTCTACATGGCGTGCCGCTCGATAAATTGCTTCGTGAATTGAACGAAGCTGCGCGGCACGAACATCAACAGACCCACGAGTTCTCACCATCGATCGCAGACACCATCTACCGGCCGTTCTTTCTGGCTGGAATGCTCACGGTGCTGACACTGGGCTGCACGTGGGGCGCAATCAATCTCCTGAGAATTGGCATCAATAAAAGCTTTAGCTCTATCGAATATTCGTGGACCCTCGCTCACGCGCACGCAATGGTCTTTGGCTTTGTCGGGTTCTTCGTAATGGGTTTTGCATACCAGGCCATTCCAAGGCTCAAACATACGACGCTGTGGCGACCGCGGCTGGCGTTCTCATGTCTGCCACTGATGATCGCCGGAATATTGCTGCAAACAGTCGCGCACCTGCTGTCACCAAAATCTTTAGCGGTAGAACTCCCCGCGGCTTTTATCCAGGCGGTTGCCGTCGCGATCTTTGCCCTGGTGATGGTGCAAACCATAAGGCAGGCAAAGAAGCCCGAGGCTTACGATCGGTTTCTATATGCGGCATCAGGCTGGTTACTAATTGCAGCGATCGCGAACCCGATCATCTTCAAATTGTTTGAGCTACCAGCAAACCGGCAGCAACTGCTTTTCAACCTGGCTACTTTCAATATTCCTTACCGCGACATCGAATTATTTGGATTTGCCATAATGATGATTCTCGGTGTTTCGCTTCGTTTTTTGCCACAGGCTTATGGCTTGCGTGAACCCTCGGGGCGCTGGATCTCATTCCTCTTTTGGGGAGTAAATGCATCGATCCTTTTTGGAGTTTTGCTCTTCATCGGCGGAATGACAACGGGAAATCACTGGCTTCTGGCGGGGCACTGGTTGACTACTATTGTTCTGCTCGCCATAGCAGCCGGAAGCCCATTTCAGTACCGGTTATTTGGCCCGGTGCCAGACAACGAACGTGACCGGAGCTTGAAGTTTGTCCGTGCCGCTTATCTCTGGTTCATTCTGGCGACGACGATGCTCGTGTTCGCTCCAATCTACAATTTCGCCGTCTACATGCCGCTAACCGGCTCGCAGGTTCCTTTCTCACATGCGTTCTTTGGAGCTTATCGCCACTCGCTGACAGTGGGATTCATCGTGATGATGATCGTCGGCGTGTCGAGCAAAGTAGTACCGGCGCTGGCTGGTGTAGACGTGCGAGGAGCTCGCTCGCTCTGGCCTACATTCCTGTTACTAAATCTTGGAAATCTGGCCCGGGTGTCTTTTCAAATCGCCACCGACTTCTCACCAGCAGCCTATCAGGTGATGGGCATTTCAGGTTTTATCGAGGTGGTAGGACTGACTCTTTGGGCCTATGAACTGATTGCAAATATTCGCGCCGGAAGGAAGCTCGAGAAGAAATCAAGTATCTCCCCGGCTTTTGCGGCGCCGCGGGCCTGATGCCCGCTTTTCACATTTTCCTGTCGTAATGTTAAATGCCCAAAGGGATTGTTGTAGTATTTGAGCAGGGATTCCGACTTCCAGTTAAGGCCTTTTAAGCTCGTGAGGACTTCATGAAAGTACTTATTGCAACTGATGGTTCGTCCGAGGCGACCGCTGCAGTCCGCACCGCCGGTCGCCTCCTGCGCAAAGAAGAAAATGAATTCCTGATTTTATGCGTCGCGCCTGAATTCTCCGGCCGTAAAGCCGACGAGGCGTCGAGCCACGCCCGCTCGACTTACGAGCAACGCCTGATCAGAGAGACCGAATCGATCCTCAACCGCGCGCAGCGAATACTCGCCGAGCAGGGAATAAACGCAAGTACGGCCGCAAGATTTGGCTCGCCTGCGAAAACGATACTGGAACTCAGCGCAGGTTTTGATGTGACCGTGGTGGGCGCCACGGGAAAGCGCGACATTTCAAAAGTTGGGATTGGACCTGTGGCCACTCGGGTCCTGGAACACGGCTCAAGCATGATACTGGTCGCGCGAGATCTAATCGGGGAGAACACCTGGCGCGTGTTGCTTGCGGTCGATGGTTCACGTTCATCCATGCAAGCCTTGAGAACAATGATTGATTACTGCAATGCCTCGTCGTTGGACGTAACCTGCATGCATGTGGTCGAAACACCATGGGTGCATTTCGCCGGCGCTGAAGAGTTGTTTGATGTTCACGACGACAACTTCCCCGAGCTTCAGTTTAATCAGCAGATGGAACGCGAAGCCGACAGCATTTTGGAACATGCTGAGGAAGAGCTCGCTGACTATGTTCTTGGTCATAACAGGGTTATCGGGAACGGCAATCCGGGCACTGCGATTCTCGGTGAGGCAGAGATCGGAGATTACGACCTCATCGTGCTTGGCTCAACAGGCATGTCGGGACTCAAACATCAGATGCTCGGCAGCGTCTCTGCGAAAGTCGCCGCGCAAGCCCCTTGTTCGGTGGCGGTGGTTAAGTCTTAAAGAATATAGCGTTGGTATCCGCAAGCTGTCGTGGTTTTTCGACAATACGTTTGGAGATACTTGCAAGAATTACCCGAGCAAACGCGCGCATCATTTCCCAAACACAACCAGCGGAGAAAGGACGAGCAATGGGTGGCGAGCCTTTAAATACGCTTTAATACAATGGCGTTTGTTGGGTTGAGTACCGGCGGCAGAGTTATTGAGTGATGAACGCAAGCACGTGACGGAAAACATCGTCATGAAAGTGCGCCAGTATTGCAGCAATACAGTGATGGCTCGGCAATCACGTTTGGAATTGCGTACTAACCTGGCCCTAGCCATTCGCGCGTAGGGTCGCAAAAGACCGAACCGACAGAAAATCGCTCCTCAGCCTTGTGCAGGTGCACGAGCAGAGTAGAATAATGACTTGATTCCACCTCAAGATGCCTAAATTCGTTCCAGGTTTGACGCTCTGCAAACTCTTCTATCAACAAGAAGTAACCCCAATCCTAAATAGAGAGTTTCCTAAGCTTCGCTACTCTGCTGCAATTATCGGGTGGGGGTCGGAGGTGCTTGGGTTTGATACTCCCACATCTCGAGACCACCATTGGGGACCGCGGGTGCTGCTGTTCTTGAGTGAGAAGGACTATAGCAGACTCAGAGGCCAGATCAGCGACGCCTTATCCGATCAACTGCCCTACGAATTCATGGGTTACTCTACTAATTACAGCGAACCCGAACCGAACGGTGTGCGGCATCCAGTAAAAATCACACGGGGTCGCATTCACCACATGGTCAATGTTTATACTATAAGATCATTCTTCAAAGCTCGGTTAGGTATTGATCCTTACAAGGAGTTTTCTGCACTTGATTGGTTGATCTTCCCGCAACAACGACTGCTCGAACTCACGAGTGGGGAGATCTATCACGATGGGCTAGGTGAATTGGAAAAGGTACGAACCAAGCTCAAGTATTATCCCAAAGACGTCTGGTTATATATGCTGGCTGCTCAATGGACCAGGATTTCTCAGGAAGAGGCTTTCGTGGGTCGTGCCGGTCATGTGGGTGACGAACTCGGATCGCAGGTTGTGGCGGCCAGATTGATTCGGGAAATCATCAAGCTCGCGTTCCTAATGGAGAGACGGTATGCGCCGTACAGTAAATGGCTGGGAACAGCTTTTGACGGGCTAAAGACTGCGAAAACATTGACTCCGCTATTAAGGCAGGTCTTGCTGGCCAAAACCTGGAAGACTAGAGATCGATCAATGGCAAAAGCATATTCCGTGATGGCTCAACAGCATAATGCATTGAAAATTACTAAACCGTTGGCCACAAACACCTCCGATTATTATCGCCGCCCTTATTCAGTTATACATGGCGAGCGCTTTGCGAAGGCAATAAAGCAGGCGATTAAAGATCTAAAGGTCAAGAGAATTAAGACCAATGTTGGATCAATAGATCAATTTACTGACAGCACGAATGTGGTTGAAGACTTAGCTTTGTGTAAGAAGTTGCGCGCAGTCTACCGATAGGAGTCAGCGCCGTCTGGGCTCAGCAGGTGAGCCAATAGAAGTAATCACTCAGCTTGATCGTATGTGCTCCCTTTTCGGGTGGTGGCGCGTCAAGGAAGAATAATCGAAGCCGAAGCGATGATTGAAACTGAACTTGATGTACTCCGTGATGTCTCCCGCCGCCTCCAGAGTGCTGGGATATCGTTTATGTTGACCGGTTCGGTCGCGATGAACTTTTACGCACAGCCGCGAATGACACGTGATATTGACGTCGTGGTCTCGCTTGATGAAACCCAAACCGAACAGTTTTTCGGCTTGTTCGAAAGGGACTACTATTTTGATCGACAGAGCGTGGCTCACGCCATTTCACTGCGAAGAATGTTTAATCTCATTCATACTGACGCAGTAATTAAGGTCGATTGTGTAGTACTAAAAACGGATGCTTATCGACAAGAAGAATTTGCCCGACGGCGGCAAGTATCCTTAGGGGATTTCGAGACCTGGATTGTCAGCCGCGAAGATCTAATCTTATCCAAACTGTTTTGGGCCAAGGATTCAAAATCAGAAATGCAGCTAGGCGATGTTCGCAATCTTCTAAGCACTGACTGTGATATGGAGTACTTACGTAGTCGCGCGAAGACACTGAAGGTTGATGAATTGCTTGAGGAGATCCTGGTTGATGAATGACACCACACCAGACATTGCCGCGATTGTTCGGGAACGTTTGCTGGCCCGTCCCGGCGCTGAACGAGTTGTAATGGGAAGCCGAATGTTCGATGTTGCGCGAACTATCGCCTTGGCTTCATTTCCACCTGGCCTTTCTGAAATTGAAACAAAAGGCCGGTTATGCGAGCGGCTTTATGGCAACGAGGTTAATGTGGCGGCTTACATCAAACACCTCGTTCAATCAAAAACTGACTGAACCTTTATTGAATATAGGGCGTTTTGATCGACACCAATCGCCATCATTCGTCCGAAATTCACAGTTATTGCCTTGCTCGTTACCAATCTCTTTTAATGTTCCGGCTTCAGTTAACAGGATTGCCACCGGCTTGTCCTGATCATCCGACAACTCAGGAAGGTAACTTGTCAATATCGTCATGACATAAAGAAATGGAGGCGTATGCATGCGGCGACGAACTTTGCTTCACGACTTGTTCTACGCAGTGGTGGCCCTGCCAGTGTTAGGTAACTATGAGGCGAAAACAATTGCATCTAGTAGCTTGTTAGGAAGCCAAACACCCGAGGCATTCGCAGAACCTGACGACGAGAAATACATGAGGCGAGCAATTCACGTGGCTGGCAATAATCCTAAGTATCCCTTTGCGGCGCTCCTGGTCGACCCGAAGGGAGTGGTAGTTGCAGAGGGCTGGAACCGTTCAGTTCACAATCCTACCTGGCATGGTGAAATGGATGCGATCAACAAATGTGCGGCGTCTTATCCCAAGATAGACTGGACCAGCTTGACGCTTTATACCACCGCTGAGCCTTGTGCGATGTGCCAGGGTGCTGTCGCCTGGACGGGAATTAGCAGAGTTGTTTTTGGTTCATCTATACCATTCTTAAAGACTCTAAACTGGTGGGCAATCGACATCCGCGCTGAAGAGCTTTCACGTCTAAGTTCTTTCCGTAAATGCACGGTAGTCGGAGGCGTCCTGGAAGATGAGTGCAATAAACTCTTCCGGGTAGCACTTACTATTAAATAGAAGATTAATAGTTCGTCAGAATTTCGTCATTCTTGAAACCCATCTTGCTTAATCGTTCGCGGGTTTGATCAATCATCTCGAGTGATCCACAGATAAGTGCTACCGGCGAATGAAGATCCGGCAGAACGTGATCAAGCAACGACTGCACATAGCCAGTTGGACCAGACCAGTCGTGACCATCCGGCCTCGAGATCACCTGGCGCAACTGAACCCCTGCCTTGCCCCAATCGTCGATCTCGCCGCGATAGCAGAAGTCGTCAGGAGTACGCGCTCCGTATAAAACGATCAGTTCTCCAAATTCGCGTTTGTTTTTGAGCACGTGCCGCAAAGCGGATCGTAGTGGAGCCACGCCCGTACCCATTGCCACGAAAACGAGGTCCCGATTCTTCTGTTGATCGAGTGGAAAGCCTCGCCCGGCAATATCGACCAGCTCGATCTGGTCTCCGACATTCAAATCGAAAATGATATTGCTAACGCCGACCTTTTGCTTTACCAGAAATTCGAGATCCGGATCCTCAGGGGCACTGGCAAAGGCAAAATAACCAGGCAATTCATCACCAGCGCGCAGAATTGCTACCTGGCCCGCCAGGTATTCGATCGATATGGGTCTCTCTGGGCGAAGGTCAAAAGAGCGAATACACGGAGCTTCATCTCTGACCTTACTTATTACGAGGGTGCTATTGGCCACTTTTTCCATCCACTCGTCAGTTTACCAAAAAGCGGCGACTCAATCTTTTCCGTGGTGCTACAATGCGCTCAACTCCGATTTTGAGAGCTTAAAACTCATTCTCCCCAGTTTGCAGAAATGTCCTGGAGCTCCCTAATGAGACCAACTAACGGAAGAATTCTGTTTCTCTTTATTTGTCTCGCATTTGTTTGCCTGGCCTCGCTCACAATTCAAGGTCAGTCCGGACGGCGACAAAACAAGACTCCCGACGTGGCACCCGTCCCAACACCCACTCCTGAACCAACGCCTCAACCAAAACCAAAAGTCAAAGAGGCTGACTACGGCTTTTTGCTCGGAGTCGATCGCAGCAACACTTACATGAACTTTTACGGCTCGGACTACGATGCAATATTGCGTGGGTGTGGCGATAAGCTGAGAGATGGATCGGGCGGCTTCGTTGATGTGTCTCGCCAGGACCTCAATCGCAGTGACGCAATCAAGAAAGCAAAAGCAGACAAGTCGACCTATGTGGTATTGCTCTCTTTACAGACTTCAGCCATGAGCTCTAACAGCTCAAACGATATAGAGCTTGAGTATGTTGTGTTTGCTCCAGTCACGGGAAAGATCGCTACGAGCGGTCACACTTATCCCGGTGCGCGAAGAGCTGGTCCAATCGTGGGTCCTACTTCAAATTCGGGACTTTATCGTGATCAACTCTTAATTCTGGCAGGTCAGGATGCAGGAGAACGGATACTTAAATCATTGCACCTCTCCTCGGGCACAGTAATTCATAATTGAGTTGTAGGGGCGGCACTCCGTGGCCGCCCTCTCTCCAAACGATCGCCTTCCTTCCAGTATAACGCCCAAGTAATCGTTGGGGCGGCACTCCGTGGCCGCCCTCTCTCC
>DATIBX010000207.1:0-13383 GCA_035457105.1 Pyrinomonadaceae bacterium
TCGCTCGTCAGATTATTGAGGGCACGTTGTCCGTACGTGCTACAGAAGAACTGGTCAAGAAGTCGACGGGTAAGAGTCGTAATGCTGGATCGACACGACCGACTCCGGTTGTCGACCCAAACGTTAAAGCTGCTGAGACGAAGCTCAGAAGGATTCTGGGTGCTCAAGTCAAGATTCTTCAAGCTGCTGATGGTCGCGGAAAAATCGAGATTGGTTATTCGGGTGAACAGGATTTAAATCGCCTCTATGACCTCTTGACGCGGGGAGCCTCCCAAGCAGCGTTTAATTAGTACAATGGCCAAGGCCAAAAACAATTTTAAGGGGCAAAGCTATATGCCCAAATTCAGTAACGGCGACTCCGTCCGAGTCCAAGTGAAATCCTCGACGGTACAAAGTAAAACTGCCATGTTCGTCCGAACTCTGATTCGCTTTTAAAGGTAATCTGAAGTCAGGAGACGGCAGGGGTAAAACTCTTCTGACGGTCGGTTGACCGACCCTGCTTCGCATGGTAGACTCGCGCGCTTTTCTGCAGGTTTGCATTCTAACTTGATTTCACTCAGGTAATACTCTCGAATATGATTCTGGCTGAGTCGTCGATTCAATTAGTTCCTGATGGCACCCTTTTGCTCCATCTGTTGATGATTGGGGTGATGGTGGCGCTCCTAAATCGCACCCTCCTAAAACCGATAAATAAAATCCTTTCTGATCGAGAGGAGTTGATTACTGGAAGGGTGAGCGAGGCGAATAAGATCAAGAATGAAGCCGAAGAGAAAATGCAGCAATACGACGCAGCACTTAGGAATGCCAGAACTGAAGCCTACGGTCTACTCGAAAGAGAAAGAGTTGCCGCGATGCAGGAGAAGGAATTGAAAGTTCGTGTGGCTAAGGAAGAGATTACGAAAGCTACCGGCGCGACTCTTGAACAACTGCATCAACAGGAAAACAACGTAAGGGGTGAACTTGAAACACAAGCGGCCGGTATAGGCGATCTCATCAGCTCGCAGATATTGAAGCGAACGCCCTAAATTCTTTTTTACTGGATGAATCAGATGCTCGGAGTTTTACTTTTAGAATGGCGCGAATGGTTGAATACATATTTCAACTATCCAGGCCTCGAGGTGTGGAAGTTTCTGAACCTCGGCATTTTCATATTGGTAATGCTCAAGCTTGCTGGAAAGCCGCTCGAATCCGCACTCCAGTCTCGACGTGAGCGGATTCAAGGCGAGCTGGCCGCTGCTCAAAAGGAGAAAGACGCAGCGCTTGCTACCCTAGCTGAAGCCGATTCACTGCTGGCTCGTCGCGAAGCTGAGATCAGCAATATTGCAGCACGTGCACGCCAGGAGGCAGAGGAAGAAAAACAACGTCTTGCGATCGCCGCAACTTCCGAGATCGAGAAGCTCCAGGTTCAGGGTCAACGTGAGATTGATCAAGCTGGTAAAGTAGCGAGAAAGACTTTGCGACAATTTCTTGCTGACCGCAGCATACAGCTGGCGCGAGAATCTGTTCGCCAGAATCTGCGTCCAGAAGATGACGTTCGTTTAGTAACTGAAAGTATCAGCGGTCTGGGGAGGAATCGAGCTTGAGTTTGCAGACTGTGGCCCGCCGTTATGCCTCCGCGCTTGCTGACGTAATCATTGAACGACGTGAAGAACGTCAGGTTCAGGAAGAAGTCGACCAGTGGGCCATCATTGTCGACGACCATTCGCAGCTACGCGAAGCCTTTACCAACCCTACTGTCGCGTACGACAAAAAAAGACACGTTCTTGAAGAGCTCATTACTCGCACGAGAGTCCGAGAGACTACTGCCAGTTTTTTGCGAGTGCTTCTCAAGAACCAGAGAATCGGAGAACTGAAAGAGATCTCAGTTCGACTCGGTCATGTTCTGGATGAAAGGAGTGGCGTGGTTTCCGCGGTCGTGACGACTGCACGTCCACTACCTGAGAATCTGATAGAAAATTTGCAGAAAACATTAGCAGCTTCAACAGGTCAGAAGGTGAGGCTAAGCTTTGCAACCGATGAGGCAATTATAGGAGGTTTGGTTGCTCAAATCGGTTCGACGATTTTCGATGGCTCTGTCGAAAATCAACTCGAGCGCCTGGCTGCTGATTTGATGGATTAGTTTTAGTAAGGACTTAAGGACCGCAGAGGACGTCATGGAACCAATACGAGCAAGTGAGATCAACGACATAATCCGTAAACAGATCGAAAACTTTGATACTGGTGTTACGGTCACAGAAGTAGGTACGGTGATAAAGATTGGCGACGGCATCGCCGAAATTCACGGTCTCGAAAAAGTAATGGCTGGTGAACTCCTCGAATTTCCCCATGATGTGCGAGGCCTTGCGCTGAACTTGGAAGAAGACAAGGTGGGCGCCGTTTTGTTCGGCGATTTCCAGACCATCCGCGAGGGTGACCTTGTAAAACGTACGGGTCGCATCATGCAGGTACCCGTCGGCGACGCTCTTGTTGGTCGAGTTGTTGATGTTCTGGGAAATCCAATTGACGACGCTGGTCCAATCATTACGGATCACTACTATCCCGTTGAACGAATCGCTCCGGGGGTGGTCGATAGACAGCCTGTTAAAGAACCACTACAAACCGGTCTTAAGGCAATTGATGCGATGGTCCCCATTGGACGTGGACAGCGTGAACTCATCATTGGCGATCGACAAACCGGAAAAACTGCTGTTGCCGTCGATACCATCATCAATCAAAAGGGCAAAGACGTTATTTGCATCTATGTTGCAATTGGACAAAAGGCTTCGACTGTTGCGCAGGTCGTAAAGACGCTTCAAGATTTTGGCGCCATGGATTACACCATTGTGATCAAGGCCACGGCCTCTGATCCGGCTGCAATGCAGTTCCTGGCACCGTACTCAGGCGCAGCAATGGGTGAATATTTCCGTGACAACGGTAAGCACGCACTGACGATCTACGACGATCTATCAAAACAAGCTGCAGCGTATCGTGAAATATCTCTGTTGTTGAGAAGGCCACCAGGTCGCGAAGCTTATCCAGGCGACGTTTTCTATCTCCACTCGCGTTTGCTTGAGCGCGCTGCCAAGCTGTCGGAAGCGCGGGGCGGCGGATCGTTAACGAGCTTACCGATCATTGAGACCCAGGCTGGCGATATCTCTGCTTATATTCCGACGAATGTTATCTCGATTACTGACGGCCAAATCTTCTTAGAAGCAGATTTGTTCAACAGCGGATTTCGTCCCGCAATTAACGTCGGTAACAGTGTTTCGCGGGTAGGTGGCTCCGCTCAGATCAAAGCGATGAAGCAGGTGGCGGGAACGTTGCGACTGGACCTCGCGCAGTTCAGAGAGTTGCAGGCTTTTGCTCAGTTTGGATCTGACCTGGACAAAGCGACTCAGGCTCAGTTAGCTCGTGGTCAACGGCTAACAGAGATTCTCAAACAACCACAATACAAGCCAATGGATGTCGAGAAGCAGGTCCTTGTTATTTGGGCCGCCACAAATGGCTACACCGACGACATTGCAATCGAGGACGTCCGCAAGTTTGAAACAGACCTGCTCGCCTTTGTCGAGAATTCCCACCCAGGGTTGCTTGCCAGCATTCGCGAGAAGAAGAGCTTGACTGACGAAATCAAAGCGGATTTGAAACAGGCGCTCGCAGACTTTAAGCACATGAGAAACAATCCCAAGCAGGCAGCCCCAGGTAATCTTAGTGTGGCGCCGGCACAAGAGCCCGCGGCTGCTCCAGTTGCCGCGGTGTAGTTTAGTAGATCAGAATGCCGAACCTCTTAGACATTCGCCGGCGAATCAAGTCGGTTAAAAACACGCAGCAGATAACTAAGGCAATGAAGATGGTTTCTGCAGCTAAGCTGAAGCGTGCTCAGGATCGAGTGGTAACAGCGCGTCCCTTCGCGAACAAGATGATCGAAGTTCTGGGCCAACTCGCGAAACGAACTGATGAGGACTTCCGTCACCCGTTGCTCGATTTGCGCGGAGATGAGCGTTACCTACTGGTGCTAATAACCGCTGACAAAGGTCTTTGTGGAGCTTTCAATACAAACCTCACGAAAGCGGCGCAGGCTTTTATCAAAGAGAACTCCGAAAAATCGATCGAGCTCGTCACAATCGGCCGTAAGGGCCGCGACTTTTTCCGCAACCGTCACGCTACAATTGCAAGCGAATACATAGGAGTAACCGGAAAAGGACGAGTTGATTTTTCCGAAGCTCTTGAAGTTGCTCGTGCAGTCATAAAGCTCTACATCGAGACCAAAGAGATCGATAAAGTATTTCTGATCTACAACGAGTTTAAGTCAGTCCTCTCGCAGCGAGTCATGCTCGAGCAATTATTGCCGGTCTCTCGCGCTGAGAACGAAGAACCAGAGAGTAAGTCACAACAACCAGTTAATCTGGTTGATTATATTTATGAGCAACCGCCGGCTGAGATGTTCGCGCAGTTGCTGCCGCGCCTCATCGAAACCCAAATATTTCGTGCTCTCCTCGAGTCTGTTGCGTCTGAACAGGGCGCTCGGATGACTGCAATGGACTCTGCTTCCAAGAATGCCAGCGAATTAATTGATAGTTTGACGCTGAACATGAATCGAATCCGGCAAGCGGCCATCACCAATGAGATCATTGAAGTTGTCTCTGGCGCAGCCGCCCTCTAGGAAGGGCCCGGCACAAGGGAGAGATTGATGGGAAGCGCTGATCCGCTTCCCATTCCTATTTAGCAGTAAACTTTCTGACATGCAGGTACAGCCAAACAACAGAATCTTTAGCCGTTACGTTCCGTTAATCTTGTGGCTTGGTTTTATTACTTTCGCTTCCTCGGATGGATTTTCAGCGTCAAATACTTCGCGAATTATTGCTCCAATCGTTCTCTGGTTATTTCCCAATACTTCCACCGAGACGATGACGGTCATTCATTTGATAATCAGAAAGATTGCTCATTTCACGGAATATGGGATCCTCGGATATCTTGCGGTTCGCGCGTTTAGAACTTCTCCAGGACCTGGTATTAGTAGGAATTGGGTTTCGCTTTCCCTTTCAATAGTGGTCGTCTACGCGCTAATCGACGAATTTCATCAAAGCTTTGTGCCATCACGTACAGCTTCGATTTACGACAGCTTTATCGATATGACCGGTGGGTTAACAGTAATTCTGTTACTGCGACTTTGGTACCGTGAACGGCAGCCCTCATCAATTTCAACGATCTGATCGTATAATTCGTCAGCTTTTCAACGACGCTGAAAGTAGAGGTGTAGGAAATGGGAATACTTGATCGGCTGAGTCCAAGTTCGCAATTCATCGAAGTAATTGAATGGTTGGACGATACGAGCAACACGCTCCTATACCGCTTTCCGGTTAAAGACCAGGAAATAAAGAACGGCGCGCAACTTATCGTCAGAGAGTCACAGGCCGCCGTTTTTGTGCACGAAGGCCAGATTGCCGACTTGTTTCTGCCCGGTCGTTACACGGTCGATGGCGGGAACACTCCAATACTTAGCAAACTGGGTGCTTGGAAATACGGATTCAACTCTCCTTTTAAGGCTGAAGTCTATTTTGTCAATACAAAACAGTTCACCGACCTGAAATGGGGAACGCCAAACCCGGTAATGATGAGGGATTCTGATTTTGGAATGGTCAGGTTGCGAGCTTTCGGAATCTATTCCATTCGAGTCGCTGATCCTAAGTCGTTTATCAAGGAGATCGCTGGTACGAATGCGCGCTTCATAACAGAAGACATTGAAGGTCAGTTGAAGCGAACGCTGGTCAGCGGTTTTAGCGACGCCTTAGCAGAGGCGAAGATCGCAGCGCTGGATCTCGCTTCAAACTATGATGAGTTGAGCAAGTTCACACGCATAAAGTTGAACGAAGAATTTACTGGATTTGGCTTAGAGCTAACCAAGTTCGTTATTGAAAATATTTCGTTGCCTCAAGAAGTCGAGGCGGCCATGGATAAGCGCACATCCATGGGAGTAATAGGCGATGTCGGAAGATACGCACAATTTCAGGCTGCTGATGCGATGCGCGACGCCGCACAAAATCCCGGTGGAGGGGCAGGTACAGGAGCGGGACTGGGTGCCGGCTTCGCAATCGGCAACGCGATGGCGGGCGCAATGTCGGACGCAATCAATAAATCAAATACTGCCGCTCGCCCGGGCGCCTCTTGTCCAAAGTGCGGAAGTCAAAACACTTCTGGAGCAAAATTCTGCAACGAATGTGGAGCTCAAATCGAGGTAGCCAGTGCGACCGTGCCGTGTGTGAAGTGTGGCTCGCAGTTGGTGGCTGGCACCAAGTTCTGTAATGAATGCGGTGCAAAACAGGAAAAACAGGCGTGTCCAAACTGTAAAGCTGAGGTTGCGCCTGGTGCGAAGTTTTGCAATGAGTGCGGCCAGAAAATTGAGTAGTTGGTCCAGCAATGGACCACCAATGATAGCTCCCTCCCTATTTTAGAATCCCGATCGGAAGATCTCTGGGCCGGAGGTCTTTGTGTTGGTCCCCTTAGCTGTTATCTTTATCACTCCCCTAATTTTAGCGCCCGTTTTGCCCCGAGAAGGACGGTTGCATGTTTCGTACTCTGACGCGCCCGCGACGTGTGGTGGTTACTGGAATGGGTTGTGTCACTCCTCTGGGAATTGGCCGAGAGGCCTTCTGGGATTCATTACTCGAGGGCAAAAGTGGAACAAGAAAGATAACGGCGTTCGACCCGTCGCCTTTTCCCGTTCAGGTTGCCGCGGAAGTCCCTGACTTTGATTGGGAAGCACAACTTAACCCGAAGGACCGGAAACACGTCGCGCGCACAGTACCGCTGGCCCTGGCCGCTGCTCGTGAAGCGCTCGAAGATGCGGCTCTCTTTCCGAATGACCTTTCACTCGCAGAGCGCCGTGCGTTCGGAGTGGAACTCGGAACCGGAGGGGGTGGTCTGGCGTTTACCGAACAACAGTATGAGTATTGGTATGTTGGTCCAACCTCAAAGGCAAGCGTATACACCATTCCTTCATCGACTCACGGGGGGTTGTCGAGCGAGCTTTCCATGGCGTTTGGTCTCAGGGGCCTATCGCACATCGTCTCAACAGGCTGCACAAGCTCGACCGACGCAATCTCATATGCATCGCAACACATTGCGCTCGGTCGGCAGGATCTAATGCTTTCCGGTGGTGTCGACGCTCCGATCGCCCCTGGCATTCTCGCCGCGTTCAACCTAATGACAGTTCTGACTAATGAGTGGAATGCCGAGCCTCAGCGAGCCTCACGACCGTTTTCACGAAATCGATCAGGGATGGTGCTCGGTGAAGGATCCTGGATTTATGTTCTCGAGGAGCTCTCGCATGCAAAGGCTCGCGGAGCAAAGATCTATGCAGAGATCAGTGGTTATGGATCAACTTGCGATGCTTATCACCGCGTGCGATTAGCGGAAGATGGTGATGAACCGGCCCGAGCGATGCGCCTGGCACTGGAAGATGCCGGACGAGAGCCGAAACATGTTGACTACGTAAATCTGCATGGGACCTCGACACTGCTCAATGACAGAATCGAAACCAGTGCATTGAAGCTCGCATTTGACGGCCTGGCACAACGTATTCCCATGTCCGCCACAAAGTCTCAGATCGGACACCCGCAGGGAGCCAGTGGTGCTGCCGGACTTGGGGCCACTCTCTGTGCGATCAACAGAGGCATGATTCCTCCAACAATTAATCTCGACGACCCTGATCCATCGTGCGATCTCGATTATGTCCCGAACGTCGCTCGAGAAGCTGACGTACGAATCGCGCTGTGTAATTGCATAGGATTCGGCTCGAAAAATAGTGCGTTGGTAGTGGAGCGATTTGGCTAAGTCGACGTTCGACCGAGCCCCTGTTAATTGATTTGGACCAGGAAGAAAATGTTTGCTCGATTCAAGACGCGGAGTTACGAACCGGAGAATATCGATGTAGGAACCTACACTCCTGACGAGTATGAAGGATGCCTGGTTGAGTTGCGACGGGTTAACCGTTGGTTGGGCGACTCTCGAACTCTTGCTCAAACACTTTTTCGCCGCGTAGACGCCGAACGCTTAACCAGTTTTTCTGTGCTTGATGTAGGCGCTGGTTCAGGAGAACTGTTGCGGGTCACCGCAAACTGGGCGCGTAAAACGAAAAAGACGTTCCGTGGTGTTGGGCTGGAATTGAATCGCCGGTCGATCGAAGCGCTGCGCGACGAGTCGAAAGACTACCCTGAGTTGAAAGCAGTACGCGGAGATGCGTTGCGCCTCCCCTTCCACGATAAAAAGTTCGATTACGCGATCTGCTCGCTCTTCACTCATCATTTTAACGAAGCGCAAATCATTCGCATTCTCGAGGAAATGGATCGCGTGGCCCAACGCAAAATCTTTGTTATTGATCTGCACCGGCATCCCATCGCCTATTTGCTCTACACGACTCTCGGCAAGTTGGTGCTCCATACGAGGCTCCTTCGTGAAGATGGTGCTTTGTCAATTCTAAAGGCGTTCAATAGAAAGGAACTAAAAGAGCTCGGTGAAAGCGCGAAGCTTGCGAACATTGCCGTCGACAGGCACTTTCCTTTTCGGCTTGTGCTGAGTGGCTCGAGTAAACAATCAGATCCAACTCCCGTTAGGATTGACACGGCAGCAGTGGATCGAGCTGCTTAGTGGCCGAGGTTGAACATGACGATTAAGTACGATGTTGCTATTGCCGGAGCTGGACCAGCTGGAAGCGCAGCTGCGATCTATCTGGCAACGTCAGGCTTCAAGGTGTTGCTACTCGAGCAAAAAAGTTTCCCGCGCCCTAAGTTATGCGGAGAGTTCATCTCACCCGAGTGCCAAACACATTTCGAAAAATTAGGCGTTGCAGCCGTCATGGAACAATCCGCTCCAGCGAAGATCATTCGCACCTCTTTCTACGCTCGGAAGGGACGGCACGTCGATGTTCCGAGCAGTTTCTTCGGTGGAGTCGCTTTCGGTTTAAGCCGCGCCACTATGGACCACAACCTTCTTGAGCGTGCTCGCCAGGTTGGTGTCGAGGTACTGGAGGACGCAACCGTATCAGAGCTAATCCGCGATCGGTCACAAGTTGTTGGGGTGAAGTACAAGCATGATGGCCGTCTGACTGAAGGTGAATCGAGAATTACAATCGATGCGACTGGCCGCAGCCGTGTACTATGCCGCAAGGTGGTTGAACACAAATCCGACGAAAGGCGCTCGAAATTGATTGCCTTTAAAGCGCATTTTCAACAGGCGAGCATTGCGCTGGGCACATGTGAGATCTACGTTTATCGCGGAGGCTACGGCGGTTTGAGTAGTGTCGAACGCAACCTGGCAAATTTGTGCTTCATTGTAACGGCTAAAGATGTGCAGCGCTGCCACTCCGATCCGGACAAGGTGTTAAGCGAAATCGTGATGAGAAATCGGAGAGCCTCAACTGCTTTGACAAGTGCGGTGCGCTACTCTGAGTGGTTGAGCGCGTCATGGCAGAGTTTTGGGAAGTTTAACCCGACTCCAATGAACGGCCTCTTAGCGATTGGTGATTCGGCCGCGTTCATTGATCCTTTTACCGGCAGCGGCATGTTGATGGCACTTGATTCGGCTGAGACTGTGGCACGCACAATTGTTCGCTATCAAGACAAATTGTACTCAGAGACAGCATTGAAGGAATTAAGTGAGTCTTACTTTGTCGAATATTTCCGCAAGTTCAGTTCTCGGCTAAGGCTGTGCAGTTTCTTGCGACGAGCTGCGTTTAACCCCATACTTGCCGAGTCGGTAATTGCACTTTGTAATACGAGCACAAGACTGAAATCAGTGCTGGCCCGAGCGACTCGGGGGACCACTGTAGAAAACAACAAAATTAGCGGCCTTGCTCAAAAAGGTGTACCAACTCGGTAGCACTGACTCGCTCGAAGGAAAATCAACAACATATAACTGCTTGCTACTTCAGTCTCTTTTGGAGTAAAAAGGCGATGCAGTGCGCAGTCTCTCTTTCAGCGCATCATCTTGCGGAAACAAACATTTCGACGCACTCCCAGACGTCGATGAAAAACGGGGGTAGGTCTCCAAGCTTCCGTCCAACGTTCTCAAAGCGAAGCAACAAAAATTTATCAGCCTGATTGCCAGCCTGAAGGCGACACGTAACCACTGAAGGAGAAACCGACAATGATCGCATTTCCAAGGCCCTGGACCACTCGATTGTTTCAGATCGCCTCGCTAGTTGTGTTCTCGGTGATTTCAACCACCGCAGTTTGGGGACAGGCGCAATCCAATGCGGCAGATCTGCAAGGCACAGTTAAGGATTCGACCGGTGCAGTTGTGCCAAACGCTACTGTCACGGCCAGAAATCCCGGCACGAATGTTTCGCGAAGTTCGACCACGAACGAAGAAGGCTTCTACCGGGTTGTGAATCTTCCACCGGGAGACTATGAGATCACGGTTGAGGCCGCGAACTTCAAAAAATCAGTGCTGACCAAAGTAAATGTGACCGTTGGCCAAACAGCTACAGTGGACGTAGCCCTCGAGCCAGGCCAGATCTCGGAAAGCGTGACTATTTCCGATGCGACCTCAGATATAGTTGAGACCACCAAGACTGCGATCGCTACAACTGTTGATCAGCAGCGAATCAACAATCTGCCCATCAACGAGCGCAACTACCTTTCGTTTGCATTAACTACCTCAACCGTGGGCCGAGACAATGGCCGACCAATTGGACCAGCACCTACCACCGGCTTAAATTTCGGCGGGCAGCGCGGTCGTTCAAACCTGGTGCAAGTCGATGGAGCAGATAACACTGACAACTCAGTTAACGCTTCACGATCAACAGTCAGTCAAGAGGCGGTCCAGGAATTTCAGGTGGTAACGAATTCGTTCGCCCCCGAATTTGGCCGCTCCGCAGGCGGCGTCGTAAATGTCGTCACCAAGTCAGGCTCAAATGATTTTCACGGCAATGTATTTGGCTTTCTTCGACACCGTAGTTTTCAAGCGAGGAATGCTTTTGCCCCAGTTGAAGATCCACCGTTCACCCGTACGCAATATGGATTCACGATTGGTGGTCCATTTGATCGCGATCGGACCTTTTTCTTTTTTGCTTTCGAACAGAGAAGAAGGAATGAGTCCGGGTTTTTTACGAGTAATGTCGCGCAAGGGTTAACCTCTTCAGTAACGCTACCGCCGCTGGCGCAGGGCTTTCCGGCGCAGGTACTGAGGAACCTAACCCCGGCTCAAGCGAGCTATATCAACAGTCTGCTGCAGACCGGTAACCAATCCTTAGCCCAACTCGGTATCGGGTACGCTTACCTTGCCTCAGGCGGTGGTAGTACAGCACTTGATGGTTTCAATCCGTTGCTTGCGACCGGTGCTCCATTTACTCCGGGAACTGTGATTGGCAGCCGATTCTTCCTCAGCGGGGCTCCAATCCCAATTTCGACCATCAACAGTCTCGGCCAACCAATCGCGTTTCGTCCGTTGCGCAGTCTTCAGACAGTTTTCCCTATAACTGATCGCACAACGTTCAATTCGTTTCGATTGGACCACATTATCACTCCGAGGCATCAACTCAGCTTCCGTTTCGGTTACAACCCGAGCACGATCACTGGTATCCAGGTTGAGTCTCAAAATCAATCGCTGGGCCAGAATGATTTCTCGCGGACCGGTATACAGAAGTTGCGCGATTTCTCTGCCGTTACGACGTTGAACTCGACTCTTTCCAATAATGCGATCAACGAAGCTCGCTTCAATTTTGGCGAACGTCGCGCAACTTTCAAGTCCCAAAATGGTGATGCGGTTGCTTTCAATATCTCTGGAACTGCGTTTATCGGTCGCGAGCTCTTTTCTCCGGTAGCGCGCACCGAAACTCGCTACGAATTTACCGACAACGTAAATCTTGTAGCCGGTCACCACAACTTCAAGTTCGGTGGTGATATTGCTTTCGTCCGCATTCCACAGGCAATCTTTGAGCTGAACTTCGCTGGTTTATTTAACTTTGGCGGTCTCGGAGGCTGCACTCTGATACCACAGCTCTGTGCGATTCCTGTTCCCGGTCAACCGGCTGGTACATTCTTACCGCCACCGCCCGACATTACCCCAGTTCAACAATATGGACTGGGCTTTCCGGCTAACTACATTCAGGGTTTTGGTAATCCGATAAGTAGCATTGGTAACAAACCCCTGGCTTTCTTTGCTCAAGACTCGTGGAAGATTCGTCCTAATCTGACGCTTAATTATGGCGTACGCTACGACTATGAAATTACGGACCAGTTGGCTCCACAGGCGTTTCGCGATCCATTATCAGGAATCAACTTGTCAGCGGCTGATGTCAATGCTGCTCAAAACGCGTTGGGAGTTCAGCAAGGATTTCCACGCGACAAGAACAACTGGGCGCCTCGTCTAGCCATTGCCTGGGACCCTCAGAACAACGGTAAAACAGTTGTCCGCGCAGCATTTGGAATGTTTTATGATCATCCATTACTCGCGATTGGCTTCAACTCAGACATCGCCGATGCAGTCCAGCAACAACAGGGAATTCTTACGCCTGGATCACCAGCGCAAACTGCGCTTTTAAATGCGGTCCAGGTTTTCCAGGGAACGGTCTGTGTGCCGGGTGGTTCAGTAACTCCCATATGTCCTCAAGGCGTGGCCACTCCTGGAGTTGCGGCTGGTACCCAATATCAGTTTGGACGGCAAAGATTTAACGACCAAACTTTCCCGGGCTTTGGTCCAGTACTTCCATTCACGCTGCCGGTTCAGCAGGACTTCGAATACGCCTACGCAAACCAGGGCAACTTCACGATCGAACGCGAGTTGACCAAGGACATGACGCTCTCAGGCAGTTATATCTTTGTCGGTGCGCATCATCTGCCACACCCTCTGGATATTAACGCTCCTCGAACCGAGCTTCAGATTCAAAACTTTTTCCGTTTCGCGGGAAGGAATCCGGTGAGTACCACGGAAGCAGTGGCGTTCTCTATCCCAACTGCGGGAGCTCCTTGTCCGTTTGGCATTCCGTTGGCCTGCTTCACGATGACGACACCTGCCGGTGCGCCAGCTTATCCAAATGCTGGTCAGACGTTTGCCATAATCATTCCGGGAATGATTGCAGCTCCAATCACTAATCTTGGTAGTAGGGTGGTAAACGCGGGGGTGGCAAACTTCTTCAGACCGAGTGCGCCGAACTATTTCTTGGCCCAGGCTCTCACACGGGGACTCGTAACGCCGGCCGTCTTGAACGGAGCGCTCGCAGGTTCGCTGAGGACTCCAGGCACAATCTCGCCATTCGGATCCGTTAACGCTCAAACATCAGATGGTGATTCGTCATATAACGCGCTGAATGTTGATCTCAAGAAGAGGTTTTCGAATCACTTCCAGTTCCTGGCCTCTTACACTTGGTCGCACTCGATTGACGATTCATCGGACCTGCAGACTTTG
>DATIBX010000208.1:0-2950 GCA_035457105.1 Pyrinomonadaceae bacterium
GGGTACGTCGAAATCGGGGTAACTCGGAAGTCGAAAGCCCGTGGTTTCGTCACCGGTATCAAACTGATTGAAGAGCAGGTAGAAACCTGCGAGACCTTTGTAGACGTTCTGTGCGGTGAAGTCGACGCGATGGTCGTGATACCAGAGCGTACTCATCGACTCATTGATGTCTCCGAGCGGTGGGTGGCTCGAAGCGAAGCCCGCGAGCACGTTCGGATAGTGCTGGTCGTACCATTTTCCCTGGCCAAAGAAGTCGCACGGGAAGCCGTCCGATTCAGATGGCGTGTGACCATTGTGCAGGTGGGTTGAGACTGATTGCAGCCCGAATCCGCCGTTGTCGTTCGGAAGGTCGTTGAAGTTACGAACCAGGATCGGCTCTCCGTAACGGGCAACGTAGGTCTGTCCGGGGACGGTTCCGTTAAATGTCCAAAGTCTTTGGAGTGGAAGCTCCGGGTGCACGCTGAGCAACTGCTCTCTTTGATGGACCTCATAGAACTTCACCGGCGGAAGGGTAGTGAAAGCCTGATGGTTGCGCGTCCGGGCCTCACCGGCCGCAGTGTTAGGACTTACCGTCGGCGCCGGACTCAGCGCCGGTACAGTTTGGGCAATGGGCGGAATGAACAGCGGTTCAACAAACGGTGTGGTTGGAGGACTGACCGGCGTGCCACCACCGCCTGATCCATCCCACCATCTGCGATCGCAGTCACTCCCGCCCCCACTCCATTGGGCGCGAGCGCTGAGACCGTTTTTCTGGATCAGGTAGCCGGCGCTTGTCAAAAGACCGGCTTTTATCATGTCGCGCCTGGTCAAACGCGCTGCGATAATCTCGCGCCTGTTCTTCGCAGCGTTCCTAATTTCTCTTTCGCGCCTCCTGTTTCTTTTCGAGATATTAGCCATTTGGGATCTCTCCTTTTTGAAGACGCTTGGCAGCCTGTTCGAGCCAAGGTTGGGTTGTGGACGTAAATACGTACGTTTTGAAGGAGCGCTAAAAACCTGAATGACTGGTCGAAAGGGGTAGCCCGTTTTATTCAGACTGCACAAAGTCGCTTTGGCATTGAGTGCCGAGCAGTCCGCGAAAGCGGAAAACTTATTGTTGATTAAGAGGGGCTATCTGAAACTCTGTTGCAGCGCGAAAGTTTGATCAAATTGCGCTTTGGCGCAATCTTTTTTGATTGGCACTTCTTGCTATCTGTTAGCGCATCTTGCTGTTGGTGTTCTAATGAGAGTGTGTGGTTAGTACCCCAAAAGAGGAAAGGCCACTCGTTGAGAGTAGCCTTTCGAAAAATTCTCCCCACACTGGACAATCTTCGCAACTTCTTGTTGACCACGACCGCAGAAGTGCTCAGTTTCTTCCAGCAGTTGCGAGAAGCGCCCTAAATCTGCCAGTCATTCTGAGTCGCGAGCGTTGACGCGTAAAGCACCGATCAGTGCAGCGTGTATCCGTGGTAGCCCACACTGGACAATCTTCGCAACTTTTGCTGGCGTTACCAGCAGAAAGGTTGAGCATCCACGCGTTTTTCAACAAACGTTACGCGTGATAACCTGTGTTAAGATTATGCGCTTATTGTACATCCTCATTGCAATCCTCGCGATCAGATTGATCCTGAACCTTTCGAAATATATTCGGGCAAAGAGGTATCACGACGAATACTTGAGTTGGTTAACTGTGAAGCGTACCTCAAAGCTGCTCGAAAAAAGAGCACAGGTGGTGGGTTTGCTCAAAGATGCGGGTGTTGATGACAGTTACGTTGGCATCGCGGAACCTGTCGGATTTATGCACGTGCAGACCGGCAATGCATCGGTGTTCGACAACTTTCCAAGTGCGCGCGAGGATATGGCGGGCATAATGAACACCTTGCTCCTACAGGCAATCGGAACATTTCGATCTCGAATTTGGCAGACATTCAACCCACTATTCTGGATCGAATTCCTGATTCATCTGCCACGCCACACGCTCAGGTATTTAGGAGTTTCGCCAGATGGAGTGGTTGTAAAGTTAGCACAGCTTATTTGGTGGCTCGCTTGTGCCGTGTTTGGCTTTTTCTACGCATTGTACAAGCCGGAATTGGAGGCACTGATTAGAGCGTGGGTAAGCCGCGCCTGAATGGTCCAACTAAGTCCGTAAGATGACCGAAAACAGGGGAATCACATGAGCCCTGAGACAAACGTTCTGCTCGGAACACTAGGTGGAACTTTTTAGGTTCACTTATTGGGTTTTTCGGAACTTGGTTATCGATGCGCTACCAACATCGAATCAAGTCGATTGAACTTGCGAGCCAGGCACGTCTACGTGCCAATGGTTACGCTCCTTCGGAGCTTGAATCAAACAGAGAGAGGCGGGGTTATAAACATTTCGTGCCTGGCGGCACGAGGATCACCGCATGAATTTCCGTCGAATGGCGAGCGCAAGCAAAGCGGCCTGCACCGGACCGAGAATTGTTTCCAAAAGCACGAGAGTCTGCGCAGCAGTCGTCGCCGGTTTCGGCTCGGGTCGTTGGAGAGTCATCACGGCGGCGCTGTAAGTTAGCGCGCGACTGAATTTCAGCGGGGCTCCGACCTCATCTTTCCTTGAAGTCGCTACGTCGGCTTCGCTCGCCAGTCGCGGCTCCCATCGAGAGAAACCAACCTGGGTGTAAAGCAGACCAAATAGTATCAGTATGCCCATGAGAACCAGCAACGCTTGGAACGGCCGCTCACCGTAACCGCTCGCCAACCAGTACCACCAATTCAGTCGTCTGAAATCGAAACCGCCCCAAGTTTCCAGCCGTTCAGCATCCATAGCCATGCGGCGAAAGTGAGATGCTTCGCGATAGCGATTGTTGTCTTCGGCGTTCGCAGCAAGTCTGCGGCTGGCAATTGCCAACAACCGATGAGGTGCCGCGACCTTATTACGTTTTAAGAGTTTGATTTCCGGTTTTGCTTCCCCGCTATTGTTCCAATGAACATTATT
>DATIBX010000209.1:0-17468 GCA_035457105.1 Pyrinomonadaceae bacterium
GTGTCTTAGTCTGATAGTCTATTTTTACTACTTTATTGCGGCTCTTTCGTGTTGGTTTGGAACTCAATCTCTTCGCAGTGGCCTTCGTTTTCGATCCTACGTTAGCGGGCAACTAAATAGAACATTTCGTGAGTATCAACCTCTTGTTTCGGTTATCGCGCCGTCGCGAGGTCTCGAGCCAGGTCTGGATGATAATGTGCGAGCGTTGCTCGAGCAGAAATACTCCTCTTATGAAGTAATATTCGTATTGGACCAGGACGCGGATCCGGCCATCGAACTAATCAACTCTGAAACCTCACGTATTAAGAGTCCCACTGTCACCTTTAAAACTGTTATCGCTGGATCGGCTGTGAACGCAGGCCAGAAAGTTCATAACCTGCGCGTTGCTGTGAAAGAGATTGCCGCGGCTTCCGAAGTTATAGTTTTTGTCGATACGGATGCGCGACCTCATGCTGAGTGGCTGAGAGATCTGGTAGCGCCTTTGCTAGATGAAAATATAGGCGCTGCGACTGGATATCGCTGGTTCGTTCCCTTGAGAGGTGGATTCGCCTCGCGATTGAGATCAGTTTGGAATGGTTCGATTGCTTCGGCGCTTGGTGCCGATACAGCTAGAAATTTTTGCTGGGGAGGATCAACCGCGATCCGCCGGACGACTTTCGAAAAACTGAACATTCGCGAGCGCTGGCTCGGCACCGTTTCAGACGACTTTCTCGTGACTCGAGTCCTAAAGGAAGCCAGACTGCCAATCTACTTTGTCCCGCAATGTTTGGTTGCCTCGTTGGGCGACTGCAATCTTCACGAGCTATTGGAATTTACTACTCGCCAGATCAAGATTACGCGGGTTTATTCAACCGGCTTATGGAAGACGTTGTTGCTAGGATCGTCGATGTTCACGATCGCATTCTTCGGTGGCATCGTGCTATGCCTGGTCCGCATCTTGGAGGGCCTGAGTTTGATAGTTCCAGCGATCCTTGTTCTCGCGATGTTCATACTCGGAGCCCTTAAGGCTTATGTCCGTTGGAAGACAGTGAACTGGCCGCTGCGTAACTATAAGACTGAGCTTCATCGAGATCTGTTAGCACACGTGTTCCTTTGGCCGCTAGCGTCAGTCCTTTATCTCTACAATGCTATCGTGGCGGGCTTTTCCAGGCGCATCAACTGGCGGGGAATTACTTACGAATTGAAAACGCCTACCGAAGCTGTCATTATCTCGCGCGAACCATTGTGACCAACAAAGCTCTTCAACTGGTACAACTACTTCGCTCAACTAAGCGCGAGAAGCGACTTGGCACTGTAATCTTGTTTGTTACGTCGCGCTGTAATTCTCTCTGCCAGACCTGTTTCTATCACGAAGAGCTAAACCAGGCGGGCGACCTGACATTTGCACAGATTGCGAAAGTGTCGGAGACAATGCCCTGCATAACCGACTTTTGGCTCTCTGGCGGCGAACCGACCCTGCGTAAGGATCTTTCACAAGTCATCGACACGTTCGTAAGCAATAACAATGTCAACCGCGTGATCATTCCGACCAATGGTTTAATCAAGTCACGCGTCTACCATGTTGTGGACCAGGCGCTGACTAATCATCCCAACATTCATTTATATCTAAACGTTGCGCTGGATGGATACGGCGAAACGCACGATCGCATTCGCGCCGTTCCCGGACATTGGGAGAAGACTCTTGATTGCATCGAATCTCTTTATCCTCTGAAAGCCCAGTTTACCGACCGGTTTCGACTAAATGTTAATACAGTTGTTTGCGCCGAGAATTACAACGAGATCGAAAAGCTCTCTGAGTTTATGTGGTCCAACTATCAACTCGACGGCCAATACTTCAACATCATTCGCGGCGAAACCCTCGTGGGAGATTCGATCAAGCAAGTCCCCGCCGAGGTTTTGCCGGCCATGTATGCTCACGTCTCAAAATTGACCAAGCGCTATGGCGATCGAATGTTCGCGGATGACGATGCCAGTCGGAGATATGTAAAGAACGCGGCCTACGTTGGCGCGATTACAACTCATTACCGAACTCAGCACGCGAATTTTGCAAAACCGACGGCCTGGCCCTTTCCTTGTACGGCCGGTGAGACAACTGCCGTAATTGATTACAACGGCAACGTGCGGGCGTGCGAGCTGCGTGAGAAGTTTGCATCGTTAGAAGATTATGACTATGACTTCGGCGCGCTCTGGTCGGCGCGAGAACGCCAACTTGAGTTGAAGCAGATTGATGGTGGTAAGAGTTGCTGGTGTAGCCATGTCTGTTTTATTCACGACTCGATGCGTCATTCACGACGCGGAATGTTGTACGACGTACCGAAGAATTTCCTGACCAGGGAGAGTTGGTAAGTCTCGATGGCAAATCAATCCGACCAGGATCAGAATCGCAAGTCAGGGTTCGCATATGCGGCGGGAATTTCCTTGTTTGCAACGGTGGTGGCCGGATGTGGGATAGGTTGGTTTCTGGACAAATGGTTTGGAACTCAACCCTGGCTATTGATTATTGGCATCGTTCTGGGTTCTGCGCTCGGGCTTTATGAATTTGTTCGTTTGAGTTCAAAGACTTATTGATTGTAGGGGCGTCACTCCGTGGGCGCCCCCTCTTGGAAATGGGTTCCTCGAGTGGGATGACTCACAGGCTTTCGGGTGGCCTATTTAAGTGAGGGGGCGGCCACGGAGTGCCGCCCCTACAACGTAACTCGACAAGTGGTGGATTTCGCGGGTAAAATCAGCGGCTTCGCGATTACCGGTTCTGATACCCAAAAATGAATCAAGCTGTAGTGACTGAAGTCGACCATTCTCTGGATACTCGAGTGTTTCGAACGATGCTCATCGCGTCGTTGCTGGCGGTTGCGATCTCGCTGCCGCTGGCGCCGTGGAGAGTAACATTTGGAATTCTGATCGGCGGAGCGTTGGCTCTGTTTAGTCATCACTGGCTTAAGAGTTCGGCGGCCGCTGCAATACAAATGTCTATTGGAGCAAACCAGAATCGTTTAGGTCTGACACAGTTTTTTTTGCGGTATTGCGTCATTGCTCTGGTTGTTTATTTAGTAGCCGTTTTGGGTATCGCTAATTTGACGGCGGTGCTGGCCGGTCTCGCGAGTTTTGTCGTCGCGTTGATGGTTGAAGCCGGCCGGGAATTCTATTTTGCAATTACTCATCGAGAGGAAATGAACTGAATGTTCTGGTTGCAGGAAGCTGCTCATGAGGCAGCCCACGAGGTAGCGCAGCACGCTGAAGAAGGTGAGCATCACGCTCCAATCATCGTCCAACTGGTGAATCACTATTTTGGTGAATGGGCGCTCCAGTTTGAAAAAACCTGGACCATACCGGTTTGGAACAAGGTGCTTGGATACTTTGGAACGACTCCGGAAGCGGCGTTTGGTCCATACACGGCTGAGAACGCAATTCCTTGGTACACGGTGATGTTTTTCATTGCCTGCATCTTAAGCTTCGTAATTATTTGGATTCTCAAGGGCAAAATGTCGCCTGATAAACCGGGTGGAGGTCAACAGACTCTCGAGGTGGGTGTGCTCGCCGTACGTAGCATGCTAGAAGACATCGTGGGCCAACATGGGTTGAAGTACTTTCCTATCGTGATGACGTTTGCGGTATTGATTCTGGTCTCAAATCTAATGGGACTGTTCCCGTTATTCATGAGTCCGACCTCGGCCACTAGTGTCACCTTTGCCTTAGGATTGGCATCGTTCCTTTATTACAACTACATCGGTATTTCTGAGAATGGCATAGTGGGCCATTTAAAACATTTTGCTGGGCCGATCTGGTGGATAGCGTTTTTGATTTTTCCAATTGAGCTCGTCAGTAATTTGATTCGTCCATTTTCACTGGGTATTCGTTTGTTCGGAAACCTATTTGCCGACGAAAAGGTCATGGAGACCCTGTCGCAGTTAGCGCCACCTTACACCTGGGTTGCTCCAATTCTGCTAATGCCTTTGAGTCTATTTGTGGCGCTCATTCAAACGTTTGTCTTCATACTGCTGTCGCAGTTGTATCTGAGTGAGGTTTCGCATGCGCCCCACGACTTTCATGCTGAGCATGGTGCAGACCATGACACTAGTGAAGAGTTTATAGTTCCAGTTTTAACATAATGGCTTTATCCAGCGCGTATTGAGCGGTAGGTTGTCGGAACATTTACACGTTGATGCGCAAATAGTTTGGCTTTTCAACTCACAAAACGGATAGGCAACTAAATAGCAGTTGGTGTCTGACTCGCAGGAGCGCCGTTGTAAGAGGGGCGGTGGATACCGGATTCAGGCGAAATAATACCCGCCTTCTGTTCTGTCGCGGTTGAAGAAAAGGAGATTGAATGAGCAAATTTAGAATGATGTTTTTCGCAGTGGTGGGAATCCTGATGAGCGGGATGACCGTCTTTGCGCAAACTAGCGGTGCTGCTGAGGCGGGCGACAATGTTTTCTCGCTTAACAAGTATCGTGCAATCGCGGCAGGCGTTGGATTCGCGATAGCAGTGTTTGGCGGAGCTATTGGTCAATCGCGAATTGGTGCAGCAGCTTGCGAGGGTGCGGCACGCAACCCGGGCGCGGCGGGTCGTATTCAGACGATGATGATTCTGGGCCTGGCCCTGATCGAGTCGCTCGTGCTGTTTGCGTTATTAGTGATATTCGCAGTAGTCAAAGGTACACCTTCCTAAGCAACTAGCGAATGTGACTTAAGGAAAGGCGAGGGCGTTGAGCCCTCGCCTTTTGATGTCTTTGAGAGATCGGGTGAGCTCTGCGTCTCTCAGCGATACTCAGCGTCTCTCTGCGACGTCTCTGATCCCACACACAGAACTCATCTTGGTTGGTCACAGAGGCATCGCAGAGAGACGCAGAGGCAAACAGGTCAAAGACCAAAGACCCAAAGTCCAAAGCTCAAAGGCCATTCTTTGCCCCCTGTTCCGGCGGTGTGTTAGGCTGAACCTACTCTCCCGGAAAACTATGAGGCATACCCACCGATGAAAAAGTGTCCGCAGTGCGGAGTTGAATATCCTGACGACAATACTCTTTGCCCTGCCGACGGAGTTGCGCTCGAGTCCCAAGACGACAATCTAATCGGCAAAACCCTCGCCGGAAAATATCGCATTGAAGAACGGTTGAAAGACGGCGGGATGGGAACGGTCTATCGCGGCACCCACATATTGATGGACAAAACAGTCGCCATCAAGGTTCTGCGCCCGTCACTGGCCGCCGATGAGAAGATCGTTGCCCGATTTTCACGCGAAGCTCGCGCTGCATCTCGCATATCGCATCCAAATGCACTCAGTGTTACTGACTTTGGCGAAAACGACAACGGCGTTGTGTTTTTGGTGATGGAATACCTCAACGGAAAGACGTTGAAAGAGGTTATTCGTGAGAATGGACCACTGCCGCTCGCCAGGGTTGTCGATATTATGCGCCAGGTGGGCGACGCGTTGAGTGCGGCTCACTCACAAGGTGTAGTTCATCGTGATCTCAAGAGCGATAACATCATGCTCCTAACCACTACAGTCGGTGAGCATGCCAAGGTGTTGGATTTTGGCATCGCCAAGATCAATGAGCCCGAGGGCGAGGTCGATCCAGGCCTGACTGCACCGAACCTCGTTATCGGCACTCCTCAGTACATGTCGCCTGAGCAGTGCTCGCAAAGCTCCGAGATCGACCAGCGCTCCGATATCTATTCTTTCGGCGTCATCCTTTACGAAATGCTGGTTGGACATGTGCCGTTTTCAGGCGAGTCGCCGACGATGGTGATGATGAAGCAGCTGCAGGAGCCGGTGCCCTCGATACTTGATGAGAGAAGCGACGTTCCTGCGTCGGTGGCCCGGGTCGTGGCCAGAGCCATGGCCAAACTTCCCGGTAATCGCTACCAGACTGTCGATGCTCTGATTGAGGACCTGACGATCGCGGCGGGTATGACAATTCACCAGCTGTCTGGAGCTACCAATACAACGGTTACTCCTGCTGTTGAGGACGATGAATTGACGGTGGTGCGGCCGAGGGCAGTTGAGCCCATCGCTCCTGTTCCGCGGGTGCCGAGTGGGCGTCGGGCGCCGGTGACGGTTCCCATAACCCCGTATCAGCCTGACCCCGTTTCCAATTTCAATCCGTTAAAGATTTTGATACCCGCAGCTGCGGGGCTATTAGTCGTGTTTGCGGTTATCTACTTCTTCACGCGCAAGGCCGAAACAGGAATCCAGCAGAACGGAAATCAGCCTGCACTTGTAGCGGATCCAAATAGTAAACCGGTCGAGCCTGCTCAGCCGGCAACCGGAAAAAATGAACAAGGCATTCCTGCGGGCGGAACATTTGTGCCAGCCGCAAATACGAATGTTAACGTCAACGCAAATGCAAGTGTGCAGCCTTCGGTAACGCCACTTGAAGACGAAACTAACCCGAACATCAACACGAATGTGAATGCCAATGCGAACGCAAACGTAAATGCGAGTCCGAATGCGAATCGCAAAGCGCCGACTCTACCTGAACCCGCTCGCTCAGTTATTCCCGAAGCCGTTCCGCCTGGTCCATCGCCATCCAGTTCAAAACCAGCAGTCCCGAAGACTTCACCACCGGCTGCCGAAGCAACTCCACCGAATTAGGGGCGGGGCCAGAGCTTAGGTTGGGTCTTGCTAAGATCTGAGCTTAAAGAGAGTTTTCAGATTTGAAATTTGATATTTGATAATTCTTAATTGACTGCGCGCGTTTCAATCTACTCGCGGAGGATTAATTAACAACTCTCAAATATCAACTCTCAAATATCAAATGACCTTATCCAACTCAACAGTTGTCCCTAGCCCTGATCCAGGACCGGTCCCTACCAGACGAATCATTCGAGCGAGTTCGTCGTCATTATCTATCTTGAGCTCGATCTCCATTACGTAGCTGGGAAGAGTGAATGACTTGGCGTTCAGCTTTACTGCGTCCTTTGCGGTGGTTACGAGCACGCTAGCGCCGGCGTTCAACGCATCATTTTCGAGCGACTGTAAATCACCCGCACTATAAACATGATGATCAGCGAATTGCTTCTTGAAAACGAGTTGGCAGCCGGACTGCTCCAACAATTTAAAGAATGAATCGGGATTCCCAACCGCGCAGAATGCTGCGACCGGCCCGTTGATTTCAGCTTCCAGATCTTGGTCCAGCCTGGCAAATCGTCGAATCGCCATCCGGGAAATAAAGATCGGACGGTCTCCACTTACGGTGCGTATTTCACTTACCAGCGGCGCAACGTCTCCAACTTGATCCGACCGGGTGATCACGAGGCAATCAGCTCGCTTGAGTGCGTCAGGTTTTTCGCGAAGACGCCCAAAAGGAAGTAATTCGCCGCCACCCCAGGGATTCGTCGCATCAACCGTAACTATGTCCAGATCTCGCGCAAGTCGTAGATGCTGAAAGCCATCGTCAAGTATGAAACAGTCAGTCTTTAAATGTTCGATAGCACCTTTACCTGCTGACACCCGATCGATATCGCTGATGACCGCGGCCGAGCCAACCAGATTCTTAGCAAGTAAAAAGGGTTCGTCACCGGCGTCGAAAGGATTTGACAGTACAGCGTGACTATCTGACACGAGAACACGTCGATTTGGATTACGTCTTCCGTAACCGCGAGTAAGAATACAAACGCGTTTACCATCGGCTGCCAGTACACGAGCGACCCACTCGACGAGAGGTGTCTTCCCGGTTCCGCCCGTCGTTAAATTCCCTATACTAATAACCGGACGATCAAGCCGAGTCGTGCGGAACGTGCCACGATTGTAGAGGTGGACTCTTGCACGAGTAATTGCGCCGTACAAATCACTCAGTGGAGGCAGGATCAACGACTTCATGAAGCGTTTGAAGCAAGCAAAGAGTCTTGGGGCTCACGGACCGAACTGGCATTGATCAGCGTCTTAAGCACTCCGATTGTTTTCAGGGTCGAGCCACGATTTGCTGCAACTACGGCCAATCCGTTTTTACCCATCTTCACTCGTCTTGCATCGTCGCGCAATAAACCAATTAATGTTTGCGCGAGTGTATCTGCGGCCGAGTCGAGTTCCAGTGGCGGAAGTTGCTCGAGCCCATTAGCTGCGAGTAACAGATTTACTATCTCGTCGAAGTTATGAGTGTGAGCGCCAGTCACGATGCAGGTTCCTACGGAAGCTGGTTCCAACACGTTATGCCCACCCTTGTCGACAATGCTGCCACCAACGAAGCAAATCGACGCAAACCGGTACAGCGACGGTAATTCGCCAATACTGTCCAACAAAATTACATCAACGTCTGCGTCGGCCGAAGTTTGATTGCTCGTTCGTCGGGTCCAATTTAAACCCTTCGCTTGAATTAACGAGGCAACTTCCTCGAATCGTTGGGGGTGACGTGGTGCGATCATCAGGCGGGCTGGTTGTGATTTTCTTAATACAGCAAAACTTTCTAAGAGGATTCTTTCTTCAGGCTCGTGCGTGCTGGCAGCGAGGATGAGCGGTACTCGAGAAGATAGGGCGAACCTTTGATTCAGCTGATCAATCGACTCACCAGACAAAGGGCTTTCTTTCGAATCAAACTTTAGGTTGCCTGAGATAAAAAGCCTGTCCTCGGGCACGCCGAGCAGCTTGATTCTCTCGGCATCCTTTTCCGTTTGCATGATGGCGAGGTTTAAATTTCCGAGAACTCGCTTCATGAAACGACTTATCAAACTGTAACGTCGAAAAGACTGTCGCGAGATTCTTCCATTGACGAGCGCTACCGGAATTGATTGGGCGGCACATTCGTTGAGGAAGTTAGGCCAAAGCTCGGTTTCCATGAGCAAGACCAACGAAGGTTTTACTCTCGCGAGAGCGCGACGAACGCTCCACTTCCAATCAAATGGAAAGTAGAAGACGGAGCTGGCTCTATCGGCCAACACCTGCTTAGCGAGGTTTTGTCCGGTTTGCGTGATGGTCGAGACTACCAGCGTGTGGTTTGGGTAAGCCTGTTTCAGCGATTCGATTATGGTTCGCGCAGCTTGAGTCTCGCCCACCGAGACGGAATGAAGCCAGATGACTGGTTTTTCAGAAGGTGGCAGCTCTGGAATCGAGCCGAGACGCTGGCGCAAGCCACTTAAGTACTTGCCGTGCGCCAGTGCCTGATAGATGAAATGTGGAATTAGTACGAGGAGACCAACCGTTAACAGCAGACTATAAGCCAGGTACATGACGGGCTAAACGGACGTGTCTCCAACGCGACTTTGGAAAGATTTACTTTGCGCGCTCGATGTATCTTCCTTCGGATGGGTCCACTCGAATGCGATCGCCTTCATTGACGAACGGAGGAACGGTAATTGTGACTCCGTTTTCAAGGGTCGCCGGTTTATTTACATTCGAAACTGTTGCGCCTTTTAAAGAAGGTTCAGTCTGTGTCACGGTCAGTTCCATTGAAGGCGGCAGATCAACACCGATTGGCGCTCCTTCATAGAACTCTGCTTGGATCTTCAGACCGGGCGTAAGCCATTGGGCAGCATCGCCGAGGTCGTCTTCACTTAAGGCAACCTGCTCGTAGTTTTCGGTGTTCATGAAATGGTGATGAGAGCCATCGGAATACAGGTATTCCATTTCGTGTTGCTCGAGCGATGCTCGATCCACTGTATCAGCTGAGCGAAAGCGATGTTCGAACGAGGTTCCGGTGCGAATATTGCGCAACTTGGTTTGCACCATAGCGCGGAGGTTTCCTGGAGTGTGATGTCTAAATTCAACCACCTTGCAAGGCTGTCCTTCAAAAACTATTACCATTCCGCGTCTAATCTGGGTTGCAGGAATCGCCATAAAACTGAATTCTCCGTTTAAAAGGGTGTCTATTACTTAATTTGAATCTCTAATCTGATGAGTTACTGCTCATTTGAGAAACCGCGTAGTCTAACTAGGCTTTTGACTCTTTGTCCAGCCGCTCACCCTTTTGGGTAGACATTAAAAGAGCGGCCTACTCCGTTCTTGAACCGGATTAGACCGCTCTTTTTTGAGGAGCCCACCTACCTCGTTTGTAGTAACGCGCGGGTGGTTTAGCGGTTCCACGAACTTTGCTTTGGAGTACGCCGGCCTGGCGACGCTTTTAATTCTGACTGAAAGGGTACGAGAGCTGGAGATATAACAAAGCGCTGCAGGGGCGGCGCACTCTAAGCTTAGGCGGCTCGGGCGCGAGGAACTCGACGTTGTCTGGCAAGGCGCTCCAACCATTTTTGGGATTGGTCGTAATGTGGGAACCGACGCTCATCATTTCTGAAGGCGGTGGTGTGATAGAAGCGCCGTCCGTTGATTAATCGCGCCGGGTGCTTAATATGCAGCATCTCGTGATAAAGGATGTACTCGACAAACCATTCAGGCACATCGATCGAATCCAGAGTCTTACTGATGGTGATGCTGTCGTAAACATGATCGTGGTGACCGAGAATACTTCTGGTACGACGCTGCGACCACGTCAGAGTGGGCTTCTCGATCTGTCCGTCAAAGTATCTACGATTCAGTTTGGCAAACATTCGTTCCAAATCGTAGACCTCACCGCGCGCTGATGAGATCATCTTGCGTCCTCGTCCTCGTCTTGCAAGATCTGACGAACGCATCACAGCAGGTGTTAGGGAATAGTCGCGGTAGACGCGTTCGTGAATTGTCGGGACGCGCTTAGCCAGGAGTCGAGCTACGAGGATCCATGCTAACGAGCGGAGAACGTCAGGAGGAGCGTCTTTACAGATGTCTGAGAGTCGCACATAAACCCTGTTTGAGCGAATTCTGATGGTGTGTCGCAGTCCAGCGTAAGGGTAAAACCTCACCTCAATCACGGGCACACCTCGATTGCCGCCAAGATGCCGGAAAGCGTCAGCGAAAAATTTGCTCAAGTCGCTCATGCGGGTTCTTTTTCTACTGGTCTCAGGGGACTATGGTCCGGTCGCGAGGATCAGGAGGTAAGTTTGATCGAACGGGAACCGGCGCCGTATTTGACCAGATATTGAAATTCCAGCGGGGTAATCTTAAAGACCGCTTGGCAGGCTAGTCAACCAAACTGGAGCAGGCTCGAATTCGGTCAATTTAGCTAACAGAATGGATTCCGGATGGTTTTCCTACCTTTTGGCCCCTCCGGTTGCTAGCGTAATCGATGAAATAACAAGGCTTACGGACTCGTAAGTCCCTTTGCGCCGAGTTGGCCGCAATCGATCACCGCGATGGGTAGGGAAGGGCCGCAAATTCCTCTAGTACAAGCGTTTGTTTGCAGGTGGTGCATTAAATCCTTATACTGCTGAACTGGGTGAGAAGGTTACAGGAAAGTGCCGGATCCCTAGTTTTATTGGTAACTTTTGGCTGATATGCCCCGTCGTAGCTCAAGTCTAAAACCCAGCGATCCCAATGCACTCGACTCTCGGGCCGAGGTCCTCCTGGCAGCATTAATTAAGGAGCACCTGGTTACGGGAGAAGCCGTAGGCTCTCGAGTTTTGTCAGACCGTTTCTCACATGGCTTCGGCTGGAGTCCCGCAACGATTAGAAATGTGATGGGGGAACTCGAAGAAGCTGGACTGGCCGAACAGCCACATACGTCGGCCGGACGAGTGCCGACGGATAAAGGTTATCGCTACTACGTCGACAACATGCTCGGTGAAGCGAGACTTTCCCGAAGCGATCTCAAAGCTATAGATCAGTTTTTTGCCGCTAACGATACTGACTTAGGAAATTCACCCGATCGTTTGATGGAGACGGCATCCCACGTATTGTCAGCCCTGTCGCAAAACGTTGGCATCGTCGTTTCTCCATCGCTTGCAGAAAATCGCTTAAAACATATCGAATTTGTGCAACTGCCTGATCGCCGGATCCTGGTGGTGCTGGTATCTACCTCTAACATCATTCATAACAAGGTGATTCGAACGTCAGATGAGTTATCGCAGGATGACTTGGATCGGACTGCTCGATATTTAAATACTGAGTTCAGCGGTAAGAGCTTGCTGACGATCCGATCTGAGATTGTCGAGTTAATGAAGGAAGAGAAAGCCCTTTATGATCGACTCTTACGCAACGCAATTTTGTTGTGTGAAAGCAGTCTCGAAGGTGAAGAGACGTCCGGAGGGGAAGTTTACGTTGATGGAGCGTCGAACATTCTTTCGCAGCCGGACTTTGTGGATGTTGAGAGGATGCGAGAGTTATTTAGAACGTTTGAGGAAAAATCACGACTGATCAAGATACTCAACGAGTGTGTAACACACGATAATCAGAATTATCCGGGTGATGTACATGTCGTGATCGGCAGGGAACACCCCGCATCGTCCATGCAGAATTGTGCGCTGATAACTGCTCCCTATCGAATTGGGTCGAACGAGAACACAGGTACTTTGGGTGTTGTAGGCCCGATGAGAATTGAATATGCTCGAATTATGGCTATGGTAAACTACATGGCGCGGTTAATTGAGCATCGTTTAAGCGAACCGATCGCCTCGTAAGCTAGTTAGTTTTGAAATGTTTGATCCTCCCGCATGGTAACGGATAACGATAATCCAAAGCATCGGATTCCCATCAGGTTTGTAGAGACTGACAACACCGAATCCTCCTCTGACATTGAACCAGCAGACATGAGCACTGTGGATCCCGAGAACGAGTCAGATCAGTATTCAACCGATCCGGCCGAGGACGTCGCAACTGAAGACGTCTTCGATGCCGAAGATCCTGAGGGCGAGCCGTCCCCTTCCCGCGGTCCCGGTGGACCCGCTGTCGCCGAACTGGTTGCGACTCGCGCCGAACTCAAGCGGGTCGAGTCAGAAAATCGAAATCTCACCGCTGAAATAGCTGATCTCAAGGATAGAATGACCCGCAGGCAGGCCGATTTCGACAACTATCGAAAACGGGTTGAACGCGAGCGAAGCGAAACATACAACCGAGTAGTTGCTGACGTGGCTTTAAAGCTGGTGGGTGTAATCGACAACCTCAAGCGGGCTCTCGATTCGGAAGCGTCCCTGGAAGCTTCTGAGTCTGACGAGTTCCGCCATTTCTTCAGTGGCGTCGACTTAATTTACAAGCAATTTAATGGTGTTCTCGATTCCTTTGGGGTCAAGCCAATTGTAGTAGTTGGTGAAAGTTTTGATCCGCACATTCACGAAGCGGTGGCGACCGAAATATCTGACGAGTACGAGCCCGATACAGTCATTCAGGAAATCCGCACTGGCTACCAGCTAGGCGACAAACTTATACGCCCAGCTCTAGTAAAAGTCTCTACGCGAGGTTAGTTGGAGATCCTCAATAGCAAATGGGAAAAGCAATAGGCATAGACTTGGGTACCACTAACTGCTGCGTCTCAGTTCTTGAAGGTGGCGCGGTTCAAATAGTGCCGAACAAAGAAGGTGGCCGAACCACTCCCAGCGTCGTTGGCTTCACCGATAAAGGGGAAAGGCTAGTTGGTCAAATTGCCAAGCGCCAGGCTGTCACGAACGCGGCAAATACCGTATTCGCAGTGAAGCGTTTGATCGGCCGCAAGTTCGAGTCAGCTGAAGTTAAACGAATGCGTGAGCACTCGCCTTTTGAGATCGTTGATTCCCAAAATGGCGACGCGCGAATTCGCGTGCAAGGTAGAAGTTATAGTCCACCAGAACTTTCCGGCATCGTTCTGCAACGACTCAAAGCTGCTGCCGAGGACTTTCTGGGCGAGTCGGTGACAGACGCGATAATTACTGTTCCAGCATACTTCGACGATACTCAACGACAAGCGACCAAGGACGCGGGCAAGATTGCAGGTCTAAAGGTCGAGAGAATCATTAACGAGCCCACGGCGGCGGCACTCGCCTATGGATTGGGAAAAACAAATGTCGAACGCATCGCCGTCTACGATCTCGGAGGTGGCACGTTTGATATCTCCATACTTGAAATGAATGACGGTGTCTTCGAGGTGCTTGCGACATCCGGAAATACTTTTTTGGGTGGTGAGGACTTCGACGAACGAATCATGAATTGGATGGCCGAGCAGTTCTTGGCTGACACCGGAATAGACCTGCGACAAGATCGGCTGGCATTACAACGCCTCAAGGAAGTTGCTGAGCGAGCCAAGTGCGAACTCTCCACCGTTACTGAGACGAACATCAACCTACCATTCATTGCGGCTGATGCCACCGGACCCAAACACTTCAATAAGTCATTGACGAGAACTCAGTTTGAAGATCTGGTTCGAGACCTGATCGAACAAACAATTGAGCCCTGCCATACGGCCTTAAAGGAAGCCGAACTGCAAAGTTCTGATATACACAAGGTCATTCTTGTAGGCGGGCAAACGCGGTCGCCGATCGTAGAAAAAACAGTAGAAAAGATTTTCGGCAAAAAGCCTTCAGCAGAAATAAACCCGGATGAAGTGGTAGCGATGGGTGCCGCGATCCAAGGTGGCGTTTTAAGTGGCGACGTTAAAGATATCGTCTTGCTCGACGTGCTACCGCTAAGTCTAGGACTAGAAACTCGTGGTGGCTTGTTCACAAAGATTATCGAGCGAAACTCAACCATTCCACTGCGCAACAGCCTGACATTTACTACTGTGGTCGATAATCAGTCGTCAGTAGAAATTCACGTACTGCAGGGCGAACGTGAAATGGCTGAGGGCAATCGTTCACTCGGTAAGTTTGAATTAGTTGGCATTCCACCCAGCCCTAGAGGTGTGCCTCAAATTGATGTTGTGTTTGAAGTGGATGCGAATGGAATAGTTTCAGTTTCCGCTCGTGACAAGGCAACGGGCCACGAACAACAGATGCGTATAACCCCTACGTCCGGTTTAGCTCCCGATGAGATTGACCGCCTGATTTCGGAGGCCGAACAATTTGCCGATACGGACAAAGGCGCTAAGGAACTAATCATTCTCAAGAATAAACTTGAGTCACTCCTGAGAAACACGCAGAAGTCGTACGGTAAGTTTGGCGGGTTGCTAACTCAAAATGAACAGGAAACAGCCGAACGAGTTTTTACTGAAGCCGAAAACGCCACTAAAGGACAGAGCCTGCCTGATATTAATAGAGCTCTGAGCGCACTTGAGCGTACTGCCGGACAATTGACTGCCGCAATGATGAATCCCAGCCCCGACGCAACATCTGAAGCATAGAATATTTAAATTTCAATCGACATTTATCGAGAGGTTAAAAATAGGATCGAATGAGTAAGAAAGATTTTTACGAAATTTTGTCTGTAAGTCGCACGGCGACCGATCAGGAAATAAAGAGTGCATATCGACGTTTGGCGGTTAAATATCATCCAGATAAAAACCCCAATGATGCGAGTGCGGAAGAGAAGTTTAAAGAAGCAGCGGAAGCGTATAGCGTTCTTTCAGACACCGAGCAACGTCGCAAATATGATCGTTTTGGACATGCAGGAGTTTCCAGCGGTGCTGGCGCCGGCTCGTGGGGAGCGCCAGGTTTTGGTGGTATTGAAGACATCCTGGGCGACTTGTTTGGTTTCGGCGATGTTTTTGGTGGTTCCCGCACCGGCTCGAGACGTTCGGCGGCCCAACGTGGTGCCGACCTTCGTTACGACTTAGAAATTTCACTCGAAGACGCTGCTAAGGGAATGACCGCACAGCTTCGCATCCCTCGACTAGAGGGTTGCGACAGCTGTAAGGGAACTGGCGCAGCCGCCGGGACTCAACCCGAGACTTGCAACACATGTTCAGGAACCGGTCAGGTTCGTTACCAGCAAGGGTTTTTCTCAGTTGCGAGAACCTGTCATGCTTGTCGGGGTACGGGCAAGATCATCAAGGACCCGTGCGCTACCTGTCATGGTGCAGGTCGTGTCGAACGCGAAAAGCAATTGGAGGTTAAGGTTCCTGCCGGGGTTGAGACTGGTTCCAGACTGCGTGTTACGGGAGAAGGAGAGTCCGGCGTTCAGGGCGGAGGATCCGGGGATCTCTACGTGGTTATCCACGTTACGGAACATGAGGTATTTGAGCGACAAGGTAGCAACCTGTACGAAGCGGTGCCGATCACCTTTGCGCAGGCGGCACTTGGAGCCGAGATCATGGTCAAGACACTCGAGGCTGACGAAAAGCTCAAGATCCCAATGGGTACTCAAACTGGAACTGTCTTTCGCTTACGAGGGAAGGGAATGCCGGTTTTAAGTGGACGGGGACGAGGTGACCTGTTTGTCTCAGTGACATTGATTACGCCAACCTCTCTAACAAGAGAGCAGAGACGTTTACTCGAACAATTAGCTGAAGTTGAAAGTAAGGATCTCGAAGACAAGGGGCTGGTGGACAAGGTGCGCAACATATTTAGTTAGCGTGGACGAAAAAGGTTTTTCGAAAGTGAGAAGCTGATGATTAAAACCTCCCGACTTCGTGGTAATCGTATCTGCTCTCTTGTAATGATTGGTCTGTTTTGCGTTATCACTCAAGCGCAAGACCCGCTCGACGCCTGGAAGGATACTGATTTCAGTAAGACAGCCCTTAAACAAGCTCAGGTGCAAGCTTTAGCTATTGAGGATCTGAAGCTGTTGCGCGGAATAGTCTTTGGCAGACATGGCCGGATCTTCAAAGATGCGGAAATCAAGGCTTACCTGGAATCACAGTCCTGGTACAAAGCAAATACCGAATTCAGCAACTCGATGCTCAACGATACCGAGCGCCGTAATCTCGATCTGATTCGCATTGCCGAAGCGAGCAAGCACGAGACAATTCAGCCTGGCGATATGCGTTACTGGAAAGACCGTACCATCACGCCAAAGAAGTTGGGTAAACATAGCGGCGCCGAATGGAAGGTTCTGACTGCTGAGGTCGAAGCAATTCATGGTAAACGCTTTGATGATGAGCCCTGGCTCCAGCGCTATTTCGAGGAACGATACTGGTATTTCCCAAGCCCTCAGTACGATGTGAAAAAGTTATCCACCATCGAACGAAAGAACCTGGATACGCTGGGGGCCGCGCAGAAGCGACAACGCAACGTTGCTCTGTTGCCAGGCGACATGGAGTTATTCGAGGATCGTCCAGTTTCTACAAGGATGCTTCAGGGATTGAGCCTTCACGAACTGCGACTGTTGCGGAATGAAGTCTATGCTCGTCACGGTAGATCTTTCCGCGCCGAGTGGTTGCAACAATACTTTTTCGAACAGCCCTGGTACGCACCTGATGAAAACTTTAAAGACGAGCAGCTTTCCGGAATGGATAAGACAAACGTCGAAACAATTGTGAAGCGGGAAAATGAAATCCATCAGGAGTTAGGCACCAAACCCGTAACGACTTCATTATTAACCGGATTATTCCTGGAAGATGCGAGTCAGATGCGACAGGAAATCTATGCTCGTCGCGGGAAGGTTTTTAAGGAGCCGTGGCTCCAGAAATACTTTGCAAGTTTCGACTGGTACAAGCCCGACCCGAATTTTAGCGACGCGTCGTTGACGGACATTGAAAAGAAAAACATCGCCACGATTGCGGCCTACGAGAAACGGGCCGTCACGGCGATGAGTACGATTGAGGGTTGATAAAGCCCAACTAAGTCTCGCGTGACGAGACTACGAAAACAGAAAACTAAAACAAATC
>DATIBX010000210.1:0-14042 GCA_035457105.1 Pyrinomonadaceae bacterium
TTCTCTGTATACGAAAAGCGAAGTGGAACTAGAGCAACGCCTGATCTCTGCAAATAAAGCGCTACTTGGAACAAGGGCGCGCCCACGGAGTGGCGCCCCTACAAACTGAAAAGGAAAATATCATGTCAGCCATAGCCGACGAGAAAGCCATTATCAAAGGCGGAGCCTTCCTCATCGAAGAGCGAACCCCGGAAGAAATCTTTACTCCGGAAGACTTCACTGAAGAGCACCGTATGATCGCCGACACCACCCGGCAGTTTATCGATAACGAGGTCAACCCCCGGATCGATGAACTCGAGAAGCACGACTGGAAGTTAGCTCGCGAGTTGGTCCACAAAGCGGCCGAGCTTGGCCTGATCGGTGCGAACATTCCAGAAGAATATGGCGGACTCGGATTGGACCAAACAAGTGGAGCGCTCGTCGGCGAAAATATTGGGCGCTCGGCATCTTTTGCGACTACGCTCGGAGCTGAGAGCGGTATTGGCCTGCTGCCTATTATTTATTTTGCCACTGAGCCTGCCAAGCAAAAATATCTCCCTCGAATTGCCGCTGGTGAATTGATTACTGCTTACGCGCTGACCGAAGCGGGTTCTGGTTCTGATGCGATGGCTGCCAAGGCCACGGCAAAGTTAAGTGCAGACGGTACCGAATACATACTCAACGGCGAGAAGATGTGGATTACAAACGGTGGGTTCGCCGACATTTTCATCGTGTTTGCCAAGGTGGATGGCGACAAATTCAGTGCCTTTATTGTCGAACGCCAGCCGGGTCTGACCTCGGGTGCGGAAGAGCACAAGATGGGTATCAAGGGCTCCAGTACGACAGCGCTTGTACTCTCTGATGTTCGTACGCCCGTCGAAAATCTGTTGGGCGAAATCGGTAAGGGTCACAAGATAGCCTTCAATATCCTGAACATCGGACGCTTCAAGTTAGGCGCAATGTGTATTGGTGGAATGAAGCTCATGGTTAACGAGTCAGTCCGCTATGCAAACGAGCGTCATCAATTTGGAAAAAGTATCTCGTCATTTGGCGCGATCAAGGCAAAGTTAGCTGAGCAGGCGATCCGCACCTGGGTTGGCGAATCAATGATCTATCGCACCCTCGGCATGATTGAGGCAGGAGTTGGAGCAGTCGATCCCAACGACATGGACGCCAGGCTGCGTGCTATTGAGGAGTATGCAGCAGAATGTTCGATTATTAAGGTGGCCTTGTCTGAGTACTGCGATTTTGTAGCGGACGAGATGGTCCAGATTTATGGTGGCTATGGTTATTCCGCTGACTACCCGGCGGAAAGAGCTTATCGCGACTCGAGAATCAATCGGATTTTTGAGGGGACCAATGAGATAAACCGAATGCTTATCCCTGGTCGCTTGATGAAGAGCGCGATGACTGGACGACTGCCGTTGTTGCAAGCGGCCCAGTCACTAATGGACGAAGTGTTATCGCCACCCTTAGGCAGTTTTGATGATGATGACGAATTGCTGGCTGCGGAAACCAAGCTCGCCATCAACGCCAAAAAAGTAGCTTTGATGACCTTAGGGACAGCCGCGCAGAAATACATGATGAAACTCGCTGAACAACAGGAAGTCTTAATGGGTATTGCCGATATCATCATGGACACCTATGCAATGGAAACAGCAATCTTACGTACCAGGAAACTGGCCAGCACCCAGGGAGAAGATGCTACTTCACGATATATCGACATGACTCGCGTTTTCTGTAACGACGCGGTCGAGCGGATTGAGGCGCGAGCAAAAAATACTTTGGCTGGAATCGCTGAGGGAGATGAACTCCGGACGTTGTTGGCGGCTTTGAGACGGTTCACGAAATTGCAGCCAATGAACACAATTGCCGCGAGACAAAGGATAGCTGACGAACTGATCACTGCGAATAAGTGGATATTTTGAGTAAGAGTTACGACTATTACGCGAAAGAGATTGTGTGAAAACTCGAGTTTTACCCCAAGGCAGCCAAACCCAACCCTGGGCTGAAATTGGCCAACACCTTCGGTGTAACCTCTTTTGCTCTGAGTCTTTAATTGACTTCCCATGCGCGTAATTCCAATTTCTCTGCCCACTCCGTTTTATATTGGTCCAGTTAACGTCTACCTTATTGCCGACGATCCACTCACTCTCATCGATACTGGTCCAAAAACAAAAGAGGCCAGCGAAGCTTTACGATCAGGTCTACGCTCCGCTGGTTACCGCGTCTCAGATATACGACGCATCGTGCTGACGCATGCTCACGAAGATCATTGCGGTCTCGCGCGTTCGCTGCGAGACGAGGCAAAAGATGCTGAAGTATTTGTTCATGAATGGGAAACGGGCCATCGACATCATCGCCTCGAGTATGAAGAACATCGTGCTTTGCTTGAGCGCGCCGGCGTTCCTCCAGCAGAGCTCGAGAGAATGCGACGCATGTATGCTGATGTTAGAAAGTATGCCGACTCGTTCGACGATCATGAGTGTTCGCCGTTGTGGGATAATTCTGAGCTCCAATTTGCAACTGGGAGTTTGCGGATAGTTCATACGCCGGGGCATACGCCAGGTTCCTGCTCATTCGTACGTGAGGCCGACCGCACTGTCATTGCTGGTGATTGCATTCTGAAGCGAATTACTCCCAACCCAGTGCTTTCGCCTGATCCGATTGATCGGAAGAGACGTTTTCCATCACTCGCGGAGTACCTGGTAAGCCTGGCGCGAATTCGAAGCTTTGCTCCCACACTTGTCTATGGCGGGCACGGTGAATCGGTCAACGATTACGAGGAACTATTCAATCGCTATTTCAAAGCCATCAGCGAACGACAAGCGTACGTGGTTCGACTTGTCTCGAAAGACGGAATCACTCCGTGGGAAGTCTCGCGGAAAATGTTTCCGGGTACGGATGACGTTCATCAGTTTTTGGCGGTGTCTGAAGCCGTTGCGCATCTTGATATGGCCCATGTTGATGGAAAGCTTGAATTGGAACTCAATGGGGTCACTGAAGTTTATAAGTCTCACTAGCTTGCCATAACTCTTCAGATCAAAATTTACGCATTCTGCCTACGAGAATCTGGAGTCCTCGTTGGTCCCTATTTCTTATAGGCAGGCTAATAATTTTTGAAACCTGAACGACATTCCGGCGTGTAAGCCTTAAACTCTTCCGGAGGATTGTTATGAAAATCAAATATCTACTTAGTCTCCTGGCTATTATTGTCTTGTCTGGCGGCCTCGTTTGGGCGCAGCAAACGCCGAGCCCGCCTCCTGCAGAGTCTGGAGATGTCTTCACTCTCTTTAACGATGCAGGTGGATATTTGGGCGTGTATGCCGAGAATATAAGTCGAGACAACATGTCTCGCTATAACATGAATCAAGTGCGCGGCGTCGGTGTGACCCAGGTCATAAAGGACAGCCCGGCCGAGAAAGCGGGTCTGAAAAAAGATGACGTCATTCTGCGAGTTGCAGGGGAAACCGTCACCAGCGTTCGCAAACTCAATCGCGTGGTGTCGGAGATTGCGCCTGACCAAAGCGTAAAGGTAACTGTCAGTCGCGGCGGCTCAGAACAAGAGTTGACCGCAACCCTCGGACGCAAGAGCACGAGCTTTCAGACTTTGAGTGGTGACGACCCGAAGATCTGGAAGTTTGAAGGTCCCTTCAACAACTTTAAAGATTGGAAGTGGGAAGACTTTCAGGGTGACGGTGATGGACCAAGAGTTTTCTCATTGGGTGCGCGAAGACGTATTGGTGTCAGTACTGTCGCCTTGACAAAACAGCTAGCGGCTTATTTTGGGATCGCCGACGGCAAAGGCGTGCTGGTAACTTCAGTTGATGGACCAGCCGCAGCTGCCGGAGTTAAAGCTGGTGACGTGATCACTGCCGTCGACGGGGAAAAGGTCGAGACGTCTGGTGATGTGTCGCGCATCATCAACGGCAAAAAGGATGGGCCTGTCACTTTAACGATCGTCAGGAATAAGAGTCAGCAAACGATTCAGGTGACGCCAGCGGACAAGAACTCGTCGGATGATTTGAGACCGCAACTGGGAAGACAAATAGTCATCCCGAGAATAGTGTTTCCAACCATCCCCGACGTGAACGTGTCCCTCCCAGCGATTCGAGTAGCATTGCCCCGAATCGAGATTCCGGTTATGCCCACGATCAACGTCGAAATGCCACAAATTAAGGTCGCTCCGAGGGTTCGTGTCATTCGAGGTGCCCGGCAACCGATCTAACTACCTGGTTTTGTAGGGGCGTCACTCCGTGGGCGCCCCCGTGGTTCCAAGTTAGCCCTTCATTTGCAAAGCGGGCCTAACTAGGTCGATAAAAACGCAACTAGGGCACAGAATTGACCAATAATTCGGCCCTAACAACTCCAAGCCGCCAGTCTTGGCAAACCTGCGCCTTCTCGCCAACTTGCGCGATATGATGTTCCTGTGTGATGATCCAACCGATGATTAGCGTGATAATAACCCCCGTTCTTTTGAGGAGTGCATAAAGAGTGAAAGCGGAATTGCAGCAGTTAGTCGCTTTGCAGCATCTGGACACAACCATACGAAGATTAAAAAAAGACCTGGAAGCGATACCCGAAAGGCGCGCTGAGATCGAAAAAGAGTTCGATCAGCGCGCCTTTGAAATTAGGGCTCTGGAGAGCAGCCGTGACGAGGCTAAGATCAATCGAGCTCGCTTAGAAAATGAGGTTGTTGAACAAAAAGGCAGGGTAGAGCGTGCCGAACGCAACCTGATGTCTTCCAAAAAACAAGATGAATACACAGCCGCCATCAGGGAAGCTGATGCGGCCCGCAAACAGATCTCCACTCTCGAAACACAGATACTCGAGCAAATGGAGAGTCTGGAAAAAACTGAAGCAGCGTTGAATGAACGAGCGGACGAAATTGTCTCAATGAACTCCGATCGTGAGAGTCGCCTGAAGAGTTTTGATGAGGAAACAAAAAATCAATCCGAACAGTTAAGGACTGCGCAATTAGAACGAGATCAATTATTTAGTAGTCTGCCTAAAGGATTGAGTAGTCAGTACACACGAATCAGCACCCGAATTCGCGATGGAGTTGCAGTGGCTGAGGCTCGCAATGGAGCCTGCACTGCATGTTTCATGGCGTTGAGACCTCAGATCATGGCTGAGGTTCGAAGAGGAGGAGAAGTGATAACGTGTGACAACTGTAACCGTATTCTTTATTACGTTCCGGCTGAATCAGCGCCTACAAATTCTTCGAAGGCCACACCTAACGTGGTTGTAACTTAGGTTTTGGGCTTTGGTCTTTTGAGTCTTGGTTTTTGAAATTTGAGATTTTGAGTTTCGCAGCTTCTACCAGACGATCTCAAAGGCCAAAGACTAAAGGCCCTAAGACCAACGCCAACACCGAAAGCACTACGTCCCCAACCCTCACTGTCTGTGCCCTACAATATCAAACTCAAATGTAACCTTGTTTTTTACTCGCACCAGTCCGTGTGCTGCCGAAGTCGCTTTAACCTTGTAGCCGTCTCGATCAATACTGAATTCCCCAGTGGCCCGCAGATCAGTACCACTCAAAGTTAGTTTTGAAGGAAATTTAATTCTCTTCTTAACTCCGTGAAGACTTAAGTCTCCCAGTATTTCTAACTCATACTGACCAGCCGAAATCAGCTTCGCATTGACCGAAGAAATCTGAAACACAATCTCCGGATATTGCGCCGGCTGCAAAACTATATCTTTGATTTCCTTGTTGATTATCCGCTTCTGCTGGTCAGTAAAAGCAGAACTATTGATTAGGATTTGGTTAGACCAACTATGTGACGGTTGCGTTGTGAAGTTCTTTAGTTAGTTTGACGGCCCCAGGAAAGTCTTGCTTGTTTTCTCGTTGGATGATACTTGTGCGTGGGATGCCAAAGGCAGAGTCAACCGAAAAGGCCCAGGTCAAACGGTCGAAGCAGAAACGCAGTCCGGTTGTGACGCTCGACGAGTTTCTGAGCCTCCAAAAACCCAAGGGCGATTTGTTGGTCCAGATTGGCCGCGAACAAGTGTCTGTTACCAGCCTGGATCGGATTTACTGGCCCGACGAAAAGCTAACGAAATTCGACCTGCTTTGCTACTACCTTTCCGTTAGTGAATACTTGATGCCTTTTCTTAAGGACCGACCGGCGATACTCCAGCGTTGGCCCCGCGGTATCAAGGCACCAATGTTTTTCCAGCAGGATCTCGAGAGTGCGCCTTCCTTCATCAAGACAGTTCGGTTAACAAATCAGGAGGGCCGGCAACTCGACTATGCCGTCTATTCGACTGTTGGATCATTGATTCATTTTGTGAATCTCGGATCGATTGAACAGCATCCGTGGCATTCAACGACCAAGCATCTCGATAAACCTGATTACATCGCCATCGACCTCGATCCAAAAAGCGCGCCTTGGGAGAATGTTTTGAAGGTAGCACTCGTTGTCAAACAGGTTGCCGATGATATAGGACTAGTTGCGTTTCCCAAGACTTCCGGTTCTTCTGGAATTCATATCTACGTTCCGCTTAAACCGTCGAATACTTATGACAAAGTGGCAGAGTTTGCGCGTCTCTTTGCGGGTGAGGTTGCGCGCCGTGCTCCTAAAATCGCGACAATAGAACGGACGATCGCTAAGCGCAAGAGCACTCAGGTCTACGTTGATTGGATGCAAAATGCCAGAGGCAAGAGTCTCGCTGCTGTTTATGCTGCCAGGGCAAAACCAAAAGCGAGTGTTTCAATGCCACTCAGTTGGAAACAAGTTGAAGACGGCGTGAAGATCACAGATTTCACCATCCAGAACGCGGCGGAACTCCTCAAGGGCAAGGGTAATACGTGGGCCGACTTTTTTGCTGAGCGTCAAGTTCTCAAATTCGACTAGGCGCAGTCGGAGAACAAACCTGGCAAGCCTTAAAACCAGCCGTAGCAGCCTCGTAAGTTGAAGAAAAGGCGACTCGATTTTTATCAGGGATTTGTTTGACCCAGTCGCAATTAGCCTGATGATAGATATTGAGCGAGGCATTACCGACAATAGAACCATTTGAACTTGCTGTGATGCTCACAGGCGCCGGGCGTGGCGCGCTCAACACTGGTTGTACCGTGGTTGAAGCTTGAGTTGTCAAAGCTTTTGCCAGCTTAGCATCTCGGGCAAGCTGGCGAGCTCGGATAAAGCCGTAGGTCAAACAAATGAGGCCAAGAGTAACCAGTGCCACCGCAAACGATACTAGGAAATTTAGATCGAGGATCTGCAGGAGAACATAAAATAGCCAATACCAACCGAGAAAAGTTTTCCCCAGTAATTCCTTTGCAAACTTAAGTGTGTTCGGGCCGATCGCCATTGGGTCGGAGATACCTTTTGGCGCCACTGATCCAGGAGCATTTGGGCCAAAGAGTGTTTGAACAGTCGAAGAAGAGGGGGTCGTCGGGGTTGTTGCACCACTTGAAGGCTGAGAGCGTGACGGCCAGCGAGGCTGTTGACGATGTATTTCCGGATCTATCCGCAGTTCCCTGGATTTCGCGTGCGACTCGAGATTAGCCGGCGCATTCATCCAAAGTGGTAATCCAGCTTTAACGTCAACCAGATCAAGCAGACACGGCACAGCAGTTGGAGGTCCCATGGCCGCCTTACTCAGCGTCTCAGCGATACGACGCTGTTCTGGTCCAATTGACATGATTCTTTGGAACAGTCGTGATTGGTCAGGATTGATGAAATCGGACTTGTTGAAAAGCAAATTCTCGTCGTGAAACTCTCGCCAGAGATCCGGTTGCTCTGCCAAAGAGATCAAGGCGAGATAAATCACCAGGGCGGAAAAGTTATCCAATGTTGCGTCGAAGTGGTGTGGGTCACGCAGGGGGTGTTGATAGTTTTGATGCCCTACCTCACTGGCGGTCCACTTATTCATTTGCGGAACGAAGATGCCATCGTGGTCCACCAGCCGCAGACTGCCGTTTTGAACGATGATATTTCCGTGTTGCAAATCGCCATGCGCTACACCGGCGTCGCGCAAGGCAGCGGTCAGTCGTAGCCATTCCTGAGAGAGGTGCAGCAGGACCTCTTTGCGATCCAGCATTTCATGGATATAAACATCGAGAGTTGGCCCATCAATCCAGTCCATAAAGAGAATTGGAAATCTCTGGCCACCGATCAGGATGCCATCCGGCGCATAAACAAATTCTGAGATAAAAGGGATGGGATTAGTGTGCAGATAACTCTGAATTGCGCGATAACGCTGGTCACGGTCTCCGAGATAGCCTCGGAAACATCTGACGGCCACGTCGCCGTTACCGTTAGGCGCTTTTAGCTTGTAGACGTAGGCAAACTGTCCTGAAGTCACCAGCGGCATCCCGAGCCGGTCAACGGCGGGCAAAGTGCTTTTCAGTAGAGGATTTGAAAAGCAGATCGCTGGACATTGCACAGCCTCAGTAAATTGCCGCGCCGTGGGCCAGTTATGAAGACTCAGAGGTTGTTCGGGTGATACTTGCAACTTAAATTCTCGACACCTCAATACCAAGAACAGCAATATCGTCGTCTTTTAGACGCTGCGCCGAGCGTTCGGTTTCAAAGAAGTTCACTAAAGTCACTTCATCATCACCATTGAACAGACTCGCGAAGTGGTGTAGAAGCCCGAGATCCTGGTCTTCAAAAATGCGTAAGAACCAGGCTGCTACGGCATCAGAAAGCAGCAGGAACTTATCACCGTTTTCGAGGTCTCCCGTCTTCGAGACGATCTGCAATGCTGCTTCAGATTGCAGATATGTATTTGACGGCGCCAGGATTGGAGTCGAGTTAAATTCAGTCGAAGCAGCAATTGGTAAGGCATTTATGACCTGGCTATTCCTAAGCTGAATCAGACACGAGTCTCCCAGAGCGATCGCTTGCCATGATCCCGCGTCGATATCTATTTCAATTCCGATAAAGGCGGCGAATGACCCAGCCCGAGCCTTTTCCTCTGAGTACCATGGCAATCTCAACTTGCTCCACGATGCCGAGAGGATGAGACCTTGTTCTGTGATGAAATCCCAGAAGTCAGCTGAACTCAAAGCATCTTCTCGGAGTACCCACGACGCGACCAGCTGGTCAGCCCAGTTGCGCGCATCAAATGCTTCAGTTGCTCCGTCGGCTATTGCAAAGCGATTGTTGCCCAGGTTGTAGGCGATAGCATCTTCACATTCCGCCGGTGTGTGCCCTGTCTTCGGATGCAGGAACTGCCTCAGACTTACCTTCCCGAGCTGACTTTTTTTCGGCGAAGTCATGCTGATTCGGTGCGATCGTCCATCCAGCGATAGGGAGTCATTCCCGTCAAACTGGTTCCAATCTCGTAAAATTGAACAATCGAGGACGGGTCCGCATTAAAAACAAAGCCTCGAGAGCCCGGTCTTGCTCGGACGCCCAGTTGAGCTGCGGCAGCCAGAAAGTTTTCTGGCAGGTGACTCGAGATTTGGAATAGCGTTCGAGCGAATCCGTCAGATAAGACGGTTTCATCACTGGGGTATTCGATCTTATCCCGCCGCAATGAGGTGATATGACAATTAAAAAGTAATACCGGCCCGTCACCCGTCTTAAGTGCCATTATCTGACGTCCCACGTAGTCAGGATCGCCGTCACTCGATTCACCATCTGTAAGATGCAGTACCGTTGGTGGAAAGCCTTGCGGATGTTCAGCTACCCAGTTTTCCAGAATATTCTTAACAAGAGTCAGTGCCTCACACATTGGCGTTTTTCCGTCCGCTAATGGATTAATCCAAACGGGGTAACGGATTGGAATCTCGACCCAGCCACCCGCGCCGTCAGCGACGCGTTTGTAACTGTTTTTGACCTGAAGCGGGTAATCTGCAACATCAGAAATTGAGACCAGATTTCGCGAAGCCAACGGGCCACGAAATGCGGGGCCGACGACACGTCCATAGCCAATAACGGCAACGTAATAGTAGTTTCTGACTTCCTCCGTTTTGGTGCATCTGATCACCAGGTCATGCAGCGTGTGATTAACGACCTCCGCAACAAAATCAGATTTCTTGGATGCAGTATCGCCGCTGAATGGGTCGGACATCGAGCCAGATTGATCGAGCAGTAGCACAATACAAGTTGGATTACTCCGCGTGATTTGAGCTGAATACATTTGACCTTAACGTTCGAAATTGATCGACAAGTTTTCAGCGGTTTCACTTCGAACCGCCGTTGAAAGAATGCTTAAGTAGATAACCAATGCAAGTACTGTGTATGCCTCATTGAGAATGTCCGTCAGAATGGCCAGCGCCACTTGTAGTGGCCAGAATACGTGATCGGACATTATTAGAACGGCCGACAAGGTAGTAATGGGAAATCCCACGGCTGAACACAACAATCCTAGGACAAACACCGCACCGAAAATGGTCCCTTTGTAACCATCGGTCAAGCGATAGCTTCGTTTCAAGATCTCTACTGGGCTGCCTTTTTCCAGCGTGGCCAAAGGATAAACTACTTGAAATGCCAGGCTCAGGATGATGCCCGGTATGATCAAAGCAACGAAACCCAATCCTATCAAAAGCCATGAAAGTGCGACGCAGGCGCAAAATGGAATAAGTCTGCTCAATCCGTATCGGTACGCTTCATGCAAGCCCGGCGTAGTCCCGGTCCGCATTTGGACGACCAGAGAATAAATTAACGACGGTGCGATCAAGGCGTTACAAATCAGCCACAGCAATCCTGCTCCGAACGCATTCTGCCAATTCGCGTCTACCGCGCCGATACCTAAGACTTTAATAAGTTCTAATGGCGCAAAAATCACAAACACTAGTTTTGAGATGAACCAGAAGTTCGTGGTGAAAATCTTCAGGGTTGGATTGAGCACGGAGCCAACGCCGGTGAAAGGTTGAATTGAATAAAGTTGATTCTCCGAAGTGCTCTGTCGCTTGTTGTTGTCCGCGACAAATGATGAGAGTTCGCGGCCGCAGCTCACGCAGAATTCAGCCGACGGCTGAGCGATAAAGCCGCAGTTTGAGCAGGTTTTGTTTTCCATGTTGAAACCCTTCCAGATCGATAGATGTCAGGTATGTTCGAACATCATTTCTCGAACCGTGAGAGACCAAGGCATGCCGCAAGGAACCAAAAGTGAAGATAGCGTAAGAGGATCGGAGAGGGCAATGAAAGACATCAAAATTTCAACTGAAAGCCACGCAAAATAATTCCGTCTTGACGAGGTCTGAGGTTGGTGCGTATTCTGTCGGCGTATGAACTGCAGCCAGTATCGCTATTATTACTATTACGGCCAGCTCTCGACTGGAGAGATGGTTGGGCGATGGGCTGTCGTTACTAACAGCGCTTAGTAACAAAAGACAAGATTCCAGAAACCGGCCACCAATCTCCAGGGAGATGGTGGCCGGTTTTTTTGTGCTTTGAAGTAAATATCGTCCCGAAGGTTCCGAGGTGAAGAACATGAACACTAAAACAATTTTGCTCGACCACGTCGATATGAGGCCGGTGACCGCCAACGATCAGGACGGGTCTGACCGAACTCTGGTCAAACTGGATCCTGACCATCCCGGATTTAGAGATCCGGAGTATCGTGCTCGCCGAAACTCCATTGCGGAGATCGCCTTCACCTATCGCAAAGGCGAGCCAATTCCTCCAGCCCCCTATACTTCTCTGGAGAATGAAGTTTGGTCCACCATTTGGACCGCGCTGGAACCCGCCCATGAAAAATATGCGTGCAATGAATATCGAGAGTGTCTTAAGCGGTTGGCGTTTCCGTCTGAGCGGATACCGCAACTTAACGAGGTTAGTGAAAAAGTAGAGGCTTTAAGCGGTTTTCGCCTTGAACCAGTGGCCGGGTTAGTTGAACCTCGGATCTTTCTTGAGTCACTGGCCGATGGAGTTTTCCTCTGCACTCAATATATCCGTCATCATTCTACTCCGCTCTACACGCCCGAACCTGATGTTGCCCACGAAATAATTGGCCATGCCGTCACGCTGGCAAGCGAACGTTTTGCACAACTCAACCGTCTATTTGGCGAGGCAGTACGCCGGACTAAGACCGAAAAAGACCTGGACCGGCTGTCGCGTGTGTACTGGTTCACAATCGAGTTTGGGGTCTTACGTGAAGACGGTGTCCTCAAGGCTTATGGGACTGGATTGTTGTCGTCGGCCGGAGAATTGGAGGCGATGGACAAGGCGGAACTTTGGCCGCTAGACCTGGAAGTAGCCGCAAGTCATGAGTACGATCCAACGCACTTTCAGGCAGTACTCTTTTGTGCGGAGTCGTTCGCTTCAATGGACCAGAGTCTGCGGGACTTTCTCTCGAGTTGGTAGCGATTTCGCGGATCAGGGATAAATCAAAACTGGGAAATGAGTATTGAAAAATGATTGGATCTCTGTGCTTTCGGATGAGCTTGTTGTTTTCGGATAATTCCGGTCTTTCAGCACCGGAAAGCAGGCGATTTTCTTTAGAAAATTTTAGCAATGACGAACATGGCCCAGCGGCATCGCTGTTGCTAGTGTGTAAATAACTCCCCCACTTTCATTAGGGTAAATTCGGCGATTGCCTCGGGCTTGTTTGATGGCAGAACGCCACAAGAAATCCTGGTTGCCTATCAGCTACCGGGCTGGGTCGAGGTGTATCAGTCCAGCACTTCAGGAGGTTTAATGCATGTTTAGCAGAAAGTTTGGTCTGTCCCTACCGTTAGTCTTGTTGGCGGTCGGCCTATTTCTGACTTCCCCCGTTTTTGCTCAATCCACTGCCACGGTTCAGGGTACGGTGACTGACTCGAAAGGCGATGTTCTCCCTAACGTAACTGTCATTATCAAGAACCGTAGCACGTCGTTTGAGCGAACAACCCAATCCGACTCTCAAGGCAGCTATCAATTCGCCGCCCTTCAAGTCGGCACATATTCGATTGAAGCACGAGTTGACGGATTCAAAACTCAGGTTGTCGACCAAGTCTCAGTAGAGGTCGCCAAAACGTTGGTGCAAAACTTTCAAATGGAAGTTGGCGCCATCTCCGAACAAGTACAGGTCACCTCTGATCTTCCCATAGTCGAGACTGCCACTACTTCAGTTGGATCCGTTATCAATCAACGGACAGTTCAGGAAATTCCCCTCAACGGTCGTCACTTTGTTGATCTGGGTCTTTTGATACCCGGTTCAGTAACTCCACCACAGAACGGCTTTTTAACTGCCCCGCTTCGTGGGCAAGGGTCGTTTGGCCTGAACACGGCGGGCGGTCGCGAAGACACAGTGAACTTCATGATTAACGGCGTAAATTTGAACGACATGGTGCAGAACCAGATTACGTTCCAGCCGTCGATCAATACCGTTCAGGAGTTCAAGGCTGACAATTCAACATTCAGTGCGGAGTATGGCAGAAACTCGGGTGCTATCGTAAACATTGCAACTCGCTCGGGAACCAATGATTACCACGGTGAATTCTTTGAATTTCTTCGCAATGATGCTTTGGATGCGCGAAATTTCTTTGAACGCACGGCGCAACCAGCGCCCTTCAAACGCAACCAGTTTGGCTTCAATATCGGTGGTCCTGTAAATTTCCCACACTTCGGTGAAGGTGGGCCCACTTTTGGCTACGAAGGAAAAAATAAAACTTTCTTTTTCTTCAGTTATGAAGGAACTCGCCAAAGACAAGGATTGACGATTTCTGGCGTGACAGTACCAACCGAAGCGCAAAGAGCTGCAGTTACGGATCCCGTCATCCTTAAATTGTTGCCGCTCATTCCACGAGCAAACGTCGGGACTAACGGTTTTGCGGGTGCCGCTACAGCACCTGTCGATATCGATCAGTGGACTCTCGACATCAATCACAACATCGGAGTCAATGACCGTCTCCACGGATATTATGCTATTCAACGCGATCAGCGTGGCGAACCAACACTTCAACTCAATACTCTGCCCGGTTTTGGCGATACTCGCAGTTCACGTCGCCAAATTTTTACCTTGAACGAAACTCATACGTTCAGTTCGGCCGTCGTAAATGAAGCACGCTTCGGCTTCAATCGCATCCACATATTGTTTAGTCCAAATGCTAAGTTGAATCCGCTCGATTTTGGGATTCAAGACGGTGTGAAAGAACCAATTGGTCTACCTCAGCTGAACGT
>DATIBX010000211.1:0-4969 GCA_035457105.1 Pyrinomonadaceae bacterium
CGCCAACTCTTCCCGCAAAAAGTCGGGCGTCCTCTCGCGGCGGGCGGGTGGCTCAGTATTCGGGGCGGGCCTGACCGTGTATTTCACTGCGTATGGTCCGAATTTGATAGGGGCAGTGCCCGAGTAATGCTCAGTGGCGACGCTTTTTACTCTGCTGAGAGCGACTGTGCGGACGAGAGCAACCAGGATGCGCAGCGATTCGCGCACGCCAACGGCACGGGCCAGGTTAACGGGCAGCAGGCCGGATTTGCGCTCCGCCTCGATAAAGGCGATGAATTGTTTTGCATTCCGAACCGTAGAAGTGACCGAATGGCTCGTTGCCAGGAAGTCCTGAGTCACATCATCCGTCTTGCCCGGCGGCAATTTGTCTCCGGGAACGCCTATAAGCTTGATGCCGATACCTCTCGGCTCAGGACGCTTGTCCGGTCCGCTAGTCGGTTTGCCATTCGAGAATCTGACTACGGCGGGGAATACACGAGGCTCGGTGAATACGCCGAAACGTGCATACTCTGGAAGGTCGGGCAGAACTTGAAACTCGCCCACTAGGCCGGCATGAAGCTTTGCGTGAAACCCGCGCAACAATGTGCCGTTCGATTGCTCCGCCACTTCTTTCTGTTGCGCGGCGATAACCGAGTTTGCGAAATCCTCGAAGAGCTTTTGCTCTCCGGGCTCAACGACCTCGGGCCATGCCGTGCTGGGCTTTAACTGCGAAAGTGATTGATTTGAACTAAACTTGGGTCCTGACATGCATTTTGTCCAGGCAAATAAACTTTCCTCGTCCACACGTAATGAGATTATTCGAGAAAATATTTCGTCGCATCCTGAACCTGGAAGAAACTATGTTGGCCTCATTCCTGGGAGGTAATAATGCTTAGTATCCTCGACAAACTTGCGCAAATGGCGAATGGCAGAGTCCTGATTGCTCTGCTCATAGTTTCTATACCCTTCACTGTATTCTTTGAATGGCGCAAGAGATTTCTAAGAACCTACTCTCACATGGACAAGACGACGCTTGATTTCACTTCTTACACTGCGACAGACGCCTACGAGCTATTTTCCAAACTCCAGGAACGAGGCCGTCAGGTTTATGCCTGGACAGAGATCACGGTGGATATAATTTACCCGATCATCTATTCCTCGTTCCTGAGCTTGCTCATCATTTACATTTTCCAAAAATGTTCCATGAATAAATCACTGCATCTGCTGGCAGTGTTGCCATTCATAGTGATGCTTTTCGATTACTGTGAGAATAGTCTTATTGCATTCATGCTATTCGCTTATCCACGACAACATCTGACCCTGGCTTCGATCGCGAGTTGGTTCACGAAGCTAAAATTGAGTCTTTTAGCCCTCTGTGGCGTAGTTGTTATATTCGCGCTGATTTGTCTTGTGAATAAGTTAGTAAGAAGCTGATCGCTAATTCAACGGCGATTTGATTTTAGTGGCATCGAAGAATGCTTTGATCAACTCCGGCGAGAGCGCTTCTCCGATGCTTCCGCCGTCGATAGTCACCTTATCAAACGCACTCAAACAGCAATGCTTTCCGAGCTGCCGATAACTCTCAAACTGCGCCTCACCAAACCATTGGTTGACAGTTGATTGTTGAGGAAAATCGGAGTTTTCAATTCCGTATTGACGCACATCCGCCCGCAGTTCTTTTTCGTTCCTAAGCAGCGAGCTCTTTATATAGACAATCACGCCAGTGCGGGCTTCGGGCGAAACGTCTTTCCAGCCCAATTTCTCAACATGTTCTTGTGAATAGGTAATCCGGCCGACAGAGTAGTGCTGATTTACAACAGGATCAGTCTTCGGCTTGAGAAAGGGAGTGATGTTCAAATCGATGTCAGCATTGAAGTCTATGCGGCACCGTCGGATTGAGTTTCCCAAGTCACTAAAACAGGGTTCGGGATCGGCCACCGCATCCACGACCACAATGTACCTGCAACCGCGCTCAACCAGAGAATAGATGCCAAGGTTGTCAAAATGTCCACCGTCAGTGAGGTAGCAATAACTCGAAAGGTCGTTGGTCTGGGACAGAAACTCCCGCAGTGTATGCAAGGGCCAGAGACGAGTCTGACGTGATTCCCAATGTTCGCCTCCGGGCGATGGGGCCCAGAAACCCAGTCGAATATTAAGTAGTGTCATCAACATCGCTTGAGATGAAGTTGTCTTTCCAGCGCCCATCCCTGGACTGACCGCCGCTCCAGAAGTCGCAACGGCCATTCCTAATGACAACGACCCGTTTGCATATCGCTTGGTTCGTTGGAATCCAGTCCTGAACGAACCACAGTAAAGCTTCGACAAAATAAACATTGCTGACGAGCGCTGTGCGGTTGCCAGATCGCGACCGCCGGTGAGATTAAGCGTCGTGTTGAGAAGATGGTACGGCGCGCTTCGCTCGCAGTTTTTCATATCAGTTAGCAACACGTCGTCGCCCACCGCTGTTTCCGTGATCTCGTACAGTTTTTCGAAACGTTTAGGGTTTGATGCTCCAAGATATGCGCGCACCAACCGGCTCTTGTAGAAACCATGCATGGAGATAGCGTTTGGGTCGGCCATCCAGCCAAGCGCTATTACCCAGGTGATGGTGATTGCAAAAAACCCAAGTGCGATGTAGACGGGCTTCGTGGCTTCCGGGGTGTGGAAACTTATAACCAAAAGGATGAGTGATACCAAATAAACTGAGCTAAGAACTATCAGCGATCCGCGGTTGTCTCCCTTGCCGAGAATGGACTCCGTGGAAACGAAGAAGAGACACAGTGCCATTCCTGTTAGACCAATGACAGTGAGTTCGATGCGGTCATTTACACCACCCGTTAATTGATCCGCGAAGAACCACCACACACCTATTGGCACTAGCATCGCGACGAAGAGTACTGCTCTTGAAAACCAACGGGCGCCTGTTTGCTCTTCGTTCTGTTCGTCATGACCCGGCTGTCTATTTAATAAACGCACTTCAAGCCGGCTCCAGCCACCGCTCCACCGGTCGCCCTTGTTTCCTAATCTGAAGAGAAGAGCACTGCCAATTATGGCAGCAACCAAGAGTAACCATTTGTGTGACGGCAGAGTTATACGCTGCGAATAGATAAGAAAGGCAGCACCAAGGATCATTAACGTACCGGCTGCAAGGAAAAGGTATACCCACCGGGTTTTCCAGCGAGCTTCAAACAACGCGAAGAAGAGCGAGAGAAATGCTCCCACCAAGACGATCGTATATAGGGTCCAGGGAGGTCCTGAAGACTGATTCAGTGTGGAAAAGATTTCATGGGCCACCCATGCTCCCATGACCATTAACGTGAAAATAACCAGGAGCGGCGTCAGCACAAATATTGCGTTTTGCCATGCAGGTGGTTCCTTGACGTCTCCACTATCATGGCCACCCGCCGGCGCCGACTTTATAGCACTGAAGATTGTGCCAAAGATTGTGGCTATGATGGCGCCCCAGCCTCCGACTTTCGCTACGTAGCCAAGCAACTGTTTGCGTGGCTCGGGGTCGCGCCAAAGATAGTCAAACATCTCGTGCCCGTAAGCCGCAAAAACAAGTAGTACTGCCAGCATGACCAAGGTCACCAGCAGCTTTGAATGCATTCTACCGATTTGGTTACGCCAGACCCCTCGACGCAGCTCCTCCTCAGTTTTCGCGTCACCGGCATCTTCATTCAGACGGCGCCACGGCATCGTTACGAGCACAAGCCCAGCTCCGACTGCCGCCCATAAGCCAAGTGCTATTCCCCATTGCGACGATTGAAGCCAACTCAGCGTGTTCTGCCATGTTTCCGGAGGCGCGGCAAGAAAGAGAACCAGGACGACAATTGCAGCTACGCCAAAGGCTCCGACAAGATGGGCCAAAAAGCTACCTTCTAATCCCCACTTAAAACTTCCTTCAGACGAGAACAATCGATCCTTCAACTTGACGAGAAACGGAATCGCAGAATTGCTTCGCATGTACGCGATGAACATCAGAGCAATCCAACCGACCACTGGTAGCAGTATAAGAACGATAAATAAGGCGCGCTGGGCCAGAATCTGTCGATACCGGCCGCGGTGCTCGTCCAGTTTAGCTTCGGTTTCCTCGTTAAACTTTTGTAATTGGTTCTGATCGCTAATCGCGGCTGCCTGCTTGTTCCGAGCCTGTGCTGTTTGCTGGAAATCAGCCCAGTGGGTGTTAAGGAATTCTGCTTGTGGGTACAGCAGAAAAAGGGTTTGCGCCGCGATCACGAAGGTGAGCAAGAGTGGCAACAACATGAGCCACGTCAAGAGCAGATTTCGCGACAGTATGGCGACCGCTCGCCAGGTATCTGCGCTAAAGCCTCCAGTGCGAGGTGTGAGGTAGTTGGCGAAAAGTCGTAGATGATGAATCGGGTCGCGCCACGCGGAGAGCGAACCTTCGGCTACCTGTGTGCTCTTGGAACGCCATCGATATTGGTCCAGTCGTGCGGGCTCAATTTTTTCAGCATTGGGAAAGATACCGTTAGTCTGATCGTCTTTGGGCCGGCTTAACCATGCACTCCACCATCCTCCAACGTAGCCGCCACCTGAGACGGTGGAAAAATAGTCGAAAATGCGTAGGAGGTTGAGCTCATTCAGGGCCTGCAAAACGCCAAGACAAAATGTGGCACTGCGGATTCCTCCCCCTGAGAATGCCAATCCGACAAGATTGTCGGGGGCATGCTTTCCGTCAAATCCAGTAACGTCCGCTTGAGCAGGCTCGGCATACGCTGTTTTGCGCCGCCTGTAAATCTCCTTCCACTCGTCCGTAAATACTTCGATAAATTGTCTGATGTTGATGTTCCCTACAGCCCAGTTAGCAGCTTCGTCGAAAAGCCGCAATAGTTCTGCGCTTGGCTGTTTGCGATAGTCAAAAGGAAAGGCAACGCGCTTAGCCGGAAAGCCTTTGGCGGACACAGATGGTTCCAATAACATCGGAGTTGCGACACGACATCCAAAGAGTAGGTGTTTCCTGGCCGCT
>DATIBX010000212.1:0-3048 GCA_035457105.1 Pyrinomonadaceae bacterium
ACCATTCGACAATTGCCAGAAAGATAAGCGCGTTTGCCCGCGTGTTTCCTTCAATGGTTAGTTTCTTCAATGCTTCGGTGAGCATGATTCGTGCTTCATCCAACGCACCAGCCCACCAATAACAAAAGCCCAACTCAGCCCGCGCCGCCGCGACACGCAGGGTATCTCCTAACGATTCAAACAACGTGATACTTTCGCTTATTAAATCCTTCGCGACGTCTTGGGCATCACTGATCTGATTCTTGCTGCCGATCCATCTGGTCAGAATTCCGACGTGAAGTAGAACTTCGGCCGCCATCGGAGGGTTTAGTCCTTCGAGTTCGGGACGCTCGCCAAACTTTTTCCAGAAAGGACGCATGACCTCTCGCGCCCTGTCGTAATCGCCTCTGTCCTTGAGTTCTACAGCGGCCTGACATCTGAGCCAAGCGCTTTCATTGAGCGTAAGGCGCGAGGAATCCAGCTTCGCCAGAGTCGTCCTCATTGGACACAAAACCTTTCGAATGGACGGGAGGAAAGTGACTGCGAGCGCGATAGTAGTTCCCTAAGCCGTTCCCTTGCAAGGAATCGTTCCTTATTGTCTTATTTGCCGATGCCAGAGTTCTGGTAACTCTTCAACAGGAGAAACTCAAATGAAACGACTTGCTTTGGCGCTAATCCTTACATGCGTTCTGTCGGCCTCAGCACTGGCGGGTGATATACCAACAGCGGGCGCGCCAGTTACGCCGCCACCGCCGACAACGCAGAGCAGTAGCAACACCATTGCCACCACGATCCTTCTGACGGTTCTCAGTTTGATTCGTTAGGCGATACGGTCGCTAGGTGAGCGAGTCCGGTCCCGCCCAAGCGGGAGTGGATAGGTGTGTCTTCACCGATGCTAAAACCCTGGCATAAAGGCGGCTTGGACCAAGCTCGTATCAATATTGCGGTGCTGCAGGAGCGACATATATAAAGCGGCACATAGCCGGAGTTCTGTGATGTGAAAGAACTTTGAGCAGCTATCCCACATGCGGCCCAGAGTGTGGGTTCCGGGGCGTCGACCTTGGTGGGGGAGCTCGACGCCCTTTCGTTCGAAGGCACTAGGCAAGTTGCAATCGCTCGCGGGCACGTTCAATGCGCTGATAAAGCGACACTCGGTCGGTACGCAAGATACGGGCTGTTTTCGTGTGGCTGCCCGTTTTTGCGAGTAACTGACCGTAAAGTTGAAGCGTGACTCGATCCAGGAACTGATCGAGTGACTCGTTCTCGTGATAGACGAGTGGTATCTGCGATGTGGCGGTCAGAGCAGTTCCGGGCAACGCTGCATGAATATCATCTACAGTAATCGTTGCTCCTCCCGATGCCGTAGCAACTAACCGTTCCACAACGTGTCTGAGTTGTCGAACGTTACCCGGCCAACCGTAAGTAGATAGCATTGAGATGGCGTGGTCTTCGATTTTGTGCTTCTGAGACCGCGTCAATGTCTTTTGTGCTTGATCCAAAAAATATTGAATGAGGATCGGAATATCTGATGGTCGGCTTCGTAGTGCCGGGGTGTTTATAGTCAACACAGCGATTCGATAAAAAAGATCAGCTCGAAAACGGCCGGACGCTGTTTCCGCCGCTAGTTCGCGATTAGTTGCGGCAATGACGCGAACATCAACAGAGATCTCCAGGTGTCCCCCAACAGGTCTGAAAGCGCTCTCTTGGAGAACGCGAAGCAGCTTTACTTGGGAACTCGGCGACATCTCGCCGATTTCATCGAGAAAGATCGTTCCGGTGTGCGCGGCTTCAAAAAGCCCCTTCTTGTTGTGGTGCGCGCCGGTGAAGGCTCCTCGTTCATAGCCGAAGAGTTCTGATTCCAAGAGCGTTTCAGTAAGCGTGCCGCAGTTTAGCGAAACAAACGGTTTCTTTGCGCGTGAGCTTTGAAGATGAATGGCGCGCGCCACGAGTTCTTTTCCGGTGCCGGATTCACCGGAGATCAGCACAGTGAGATCGCATCGGGCCGCCATACGGATCTGACGATACAGCATCCTCATCGCAGCGGATTCACCGACGAGTCCATAGTCCAAACTAGACGTTTTCGAATTCATGGCAACTGATGGGGAGCTTGGTTTAGCGGAAAGAGACCTCCTGGTTGGTTCTAATGACGCAGCAAACAGACAAGAATTCCACGCGCAGGAAAATAATTTTGCGTCATTCGGTCCATTCAAAAAAATTTTTAAGGTTGCCTGGAAGTTGAGTCGATTTCTGTCGTCTATAGAGAATGTCATTTAATGTGAACATAGGTTTTTAAGTTGCGCATAATGCTCTGCGATATGAAGAAGCAATTTCGATCGACATTTCGCCAGTGCCGCATGCGAGTGATGCATGGCGTCTTGCTAATTCTGATGGGCTGTGTCGTCGGCTTGGCGCAGAGTTTCGTCACGGTTGACAAGAACATCGAGGTACTGGGCGTTCCGCCGGTGCCGGCAACTCTGGCTGCTGAGGTCGCGCCGTATTCGCAGATTTATGGCCTGCCATTAGCAGGCTGGGATCCGACTAAACGAGAGATCTGGTTGAAAGGATTATCGAGCGTGACCTGGATCTCAAGGGTTAAGAGTCCCGGCGCCAGCCCTGAAACTTCGTCAATTTACATTCAATCGCCGGGTATCTATGACGTTTACTTTCAACCACAATACAAATATCTCGCTTACACGAAGGACACTGAAGGTAATGAAAACTTCCAGCTTTACCTGTATGAGATCGACGGCGGCAACTCAAAACAACTGTCCGACGGGAAATCGAGAAATACTGAACCAGTGTGGTCCAACGCTGGTAGCCAGATAGTTTACAGTTCAAGCCCTTCCGGTTCGGTTGGCGTAAATCTCCGGGTGCTGAATCCTATTGATCCGAAAACGGATCGTCTGCTGGTTCAGTCTTCAGGAAGTTATTTAAAAGCCTACGCGTGGTCCCCTGATGATAAGCAAATCGTCTTTTGTGATTTCCTGTCCAATACGACAAGCACGCTCTGGTTGCTCGACGTATCGACTGGAAAAAAGGTGCTTCTCTCTCCCAAAACGGATGGGCCTG
>DATIBX010000213.1:0-11636 GCA_035457105.1 Pyrinomonadaceae bacterium
AAACGCCCCTTCTTTAACTGCCCGAATCGCAGTTTCAATCGATCCGAAGGCCGTCATAAGCACCACGGGCGTTTCCGGATAGTCACGACGAACCAATTCGAGTAACGACAGACCGTCGAGCCGCGTCTTCATTCGAATATCGCTCAGCAGGAGATCGGCTGACGCCACTTCCAATTGAGCTAGTGCTTCTTCGCCACTATGTTTGAACGTCGCTTCGAAGCCCTCATGGCCGAACACTTCACACAACAATTCGCAGGTCACTCGATCATCGTCGACAACCAGAATATGAGGAGACTTACGCGGCATTTGTTTCCACCTCGATTGCATTGGTTTCCACGCTCAATTCAGCGACATCGGCGGCCGGCAAGACCAACAGGAAGACCGCGCCGTCTGCACCGGAAACGAGTTCGATACTTCCACGATGGTCGACGATGATGTCGTGAGCGATCACTAACCCCAGACCACTTCCAGCCTGCTTAGTAGTAAACATTGGTTCGAACAGATGTTGGACCACGTCCGGCTCGATTCCCGCGCCCGAGTCGCTGACAAGTATTTCGACCTGCCGGTCATAACTGCGGAACTGGGTGGTGATATTCAAATGACCACCGGCCGGCATCGCGTCACAACTGTTGTTCACCAGGTTCAAAAAGACCTGGTACAGGCTGTCTCGGTCGGCCATCACTAGCGGCAGATTTTGCTCCAGCTCAATCGCCAACTTGATGTTGCGGGTTTCAAGCATAGGTCCGATAAGTTGGACCAGTTCGCGAACCAGTTCGTTGATGTCGAGTAACTTGAAGGTTGTGGCCCGTTGATGCGTCCGTTCCAGCAGGCCTCTGACGGTTTGCACAATCGCACCCAACTGGCCATTGATAATATTCAACCGCCGCTGGGTATCGGGTTCGTCGCGATGATTTCGTCCCAGCAGCTGCAGGTGACCGGCGACCGCATTCAGGGGCGTGCCGATTTCATGGGCCAGCGATGCAGTAATCTGGCCGATTGCCGCCATGCGCTCTGAGTGCGCCAATCGCTGTTGCGTCCTGATGAGATTGGCGTTAGTCGCGCGTAACTCACCGGTCGCGGCCTCGACTTTCTGCAATAAGTCGTTGTTGAGTTCCCCTATCTGTTTCAGCAAGTCTTCGCGCTCAGCAGATCGCGACGCTACATCGTCCATCAAATTATTAAACCCGTGGGCTATCTCGCCGAGTTCATCGTCACGTCTGACGGGTGCACGCGCGGACAGGTTGCCGCCGCGTGTTAAAGCCATAGCTTGCAAGATTTCCCGAACGGGCCGGCGAAAGAAAAAACTGAAGAGGAGGTAAAGTAGTGCCACCGACGCTGCAACGGCGGCAAACAAGAAGAGGTTGTACTCTCGATGCAGACTATCGACTAATTCGTGATGAGCACTCTTCAGGACGAGTGCTTGAATGAATCCGCTTTGATGCGAGTTCCTGATGTCGGATGTTATTAGCCAGTAGTTATTGTTGTTCCTGGAGATCTCTGTCGAACGAAGGTTAGGGTATTCGTCATTAGTTGCGATTTTCCCACTCGTCGGCAGGTAAGCGAGTCGTGGTGCAGCGGGCGCCGTCGTTGCCACCAGTTGCGGCCCGGACGAGGTACTCAGATAAGCATCAATTTGTTTGAAGTCAGGCCGGGATCCGGCCACTAACTGCATTTCCTGGTGCAGATCGTCCAGGCTCGAAAAGTAGTCATACCTGGAGATTCGTTCTGCGAGTACAGTCGTTTGACTGATGGCGCCGTCGAAGTGATTCTGTTCGACGACTGCACGCGTCCTGACCGTGTGTAGATAGGAAGAGGTGAAAAGAATTAGAAGCATCGAGCCTGTCACCAGGACGATGATCTTCGATTGTAGGTTAAATCTCAGCCGCAAGCGCTGCCACCCCATCGCTAAACGAGCTGAGAGTCTTTCAACCATTTGCTGCTTTCCGGACCACACAAACGTGAAGCTGCTGCAACTTTCGTGCTGGCAGACCTCAATCGCTAAGCGACTGAAGAAAAAAGGGGTCGCAGGGCAAAATGATTGGAGTGACTCTCGGCATTAATTGCTGGCACATACGATGCTGATGGATCGTTAAGTGTTGGCTAAAGGTAATCCAATTGTGAGGCTTTCTTTCTTCTTTGAGAAAAAGTGCCCCAGTCTCGAATGTTCCAAACGTAGAGGTAATCCCTCAAACGTCACGCGTCTCAAACAAAATCTTCGCCGCGCTCCTCAACGTACTGACATCACCTTTACACATGCCTCGCACGGCCAAAATTTACTAATCAAAACCAGTTCTCACCAAACAACGGTTTCGGGCAGTAGACGGCAAAATAGTTTCTGATCCATTTCTCGGCACTTTTATTGCTATAGGGACGTCGGATTTGCGTGGACGTTCGTTGAACACCAGCTGCCGTGACCCTTACACCCATTAATAGTGTCGCGGAGTTGTTTCGAGCTTTACGTTCAATTTACGTTCGCTCCTTTTAAGCGATTCAAAAAGTGTCGGAGCGTGGCGAGCGCGAGTTAAATTCAACTTCGATTCGAACTCCTCGCTCTAAGTTCAAAACTGACGCTGACTACAAAGTCGGCCCATTAAGTAGCAAGCGATTTACAGGTAAGAAAGGCGGGGATTTTATGGAAGTAAGTCTACTCAGACTTCATCAGATATTTCGGGGGGCCTCACTTGTGATTTTTCTGCTCTTGTCAGGCATTACCCTACAAGCGCAGGTGACAACGGGTACCGTACGAGGAGTTGTCGTTGATCAGGCTGGGGCAGTGGTCCCAGGCGCAACGGTGACCATTACAGATCCAAAGACCACCACTTCTCAAACTGCAACGACAGGAAGTGGAGGTGAATATCAATTCAGCAACCTGCAGGTTGGTACTTACACGGTAACCATACAACCACCTTCAGGTTCGAATTTTGCGCAGTTGACTATCAACGAGGTAAGAGTGCAGCTAAATCAGGTCACTGATTTACCGGCAACACTACAGCCTGCAAGTGCTTCGGCTTCGGTGACGGTTTCCGCAGGCGGTGCAGAACTCGTTGACACAACGACGATAAATCTTTCAAAGGATTTCAGCGCACGCCAGGTAGTTGACTTGGCCCAATCGAGTCAAGGTGCAGGAATTTACAATCTTGCTTTGATTTCACCAAACGTCGTGAGTAGTGGTGGAGTGGGCCTCGGCACGGGTGGTTCCGTTGGTGGTCAACGTCCACGCAACAACGACTTCATTGTTGACGGAATTGATAATAATGACAAAGCAGTATCAGGACCGCAGATTTATATCTCCCCAGAGTCGGTGGCTGAGTTCAACGTACTGACCAATCAGACTTCAGCGGAATTCGCGCGTTCGACTGGTGGCCAGTTCATCACCGTGACCAAGTCTGGTAGCAATGACTTTCACGGAACGGCATTTGAATTTCTTCAGAACAGACGTTTGAATGCACTCGATAATTTGCAAACACTTTCGGGGCTTACACGCGAAACTAATCCAAGATTCGATAACAACCGTTACGGATTTAACATTGGTGGTCCACTGTACTTGCCTCGTTTTGGTGAGGGTGGTCCACGAACCTACGGATGGAGTGGACGCAATAAGTTGTTTTTCTTTTTTCAGTTTGAGCAGTCCGGTTTAGGCCAGGCGGCTTCACCAGGAAACATCTCTGCTCCAACGGCAGAAGGCCTGGCGATGCTACAGGGACTCTCTGGGGTTTCGGCAACAAACCTGGGTGTCTTTCGTCAGTTTGTACCGGTAGCCGCCACAAATAATGCGGGTACTATTCCCGTTTGCGCCGCACTTCGCGATGCCGGCGGTAACTGTCCGCGTGGCAGTGAACTGGCGGTTCCAGTGGGAAACATTGCTTTCGCCGCTCCGAACTTCGCCAACAATCGTAACATCGTCTTCAACCTGGATTTCACTCAAAGCAGTAACACCGAGCATCACTCCAGGTTTATTTTCAATCGCAACCGGACCATCGATAATCTTGCAACCTTTCCAGAGTTCTTCGATCTGGTTCCAGTAGACGGACGGTTGTTTTCTTATACGCTCATTCATAACTTTAGTCCGCGACTAACGAATGAGACTCGTCTGGCATACCGCCGGTATTTGCAGACGTTCCCGGTTCCGAACATCAGTTTTCCCGGCCTAGATCAGTTTCCGAATATCGATCTGGATGATCTCGGACTAAGCATTGGTCCGGACAGTAATGCGCCGCAATTCACGATTGAGAACAGCTACCAAGTCGTGGACCAGGCGACTTACACCCACGGCAACCATGCGATCAAATTTGGTGTCGATTGGCGCACTCTCATCTCTCCGCAATCATTTGTACAACGAAGTCGTGGAGACTACGAATATCCGAACCTTGACCTGTTCCTGCGTGACATACAGCCAAGCTTCGGCGAGCGTACGGTCGGAGCATCGCCTTACTACGGCAACCAACACTTGTTCTACGGATTTGTGCAGGATGACTGGAAGATAAGGCCACGGCTGAACCTCAATTTGGGAGTAAATTACGTGTACCAGCAGGTGCCGTTGACTGCGAGGCAGCAGCCGATTAACGCGATTGCTTCGGTCCCTGGCCTATTGACCTTTGATGAGCCAAAGGCACAGAAGAAAAATTTCGCTCCCAGAATCGGGTTTGCTTATTCTCCTAACTTCACGTCAGGTTGGGGGCATAAAGTCTTCGGCAACGCGGACCAGAGCTCTCTGCGGGCGAGTTTTGCGATGGCCTACGACACGATTGTAGATAATCTCTATATCTTGTCGCTGCCACCACAGCTTCAGCAAACGGTTGACGTAGGGACCAACTTTCCGGGTACGCCGCTGGTGACTCCAAACTTTCTGGCTAACGGTGGAATTCCACCAAATGTGCTGCCTGGTGCGACCACGGATCCAGTTGCTGCCCGAGCGGCAACCTCCGCATTTATACCTGACCAACAGGTGCCGTATTCGCTGTCATGGAGTTTGACTTACCAGAGAGAGATTCACAAAGACTACGCTCTAGAGATTCGCTACCTGGGAAGTCGCGGCATTCACCTGGGGACGCAGAGTCATATTAACATCGGGCCGACCGTGTCCAGTGGACCAGGAGGTTCACTGCCCACCTTCTTCTCCGCGCCGTCACAGGGAACGCTCGATTCACTAACCACAACGTTGGACCAGCTTCAATCGGCCGACAATGTTTTACCTACCTTTGCAGCGGCGGGGTTTGTCTCGCCGATCACTGCATTTTTGTCTAACGGCAACTCGACATATCACTCGGGTGCGGTTTCACTGACGCGTCGCTTGAGCAACGGTCTGCAGTTCTCTGGTGCATATACCTGGAGTCACCTGATTGATGACAGCACGGCTGAAGTTTTCAGTACTGTACTGTCACCGCGGAGGCCACAGGACTTTCAGAATATGTCAGCGGAGAAGGCTGATTCGGCGCTCGATCATCGTCAACGTTTTGTTGCTGCAGCACTGTACGATCTGCCTTTCTTCTCACGGAGTACTAATCATTTCGTGAAGACGTTTTTAGGTGGATTTAGTACGGCGGCAACACTATCGTTCGAATCCGGGTCAAAGGCTACGGTGTTGAGTGGTATCGACTCGAACCTGAATGGCGATCCGGCTCCGGATAGGACCATTGTTAATCCAAACGGCGTTGCCAATACGTCAAGTACGGTATCGCCCCTCTTAAATAGCAGCGGAGCTGTCGTCGCTTATCTCGCCGACAATCCGAATGCTCAGTACATCCAGGCGGGTGTGGGGGCGCTGGCGAATGCCGGCCGTAACACGCTGCAGTTACCGGCTATTCAGAACCTCGATTTTTCGCTCTTCAAAGATTTTGGGATTGGCGAAGGTACGAAAAAATTGCAGTTCCGAGTTGATCTGTACAATGCATTCAATCATCCACAGTATGTTCCGGGATCGGTTGACGGCGTGCAGCCTATTGCGACGACGGGAGTAAATCAGTTCAACACGGTGGGTGAAACTGATTTTGACGTAGCCTCGCACGTTTTTAGTAGCCATCCACGTGTGATTCAGTTGGCACTGAGGTTCAACTTCTAATAGTCGCTAGACATGCGCAGAATGCGATGAGAAGGGTGGCAGCGATGTCACCCTTCTTTTTAGAAAAAGCGAAAGGGACGCTTACCCAGCAGAAGCGTCCCTTTTCGCGTGTTGGCAGACAGCGCCCCCATTCGCTGAACTGCCGAGGGGCACCGGTTACCGGTTCCTACCAGCGCCCGCAGAATGGGAACCTTGACGTCGTTTCGTCTTTTCTTTTTCGCCCTGCTTGTTGCCCTTATTGGGTTCTTCCTTCTTGGGAGTCGCAGCCGATGTATTCAGGCTAGCGGAAGCCCCCTGAGGTTTGTCTTGGTTGTCCATCATCGAATGTTCGTTTTTCACTTGATTCTCCTCTGTCTTTCTGAGAGACGTCCTCGCGCGTCTCGGTAATGCCGACTGTTTAGAAAATGGCGGGTATTCCCGGCTCTAGTCTCGGTGCCAATTTTTTTCCTGTTCTGATGGCAGCGTTGAGTGCTGACACAGCACCAGCGGTGTCATAAAAAGCTCGAAACTCGCAAATTCTGTCGCGTCGAAATGTGAACACGTGAACCCAGGGCGACCTAATCGTTCGTCCGTTGCCTGGCCAACTTGATTCCTGCTCACCAATTGCAACTACCTTGTTGTCTTCAGCTATGAACTCGAGCGGGTTGAGCATCTTTAACTCCCCAGTCGTTTGTATTAAGCGAAAGTATTGCTCAACCTGATCAATGCCATACCGCGTGCCTGCGGTCGGAATAAGATGAGGTGGTCCTATTGCAAACCACTTCACATTTTCATCAAGACACTCGCGCAGAACATCGAAGTTATTCTCACTTACAGCACGGTAGGCGTCTTTAACAACGTCCACATTTTCGTGTTCGTGCATCTGTCACTCCTTATTTCCAATTGAACAGCGAGAGATATCTCAACTCGTTGCGTGTACTTACGGGCAAGCATCATGCCAGCCTCTCGTATGCAAAATGGAACTTAAGTTTGGCAACTAACTAACTTGCTTCGATGGTTGAATACGCGTGGAGTTTTGCGTTTCGCTAATCTCTCAGCTTCCGAATCCCTATCCGCATCTCTTTCCAGCACCCGGACTCTCAGCGTGGCCTTTTTTCTTTTCGGAGTAAGAAAGCCACAGCGGGTTTCGTCAGAATCCCGGTAATTGGCATCGATGGTTGCTCCTCCAGTCACAATGAGTTGGAAATGGGTTCAGATTCCACCGCGAGCGAAGGGACCGGCTGCATCCCTATCGGGTGGTTCGGCTGTGATTCTGACGATCGATCTGTTGAAGCGTGGCATCCGGTCGCGTCGCTCGCGGTACTGCAATTGGAGCTCGAGGGGTGTGGCACACAGTTTTCAAGTGAACCGGTTGAAAGACAGATCGCGTAGTTATGACGAGCGATCGATTATTTGCGGTGAAGCAGTCAGCATTTGCTGTCTCGCATGAAGGTTTTGGGACGACGAAATGCTTCGAACGTCAACCATCAAAGGAGAGACGATGAAAAGGAAAATTTTGGGCATGGCGCTTGGTGGAGTAACCGTGGCGTTGATGTCTGTGACCGCGTTCGGGCAATTACCCGGCGCACCCATACGCGCGAATATTCCGTTTGACTTTAGTGTGCGGGGGCGAATATTGCCGGCCGGCGAATACGAAATTTCGCGCATAAGCGATGAACCAGGCGCTATGGAAATCGCAAATATTTACCACCGGAGCGAGCATGCAATGATGGAAAGTGAGCCTGTCCAGGGCAGGATTCCCAAACGAGGGGAAGTTGTTTTTCACCGGTATGGTGACAACTATTTTCTCTACGAAGTCTGGACTCCAGGTATGGAGACAGGTCGGGAAATAGAGCCGTCAAAACGTGAACGAGCGTTGGAACGTGATTTGGCCGAGGCTGGCAAAGCGGCGGAACGGGAAACTGTAGCCATCGCGATCAACTGAAGTATGCGGCCCAACGGTTAAATGGCGATGCCGTTGGGCCGCGCTCGAAGTCGCAAAGAACAGAGTCAAGACGACTTCGATCGGTTTTTGAAAAGCGAGCATGAGCGGGATCTCGCTGAGACTCTACTCTCCCTGATTGTGGGCCCGGCCCGTGATCTAAGGAGGTGCATCATGCAAAGAGAAAATGTGGGCCAATTAGTTAATACAGAATTTCCTGGTGAAAGCGAGAGCGAGTCCAGGCTCAGTGATAGCAGACGCCACTGCATCACCTTCTGCAAATTACCAGATTGGGGTTGCGCGAGCAGCGTTTTATCCTTCTCTCTCGCTTAACGCTTCGGCGGGTTTTGAGGCGACTTCAATTGCGAGTTGGTTTACCTGGCCGGCCCGGTTCTTCTCTCTTGGGCCAACTTTGTCGCAGACGCTCTTTGATAAAGGACGGCGGAAAGCAGTTAGCGAAGCGGCGATTGCTTCATATGATGGCAACGTTGCCAATTACAGGTTGACAGTATTAACGGCGTTTCAAGAGGTGGAAGACAACCTGGCCGCTTTGCGAATCTTGTCGCGTGAAAGGGAACAACAGCAAGCTGCAGTTAGTTCTTCAGAGCGGACGTTGGAACTGGCAAGCGAAAGATACAAGACTGGTATCGACAGTTATTTAAACGTCATTACTGCGCAAACCACATTGTTAACGAATCAACGAACGGAAGTGAATTTACAGATGCAGCAAATGACCGCGAGTGTCGAGTTGATCAAGGCATTGGGTGGCGGCTGGAACTCCGCTCAACTCCCAACACCCCAGCAGATAAAGAAGTGACTTTGAAGAGGTTGAGTGTGGAAAAGAATCCCTAAACGATTAAATTGGAGTGCGCGGGCCCGGGGGCACGTGGATGATGAATAAAGGTATAACAAAGCGCCGCCGGGCCGGCGCACTCCAAAATTTATTGCCAGCCGCCGCCGAGTGCTTTGTAGAGCTGCACCAGTGACAAAAGCTCATTGCGGCGCGTCTGGGCCAAATCCAACTCGGCAGCGAATAGATCGCGATCCGCATCGAGCGCATTCAACAACGTATCTACTCCGCCCTGATAGCGCAGATAGGCTAACCGCGAACGATCGCGCAAAGTACTAACGAGTAATTCCTGTTGCGTTCGAATCTCTTTCTCTTTGCGATAACGAATCAATGCATCAGAGACTTCTCGGAATGCTGTCTGGATGGTTTGTTGATACTGCACCAATGCGAACTCTTGTTGTGCTTTCGCAAAATTGACGCCTGACTTCAGGCGCCCGCCCGTGAAAATTGGCTGGGCTAGTTGCGGCACAAAACTCCACACGCGACTTGGACCACTAAAAAGAGATGAAAGCTGGTTGCTCTGAAAACCAAAAAATCCAGTCAGGCTTATCCTCGGGAAGTACGCTGCTTTAGCCACCGATACCAGCGCCTTTTGCGCGACTAGATTCTGTTCAGCTGACCGTATGTCGGGTCGCCGCTCCAGGAGTTCTGAAGGTAGTCCTGCCGGAACCGAAGGTAACTCTTCCTGTTGCGTAAGCGGTTTGCCACGCCGAATTGGACCGGGATTTCTACCGGACAACAGGCTGATTTGATTTTCAGTCTGCTCGATGGCCCGCTCAGTGTCTGGAATGGTTTGTGACGCCTGATAGACCAGTTCTTCACCCTGGCGCACATCAAGCAGTGTCGCCACCCCACCTTGTTCGCGAAGCCTGATCAGCTTAAGCGAGTCTTCTCTTGTCGCGAGCGTGCGTTTCGCAATATCCAACTCGTCGTCGAGTTCGAGCAGGCTGAAGTAATTGGTCGCAACGTCACCTACGACGGTAGTCATTACAGCTTTTCGATCTTCTTCTGATGCTCGCAGCTGAGCTCGGGCGGCCTTGGTTTGGTTTCGCAAGCGGCCCCAGATATCGAGTTCGAAATCAAGTAGATTGAGCAAAACGCTGCCGAAGCTACTTCGCTGACCGCCTGCTCCCGAACCCGCAAATTGCCCATTGCTCGAAGTCCGTACCGTGGTTAGATCAGCACTGCCGACGATTTGCGGAAACTGTTGGGATCGTGTCAGCCCCAGATTGGCCCGTTCTGCATCGATGCGCGCGACGGCGGCTTGCAGGTCGTAGTTGCTGATCATCGCGTTCTGAATCAGATCTTGTAGAGCGGGATCTTTGAATACTTCGAACCACTTGAGATCACCAATCGATGGTCCCGTTGGTGCGTTTGCGTCTTTGCCGCGAAAATCACTGGGCGTTTTAACAGGAGGAGTTTGAGTCTTGTTCTGTGCGACGATTGCCTGACTGGTCAGGCTCAAGAGCAAGAGTATTACTAACGGTCCCCGACCCATGGCTACAACTCGAGATAGGTTCAAGTTCTGGAAAATAGTGACAGTTGCCGCCGTCCATTTTGACTTCAAAATCATTCCTATGTTCAGTCCTCTGTAGCGTCGTAACCTGGCTTTTCTCCGTGCAACCTTTGTGTTCTCCGTGTCTTTGTGGTGAGCAAAGGCCTAAGAAAGCCCGCACCACAGAGACACGTATTACACAAAGGTTGCACAGAGGAGATTCAGATTAGACATGCTCAATCTCCGGCTGCAGGTTCATGCTCTGGACCATCAGCAGTTGCGCGCTTACCGCCAAACCGTTCGGTGAATTTCTCGACCAAATAAAAAGTAGCCGGGATAATAAAGATCGCTATTGCCGTCGCCGCTAGCATGCCTACAATCACGACTGTGCCCAGAATTCTGCGGGCGGAAGCCCCGGCTCCTGAAGCAATCCACAAAGGAACGCAGCCAAGTATGAATGCAAACGACGTCATCAGAATCGGACGCAGCCTCAGTCGGGCACCCTCGAGCGCGGCATCGACCAACCCTCGTCCCTTTTCAAGTTCCGCCTTTGCGAATTCGACAATCAGAATTGCATTCTTCGCGGCGAGTCCAATCAGCACGATTAAACCGATCTGGGCATAGACATCCAGGTCGTATCCGCGAATAAGCAAACCAAGAAAAGCGCCAAACACCGCGATGGGTACAGTTAACAGAACTGAGAACGGCAGCGACCAACTTTCATAGAGAGCAGCTAGAATCAGGAAAACAAATACCAGCGACAACGCAAATACAGTCTTGGTGGTGCCGGCGGCGCTTCTTTCCTGATACGACAAGTCGGCCCAGTCGTAACCCATCTCTGGAGGCAGCGTTTCTTTGGCTACCTCTTCAAGTGCGTTCATCGCCTGGCCCGAGCTATATCCGGGAGCTGCTGAACCAATGATTTGTGCGGCGCGATAGACGTTGAACCGGTTCGTATACTCTGGTCCAGACACCTTCCGCGTTGTTACCAGTGCCGAGAGTGGGACCATGTTGTTATCGTTATTCCGGACGTAATACTGGTTAATATCGGCGGCTGTCAGACGCTCATCACCTTCAGCTTGCAGAAATACTCGCCACTGTCTGCCAAAACGATTGAACTGATTCAAAAATAATCCCCCCAGGTACGCTTGTAAGGTTTGATAGACATCGGCGACGGCGACTCCCTGTTTAAGGACTTTGTCACGATCGACATCGGCATAAACTTGTGGCACGGCTGCAGAGAATTGCGACGCTACACCAGTTAACTCCGGACGCTTGCGCGCGGCCTCGAGAAACTTCTGCACATTCTGAT
>DATIBX010000214.1:0-7032 GCA_035457105.1 Pyrinomonadaceae bacterium
GCCCGATCTTTAAAAATCTTGGCGTAGTTGACGCCAAAGTGATTAATGCCGCTAGAGTGAATCTCGACAACATCATCACTACGAGCGAACAAATCAAGCGAGATGCTAAGTCATTAAGTAAGTCTGCAAAGGTTCGGTAAAAAAGAGGGGCGGGATTAAGAACCCGCCCCTACCATTTCTGCACCGTCGCCGGCTCAGAATAATTTGTCCTAAAAGAATTTCAGAACGAATAGCGCAGTTGGATTCGTCCCGAACGGAAACTGCGGAGTGTTGTGTTTGGTCCCCCGTTAAGTTCCGGTTGGTTGAAGAATGTATTGAAGACATTCCCATCACTGTTACCACCAAAGGTGAGAGTGTCCCAGGTAAAGATGGGATGGTTGAAGACGTTAAAGAAGTCCATGCGGATTTCAAATTTATCGTCTTCCCACTTCGTGAAGGGAATCTTGATCGCTTTAGTCAAACTGACATCAAAACGATTGAGAGTTGGCGCGCGCAATGTGTTCCGACCAACCAGACCCGTGCGAATCGCCGGATCAACCACAAAGCGAGCATCATTCAAAGCGATCGGTGTTACGAAGTCGCTTGAGCAGTAACCCGTCGGTGAGGGCACGTCGCACAAGTCATTGAAGATGGCCACAGAATTCCGTGGCGCATTCGGATTGTTGAAAGCTGGACGATCATTCGTAGCAACGCCATCACCATTGATGTCGAAGCCATTCAGATAGGCCGTTTCCGGGGCACCGGACTGAATACGCCAGATACCTGACATCGTGAAACCACTTGTAATTCCACGAATGACCCGGTTTTCACTCAAACCTGGAATGTCGTACAGAAAAGTTACATTTGCCGCGTGTGGCACGTCATAACTGGCGGCACTGCGGTCAGCTCTCCTGCCTCCAAATAAGCCCAGGAGATCTGATGTACGGCTGGAGCCTCCGGACGTTACGAAAACCTCGCTGTTTACATCATCGATAGCCTTTGAGTAGGTGTAAGAGAACCTAAACAGAAGGCCATTACGGAATCCGCGTTCGACCCGAGTTTGCAATGAGTGATAGATCGAATCTCCAGCGTTGGTGCGAGGCTGAATTGGACCACGGGTTGGATGGATTCGCAGGCCAGTATCCGGATTTACCGGATTCAGCTCCTCATTCAGAAACAGGTGGATGCCGCGTGAGCCAACATACGCGACGTCAAAAATCATTCCCCAGTGAACCTGTCGCTGAATGCCAAAGTTCCAAACAATTGTTTTGGGGTTATGAAGATTTGTCGTTACGGTTGAAACGCCAGCGGTAAGACTGGGAGGCGGCGTTACTATTGGTAAAGTGTTACTCGCATTGGCAAAACCACGACCACCTACTGTTGCACCTCGAGTAGTGACACCGATTGCGTTCGGTGATGAGGCAACGGTGTTACTCAGGATGTTATTGAAGTAGATATCGTAGTTCACCGCGACGCCACCGCGAATCACGCTTTTATCGTCGCCAAATAGCCATCGAGCAAACTTCGGAGTGTAGGCAAAGCCGAAGCGTGGTGCGAAATTGTTCTTATCGCGTTCAACTTCACATCTCGTAAGCAGTGGCGCGTCGAAGCCGCAAAACGCCGGGAACGGCGCCGAATTCTGAGCCACGCCATAATTTTCGTAGCGCAACCCGAGATTCAGTGTCAGATTCGGACGCACTCGCCAATCATCATTGATGAAGTAAGCTTGATTAATCACGTCCGGATGATCGACGTTCTCGCCGAAAACTTTCGAGCCGAAAGTGCCCTGCGTACCAGAGAAGTTATCGACAAAGTTTCCAAAGGCTGGAAAAGCGTCGACACCTCCGGCAACAGCGTTGTTATCGGTGAAAGCAAATGTCCCGCGGGTGTTGATTGGCACGAACTGCTTGGCGCGTTGCACCATCACATCAAATCCAGCGCGGAAAGTGTGATTACCCATTGTATGCGAGACCGTATCTTGAAACTGATAGTTATTAAAGATGCGGCCTTGCGGGAAGGTTGGATCTGGTCCAATGCCGGTTACTTTCGAAGCACTGCCGCCAAAAAGGATCTGCGGTGGCGCACTCAACAGGTCGGCATTGCGGTAGTTGAAGAGCAGATTGAAGCGACCATAACCAAATCGGAATTCGTTGGTTGTGTTCGCGCTCAAAGTACGTGTCCAATTGATATACGCATTTTGAATGAAGCTGGGTGCGTCAACTTCTGTTCCTGGAAATTGCAGTGTCGTGAACTGGGGTACCTGATTGGCGAAGAGTTGGTCGTCCGCGATATAGCGAACGCTGATGTTGTCTTTCGTGTTTGGTGTCCAGTCGACGCGGAAAAGATACTGGGTATCATCCACAGGTTGAGAACTGGTCCTGGTGGCGGTGCCGAACGGAATAGACCCGCGGTTTCCACCAAGTGGCACTGCAAAGACGCCGTTTGTACCGCGCAGGTCACCGATTGCAGCTAGATAGCGATCAAGATTCGCACTGGTACCGGCCGGGAAGAGCGCGCGTAGTTGCGCAAATCCTTCCGCTGTCGGCACCACTGGTGATGACGTCACGCCACCGGCTCGAAAAGGTGACCATTGGATCGTGCTGAAGAAGAACAGCTTGTTCTCGAGGATTGGTCCACCAAAAGAGAAGCCATAGTCGTTTTCAATAGTGACCGGTTTCTTTGTCAAACCGAGGCCTGCCTTCTCGAATGGTGAAAGAGCTGAAAGTTTGCTCGGAATGATTACGTCGTAGACGGAGCCGTGAAATGAGTTCGTTCCACTTCGCGTTATAACGTTTACGACAGCGCCACCGGCGCGGCCATATTCAGCCGAGTAGTTACTGTTCAAGACCGTTACTTCGTTATAACCGTCGCGCAGGACAGGCTGATAGAACTGACCGGTGATTGAGTTGTCATTATTGTCCAGTCCGTCAATCAATTGATTGTTTGCGCGAGCGCGCAGGCCATTTACCGAGAACTCTGTTCCCTGAACAAAGCCGCCGGCCAATGGACCAGGATCAACCACACCGGGCAACGTAAAGACCAGGTTGACGGGATTCAGACCCTGAACAGGCAATTCAGTGATCTGCCGAGTCTCGAGTGTGTTAATGCGGGCGCCGTCCTGTGTTTGCAATTCAACGCCACTGCCTGAAGTTACTGTCACTATTTCGCTTGGATTTCCAACCTCCAACGGAAAGACAGCTTCTGCAGTTTGAGCAGCGGCGACGACTACATCTCTAGTGGCCGTCTTAAATCCGGCAGCAGTCGCTTCGAGCTTGTAGGTTCCGGGATCGACCGCATCAAATCGATAACTACCATCTTCTTGTGAGCTCGTTTCGCGCGATACTCCGGTAGCCGTGTTGGTAGCTTTGACAGTAGCGCCGGCGATCGCAGCACCATTTGGATCTGTGACCGTACCGACGACGAAGCCCTTACTGGTTTGACCCACAACGGCGTTTACCAGTACGAGCAGGAGAATGACTGTGCAACCACTTACATATTTCAATTTTGCCATTTACTTTAACCTCCGATATTTCGGATTTACTTAGAGGATGTCGGCTATAGTTTTTCAAATTTGCCTGGGGGAATTTTTAGTTTGGCAACTACCGAGCCATTCGGTCACAGCAGGTGATCGCAGGAAGTGGGGAGGCAAGTTTTTGGAGTTTCGGATGATGCGATCCAAATCTCTCAACTTCTACAAAAACGGAGATGGTCCAACTGAGAAGTTCCAATCCATAACTTTGAATGAGACGGAAAGATCGCGTTCCATAACTTTGGATTGTGTCCACAATTATGTATCGCAACCTCAATGCTCCTGCGTGAATGACGGTGAGCCTTTGTGTCGCGTCGTTACAATAAAACACCACCGGCCTTCAGCTGCGTGGTCCTTTAACTTCAACCTAGCCCACAACCTTCATTGGAACGTCTGACACCACCGGCTTTAGCCTTGTGGTCCTTCAACTTCAAGCTAAGTTCGAAATGAGATTTACGAGCGATGGGCTAGGTGGAAGTTAAAGGACCACGCGGCTCAAGCCGGTGGTGTTCGAGGCATCAACTTGCGCGGGGCTAGGTGGAAGTTAAAGAACTACGCGGCTCAAGCCGGTGGTGTTGCTGTTCAATTGGAGTCAAAGGTTACACCGAAGGTGTTGGCCAATCTCAACCCTGGGCCAAGGGCCAACACCTTTAGTGTGACCTTTAGTTCGCGGCCTTTTTATGCATCAGCACATTGCAAGTTTCGGCTGCTGCAGTTGGATCGATCGCCACATTTCCTTCATCGATGTGTTGAATGATCCCATTCTTGTCGATGACAAAGGTGGCCCGATTGCCAAAGCCCTGTTCTTCGTTAAAGATCCCGTAATCTTTTACGACCGTTCGTTTGAAATCGCTGAGGAGTGGGAATGTGACGCCGATGTCTTGAGCAAAACGGCGATTGGCAGGGACGCTGTCGACGCTAACTCCGAAAACCTGTGTGTCGGTTCCTTCGAACTTGGCGATATCAGCCTGATACGCCTTTAGTTCTTTCGTTCAACCACCGGTGAAAGCCAACACGTAGAAGGCGAGCACCACATTTTTCTTACCTTTGAAATCACTCAATTTAACCTTCTGACCAGCAGTGCTTGGAAGTGTGAAGTCAGGCGCAGCATCACCAATTTTCAGGTTTGTTTTTGGTGGGGCTGGTTGTTGTGCGCTGACTAGAATTCCGAAAGCAAGTAGAAGGATCACGCTCAAAGAGCTTTTCAGCATTACTCAGATCTCCTTTAATTGAAGTTAGAATCGTGAGGAGTTTATCGTTGAGTCGCATCTTCGACAAGATTCTAAGAAGGTTCTAAGCGCTGGGATCTAGTTTGCATCGTTGGCTCGTACAACATAACTATCATGATTTCACGGCTGGTACTTTCAAAAATTCCCTTAACTTACGACTCGCGTCTTTCGCCTGCCACGCCTTCCATTCAGCTCGAGCTTCTTGCAGATGTTTATTCCTTAATTTGAGAAAGTGAAGTCGGAACCAGCGAAACGTTCTGCCTTCTTCCGATTGTTTACTCTTTCCCGAGACTACTTGCAGTTCAACAAAGTTCTCGATCCAAATGTCGCAGTCGTGTACCCGGCCCAACGTCGTCTGTAACTGTGCCACATCTCCCGCAAGATGCCTGGGACCAGGCAGCCAACATTCGTGAAGCAGTTCAATCGCGTAGCGCAAGCGTTTCGCAGCAATCCGCATTTGATGCAGACCATCCACATCGTTGGGCCGCTTGAGATTGTCGCCCAATTTCTCGAGTTCCGCGAGCCGACTAATTATCACTGCGGTGGCTATATGGCGATATGAATTGCTCTGCCGTTGGCGCAAAGTTGCAGGTAGTTTATCAGCCAGCTCAAGCGTTTCATGAAAGGTGGATCGCAACTTCTTTAAGTCGTCTACTAGATCGTGTTCCAGCTTCTTCCGGGCCGCTTTCCGAATTTCCTTTCGTGAATCAATAAGCTTCTGAAGTGTCGCTGAACATTGGACCGGAATCTTTGCTGCAAGGTTCTCCAATGCCAAAATTGCCACATCTTGATCACGTACTTCCCCGAGTGCATCTGAAATATTCCTTATCTGTTTAAGAGTCAGGTCGACGCTTCGCTTGTTGAGACAGGGTCGAAAATCCTGTAGCGCGCTACGAAACCGCCGTGCGGCAACACGCATATCATGGACGGCCTCGGCTGACTTGCCGTCGCGAGCTTCTTTACTTAGCTCGCGCATCTCTGCAAATTTTCCTTTGAGGGCCTTCTTCGCACCGTCAATGGCGTCACCATCGCAATCGACGACTTTTGATTTATGACTATGGCCCATAGGTACTGGGTTCGAAATAACTGCGACCTCAGACGTGCCCGGACTAAAACTGAACGTCACCCGTGGTTCTACGGGCGATAGCTATCAGGTGACCGTTGCGCTAAACAAAGATAAGCTGGCGGCGGGATCCCTTAACGGCTCAATCTTCCTGCAGACAACCGATCGTGAGTTTCCCCGGATCACCGTCCCGGTCTCAGGCGTTGTCAATTAAAATTGGGTGTATGGACACGAATCATGAGACCGGCGCGCCGCCCGAAATTCAAAGACCAAAGACCAAAGAACACTTTCTCTACTTCCCCACCGTCCCCCGCAAGAATGTTCCTTCCTGTAATTCATCGAACGCCTGCTTAAGTTGCTCCTGCGTATTCATGACGATCGGTCCATACCAGGCAACCGGTTCCTTTAGCGGTTCGCCCGAAACGAGCAGAAATCGAATGCCATCATCTTCCGCCTGGACCAAGACTTCGTCACCGCTGTCGAACAGGATCAGGGAACGATTGTCTGCGTCGGATGGAGGCGATGTATCCAGCCATTTCACACTTTCGGTTGGAACTGTCAGTGGACCAGACGCGTTGCAAAACTTTCCCGCACCGGCAAAGACGTAGGCGAAGGCATTGCGAGTTGCAGCAACGGGAAGTGTTTTTCGTACACCCGGCGGCACTGACACGTCGAGATAAATTGGATTTGCGGCAATTCCATCGACTGGACCTTTCGTTCCCCAAAAATCACCACAGATGATTCGAGCCTGCGTTCCATCATCATCCGTCACCACCGGAATCTCTGCCGCTTTAACTTCCTGATAACGTGGTGCCGTCATTTTTAATGCCGCCGGAAGATTGGCCCAAAGTTGAAAGCCATGCATTCTTCCAGCCGGGTCTCCCTTAGGCATTTCCTGGTGAATGATCCCGCTCCCGGCCGTCATCCACTGAACATCACCTGGTCCGATGGAACCCTTATTCCCCATGCTGTCGCCGTGCTCGACCTCGCCGGCAAGTACATATGTGATTGTCTCGATGCCGCGATGCGGATGCCATGGAAAGCCGGCCAGATAATCGTCCGGAACGTCGTTCCTAAAATCATCCAGCAACAGAAAAGGATCGAACTCGGATGTCTTGCCGAACCCGAACGCGCGTCTCAAATGGACACCTGCACCCTCGAGTGTCGGCTTAGATTTTGCAAGGCGCTTAACTGGTCTAATCGACATTTGAAACTCCTGATCGCACTAATTA
>DATIBX010000215.1:0-4637 GCA_035457105.1 Pyrinomonadaceae bacterium
TTCATTTGATTCAACCTCAAGGTGATAAGAGCCGTGAAGAACCGCTGTTAACAACTCTGCATGTGTTCTTCCGAAAAAAGGGCGGCGGCCGGTTAACGCCTCCACTACCATCACGCCAATCGAGAAAATGTCACTTCGTTCATCGGCTTCTTCGCCGGTAAGCTGTTCCGGAGACATGTACCCGAACGTGCCAACTATTGCGCCCCTGGCTGTAAGAGAAGAATTGGTCACATCAATCTGTGCGATCTTCGCTAACCCGAAATCAAGAATCTTTATCCGGCTCTTATCATGGTCTTTTGAAATCAGAATGTTTTCTGGTTTCAGGTCTCTATGAATCACGGCTGCCGCGTGTGCCGCCTTTACTCCCTCGAGTATTTGATCAAAGTAATTTGCAGCCGTAGGTGGATTAATCTTTCGCTTCTGCGACAACTCGTAGCGCAATGTAATACCGGGCACCAATTCCATGACCAGATATGCTCCCTCTGATCCAACAGCTCCATAGTCATGGATAGCGATGATGTTCGGGTGATTGAGTCTTGCCGAAGTTCTCGCTTCGCGTTCAAACCGGCGCAGCGCTAATGGATCCCCAAACATGCTTCCCAGCATGACCTTGATCGCCACGTTCCGATGCAACCGAAGGTCAGCAGCCTGATAAACAGCGCCCATGCCACCTTTTCCGATCAGCCGATCTAAACGGTATTTTTCATCAATCGTTCGTTCGACCGGTAATGACAGGCTCAGCTCGCTTCCATCCTTGTCGCAAAGCTCTGCGGAGCTATCGAAACAAGCGCCGCAGGTCGGACATTCCTTCACCAGATTAATATTCTGCTCTTCGAAACGGGCGAGCACCTCCCGTTTTATCTTCTGTTCCTTTTCCACTCTTGCCTTCAGAAGCGTGTTCTCGCGCACTATGGCAATCTCTCGTGCTATCGCCTGCAGCATCTTTCGATCATTTACTGAATATGGCTCTTCTGACTTTTTTTCACCAAGCAGAAGCAGTCCGACCGGGCGTTGATCGGTTCCGCACATCGGAACAATCAGACTAGTGCCAAGTTGATCAAGCCATTCGGCTTCTTCGGTCGGTAAAGCCAAGTCGTGCGAGAACGGGTATTCTTGAACGCCGCTTCCACGCTCTATGGTGCGCATGAGATAAGACGTTTCCGGGATGTTAACAACGTGAGAGGTTCCGGCCGAAGAATAGCCGAGCGTCAGATCTCGGCGTTCTTCCTCTCTGTAGAAAGCGTGAATATTGCGGGGATGAAGGGCCGCTTCTATTTCATTGCTGACCAATCTTGAAATCTCGGACATTGAATTGAGTTCTTTTATCTCGTCGATCAGCCCAAGCAGTATCCGTTCCTGATCATATGCTTCACGGAAGAATCTTCGATCGATCCGATCTTTAAGCTGTTTTCGAAATCTGAGTCCAACAGCCGCAAGTGCGATCAACGATAGATAAATCGGATTATGCGATACGATGTCTGAGACGGTTTGGTTTCGGTTCGAAATTATGGTGTATGCAAGTGCGACTAATGGGAGGGCGAACAGTATCTGCAGAACGTTCTTTGCTAATAAATACTGCAACCCGCGTCTAACGACTACGTTAATCTCAAACACTCGATGCTTGATGATCGCGTAGCCCCATGTAATGGGCACGATTCCAATCGCCGCATTTGCCGCCTGGTTCATAGCCACGAATGTGTCGCTGGACAATAATTGTCCTTGTCCCAGCGAGCCCAACGCGAAGCGGGCTATCAGTATTATTACTTCAGGAAGGATCCCCAACAGGGATCCGTACACCACCCATTTCATTCGCCGGTGTTGATCGGGTTCTTTTACCAATCGATAATTGCGCGTCAGCAATACGCAATACGCAACCAGCGCGAGGATGCGGTAGGTAATATCGAAGGTTGCAATCTTGGTGACCAGGGAACCGCCGTAGAACACAGTCATCAACGCCGGCTTGGCTGTAAAGAAAGAAAAATATTGTAAGCTATATATCACACACAAAAGGGCCGCACAGACATAGAAAACCACTCTCAGCAGTTCCCAGAATCGTCCCTTGGGCGAGCTGGTCGGAAACCGCAAAAAGAAGTGATACCCGGTAGCAACGCCCAGCGGGTTGAGCGCTTGGATCAGGAATAGATCGATGGCCAGCTGATAACCCTGAAGAAAACTCAAGCTTACGGGGCCCAAGGCGAGACCCAAAAACAGGATGGAATTAGCGAGAGAAGCCAGGGATGCGATCTGCGCGACTCGCTGCTGGGGCTTTAAGGCACCGATAAGAAATCCAACCACGAAGAAAGCGATTCCCACCAGGAGTTTCGGAAGAATGTAGATGAGGTTTCGAGGGTTATGCTCCACAGGCAAGGTGAACTGGTATTCGTGCTCAGCTGTGCCTCGCAATACGCGAACGGTGTAAGCTCCATCTGGCGGTATTTCTCGCAGGATCCGAAGCGGATAGACCCGGCCGATGCTTGTGTCGTCATTTATGGCAAGAACTTTATCGCCGATTTGAAGATCGGACGACGCGCCGGCATAGTTGACGAAACATCCATCCGGCTTTGTGACGTAAGACCATCCGAACGCCCTGCCAAGCGTCCCGTATTGGATAATCATCGAGCCAGCGAACACATAAAGCAGAAAAACTATGGTCCCGCCTGTGAGAGCGATCCAAAAGAAGGGATGTCTACTATTGAAGGCCTCAGTTGGTGAGTTCTTACGTGCCATCCTCATCCGACCAATCATTGGGACAACAAAAATTGCTATTATTCTGAACGAGGTGGCCTGTCAATGCCTCCCTTATATTCGCTCAAATTTTGTTTGTCAATCAATCTCCATAACTAGTAGCTTGTAACAAAGACTTCGCTAGTGACAGGAAATGGCCTGGTTCTTGCAGTACTACATTCAAAAGGGGGCAGATCATGGATAATCTGAGCTGGTTCGATTCATTTCGCGGTCCCAAGCGCATTATTGTCGAGCCCGGCCAAGCAACGTGTTGGATTGGATTTAGCGTTTCACAGGGCAAGGGGCGCGCGGCAGGCAAGGAACTTTACACCTGGGGACCGACTCTAAGCGGGGCGCTGGCTGAAGCGCGCGCGGTGTATGAATCAATTCCAAACCGACTAGCTGATCCGAACATTTTACCTAACCGTTTCCGCAAATCGCGGCATTAAAACACCGGAGTTCCGCGAAGTTGCCCGTCCCAATCCAATATCCACATCGATTTTGGCCTCAGGAGTTCCCTTTCGGTGGGATTCACCCGGAACTCAGGAACCAGCTCGCACTTGACCTATGGATCGGGAACCACCAAATTTTAGATTTACTACATTGAAGACTGGAACCCACGGATGAGGGGAAACCGTTATGACAATCTTAATGGACGATCAGTCGGTGGCGCAGCGAATCCTGGACCATATCGAACACCGCACCACCGATCTTGGCCAAAGCATCTGGCGTGAGCCGGTGGCCAACTATCGTTCTGAAGAGCGCATGACCGCGGAAGTCGAGCTCGCTTTTCGCAGATCTCCGACGCCGTTCTGCCCTTCCGCCGCGCTGCCCGATGTGGGTTGCTATGTAGCGCGAGACGCCGCGGGCACTCCGCTGCTGGCCGTTCGCGCGCAAGACGGTACGGTGCGCGCATTCCGCAACGCGTGTCGTCACCGGGGAACTCAACTAGCGGCCGGTTCGGGTTGTGCGAAGGCCTTCGTTTGTCCTTACCACGGCTGGACCTACACTCTCGAAGGCCGACTGCGCGGCGTTCCTGATGATTACGGCTTCCCTGATCTGGATAAGGAACTTCACGGTTTAGTGCCCGTCGATGTGTCGGAGCGATTCGGATTGGTGTTCGTCACGCAGGACGAGCCTCGACTCACCGACAGCTCGTTGGATCAGTTGCCGGAGTTGATCGCGCCCGAGCAGCGACTGATCGGCACAAAGGAAAGCGAGATCACGGCAAACTGGAAAATCATGCTCGAAGGCTTCCTGGAGGGCTACCACATCCGCTCGACCCACCGGGAGACGTTTTATCCTTACGGGTTCGACAACCTCAACGTCGTAGAGGTCTTCGGTCGAAACAGTCGAGTGACCTATCCGTTCCGGCGGATCGCGAAGCTGGTCGAGACGCCACCAGCTGACCGTCGAGTGGAGGGATTGCTGACATACGTCTACCACTTGTTTCCGAATGTCGTCGTCACAGTCTTGTCCCATCATACAAACCTGATTGTGCTCGAGCCTGTCGCGTTGGACATGACAAAGCTCATTACCTACAGACTCACGAACCGCGGGAGCAGCAGCACCCCGGAGCTCCGGGAGACGGTGGAGCGCGACGCTGAGTTCGTCGACCAGACCGGCGCGGCTGAGGATCGCGCTGTCGTACGCTCGATCCAGTGTGGCCTCGGCAGCGGCGCGAACAGGGTCTTCACGTTCGGACTCTTTGAAAGCGCGATCGCGCACTTCCATCGTTCGCTGGATGCAATCCTCGAACAGGCAACACAGCGATAGCGCATTGAGAGGCCCCGGCAATCTAAGCGACAAAAAATGTTGGCTGGTCCTGGTCTAAGGACTTCTAAGCCGATCTCGCTCTTCTAAAAAGAAACGCGATAGGTTGGCACATTAGAGGTGTGTCTTCGATGGTGCCG
>DATIBX010000216.1:0-3632 GCA_035457105.1 Pyrinomonadaceae bacterium
TTCTATCTTCGTTTTGCCCAATTAAGTCTTCGTACGAAGCGAAAGTGACGCGCGATCCGTCCTGCGACTGGCTTGGCGATACTGCTCGTGTGTTGCCAACCTCTGCAAAGCGGAAAGGTTCGACTGACATGCTGCCCTTAATTGCACGAAAATGCTGGGCACCACCAACGCCAGCCAAGTCCCCTGTTGATTCGAACGCGACCTGACTGCCGTCTCCGCTAAGCGATGGATTGAGGCTGATAACCTCCGGGCTGGTGTTTGTGACGCGACGCAGTGGAGAGTTTGAGCTAGTTTGGATCTGCCAGAAAGCGGCAACCATTAAGCCAATCAAAATCAAACAGAAAAAAGAGAAGGAGTGTAGGCGAAGCATGATGAGGTTGCTCCTTTTAACGCCGCAAGCAAAGAAAGAGATGAATTGTTTCCCTGGGCGCGCCCGACTTAATCCATCTGGTATATGAGGAAATTGACCGGTGAATCAGCGGTGAGGCGCGCCTTAATTTCGCCGGAGCGCATTCTACACCGCAGCTTCCAAAACTCAAGACAACGAATTGCCTCATAAAAAATCTACACGAAAGTGAATCGTTGCCTCAAATAAGAAATCTACTCGAAATGAGAGAGATTAACCCCGCAGCATTGAGCCTGAAGAGCGGGGTAGAAAATGAGGCTGACGATGAAGGAACGGAAACGGATTGCGGAAGCGACAGCGGGTCGTTACCGCAAGGCGGGGAAAAAAGAGAGAGGAGCAATTCTCAATGAGTTTGTGGAGTTGACGGGATTCGCGCGCAGCTACGCGGCCCTGGTGTTACGGAATCAGGGCCGCGTAGTGCCGGTGAGTCGGCAGCTGCGCGTGCGGGGCGACGTGGGTGAGAAGTTAGCCCGGCCTGGGCGTGGCCCGACTTACGACGAGCAGACGGTGAAAGTATTAATACAAGTGTGGCGCATCATGGATTACATCTGTGGTAAACGACTGGCGCCGGTGCTAGGTGAGATGGTGGAGCGGCTGCTGCGGCACAATGAGTTACGCTGTGACGCGACCACCAGCAAGAAATTGGCCCGGATGAGTGCAGCCACCATCGATCGACTGTTACGACCGGAGCGCCAGAAGTATCAACTGAAGGGACGCACTCATACGCGGCCCGGCACCCTGCTGAAGCATCAGATTCCGATGCGTACATTCACGGAGTGGGATGACCAACAACCAGGCTTCCTGGAGATCGATCTGGTGGGCCATGACGGCGGCGTGCTAGACAGTCACCATGCCTTCACGCTCAATGCGGTCGACATTGCCAGCGGCTGGAATTGCAGCACAGCGCTGCAGAACAAAGCGCAGGTCTGGACGCTGCAGGGAGTGGCGGAAATCCGAGCAAAATTGCCCTTTCCACTACTTGGTATCGACTCTGACAACGGCTCGGAGTTCATCAACGAGTCACTCTACAACTACTGCCGGGACCACAAAATTACCTTCACGCGCTCGCGCCCTTATCGTAAGAACGACAGCTGCTTTGTGGAGCAGAAGAACTATTCGGTGGTGCGACGCGCGGTAGGTTATCAACGCTTCGATAGTGATGAGCAGTTGCGCTTACTTAATCAGCTCTATGAAAAGCTGGATCTGTACACGAACTTCTTTCAACCGAGTCTGAAACTCAAGTCGAAAGAACGTCACGGAGCGCGCGTCACCAAGAAATACCATGAAGCACGCACTCCCTATCAACGACTGCTGGACTCGAGTTTCATCAAGGAGCAAACGAAGCAGCTGCTGCGTGACCGTTATTACCTACTTAACCCGGCGCAACTCAAACGACAAATCGAAAGATTGCAACAGAAACTCTTGGCTACTGCCGTCAGCACTACAAAGACTCGCAAACGCCCAAGTGACAAACGCCGCCCGGCCAAACCGGCTGTGGAAATGGCGCGCTTGCGGAAAGCGCCAAAACGCGTCGCTTCCCTCAAGCGCTTGGGAAAGTCAGGCAAAAAAGCCGCCTGACTTTCCCACATTCCCACAGCCAGTGCTGGATATAAGATGAAGAAGAAAAGCAGAAAAACCACTACTCGTCTTGCGCTGCTTACACTCGAGCGGCACACTACGAAGCTCTAAAACCCACTTTCATTTCGAGTAGATTTATTTATGAGGCAACGAATCACCCTAGGAGTAGATTTTATTTTGAGGCAATAGGGATTGCGGTATCGATCCCGAAAAATACGCATGTTTGACAGTCCTCAGTGTGCGGGCTACCATCTTTTCTCCGAAACAGAGGCCTTTTGGACCAGGACCGAACTACTGACTGTAACCATTCACGAGCTACCATTTACCAATCAACATTTATGGGATTCGCAACCACAGCAATTCATTCCGGGCAAGAACCCGATTCCGCTACCGGGTCAGTTACAGTTCCCATCTATCAAACTTCCACTTACGCGCAAGACGGGTTAGGCAGACATAAAGGGTACGAGTATGCGCGCACCCAGAACCCCACTCGCTATGCGCTGGAACGAAACCTTGCCGCACTTGAAGGAGCCCGTTTTGGTTTCGCTTTTGCCTCGGGTATGGCGGCAATCGACGCGACGTTGCGTCTTGTGAAAGCCGGGGAACACGTCGTTGTTTCTGACAATACCTATGGCGGTACCTACCGGCTTTTTACACGCGTACTCGCAAACTACAACGTGGAATTCGACTTCGTTGATACCTCAGACCCCCTTAACGTCGAAGCAGCTATCAAGTCAAATACCAAAATGGTTTTCCTGGAGACCCCGACGAATCCTGTGATGATCGTCACTGATCTCAAGGAGGTGTGCGAAATCGCGCATCGAGCAGGAGCTCGAGTGGTTTGTGACAATACGTTTATGTCACCTTACCTCCAAAGGCCCATTGATTTTGGTGTTGATATTGTCGTCCACTCCACCACGAAGTATTTGAACGGTCATTCGGATGGAATCGGGGGGATAGTGGTGTTGAACAATGAAGACGATGCGGCCTGGATTGGTTTCGTTCAGAATAGCGCGGGAGCAATTCTTTCTCCCTTTGATTCATGGCTGGTAATGCGAGGCACGAAGACGCTGGCGCTCCGCATGGAACAACATGACAAGACTGGCAGGGCGGTGGCGGCGTTTCTGGAAGAGCACCCCAAAGTACAGAAAGTTTATTATCCCGGTTCTGCTTCTCATCCGCAGCATGCCCTTGCCCGTCGGCAGCAAAAGGGGTTTGGCGGCATGGTGGCGTTCGAAGTTGGCTCGCTGGAGGCGGCCAAAACCGTACTGGAATCGGTCCAGTTGTGCACCTTAGCTGAAAGCCTGGGGGGAGTGGAGACTCTTATCTCGCATCCTGCGACGATGACTCACGCATCAGTAGATCCCGAGAAGCGACAACGACTGGGAATTACTGACGGCCTCGTACGAATCTCAGTTGGACTTGAAGACACCGACGACATAATTGCCGATCTCGACCAAGCTCTAAAACAAATATAAACCTTAAGGTGACAGCTAAACCTTGGAAGGGTTAGAATCTTTGCGCCGGTAAGGCGCACTTTCACCCCGCCCTTATGATTGTAGAACTGCACGCAAAATCAGATGTCGGCCGTGTTCGACGCGGCAACGAGGATAATTTTCTCGTCCTAGATTTGGCCAGTCAAAAGGCT
>DATIBX010000217.1:0-5542 GCA_035457105.1 Pyrinomonadaceae bacterium
TCTTTTCCAGTAACTCGGCCTTGCCATACGCGATCCCACTTCCAGTTGGCGCATACATCTTATGTCCTGAGAAGACAAAGAAATCACAATCCAAATCTTGTACATCTACCGGCATATGGGGAGCACTCTGGGCACCATCAATCAGTACTGGCACTCCATATTTGTGTGCCTGGGCGATCATTTGCTTGATTGGGTTGACCGTTCCTAACGCATTTGAAACGTGAGTCACGCCAACCAATTTCGTTCGCTCGTTGAGCAGCCCTTCGTACTCATCGATCAGTAACTCACCCGCGTCGTTCATAGGAATAACGCGAAGTCGAGCTCCCTTCTCTTCACACAACATTTGCCAGGGAACTATATTGGCGTGATGTTCCATTGCTGAGATGATGATCTCATCTCCGCTGTTTACGAACTTTCGTCCGTAACCGTACATGATCAAATTGATGCCTTCGGTTGCTCCTCTGACAAAGATGCATTCTCGCGATTCACGAGCATTGATAAAACGTTTAACCTTCTCACGCGCGCCTTCGTATGCCGTGGTTGCCTTCTGGCTTAGATAATGAACACCGCGATGAATGTTCGAGTGTTCCTGTTCCAGGTATTTACTTCCCCGGTCGATAACAACTTGAGGCACTTGAGACGATGCACCATTATCGAGATAAACCAGCGGTTTGCCGTTAACAGTTTGATGGAGGACTGGAAAATCAGCACGAATGCGTTCAACGTCCCACGTTGCTTCCTTTTCGGTAATTAGATCTACGCTTGAACTCATTGAATGACGCCTTACGTCTAGTTCGAACAATTAACCACCAGGTTCAGTTCAACTTACCAAGACCGTTTTGAGTTGCCTTAGTACTGCCTCGTCAACGGCTTTTCTAATTGAATCTACCTTTATCTTCCCGATAACCTCTTCAGCGAATCCGTAAGTCAGCAGATTTCGACCAACTGCTGGCTCGATACCCCGAGTGGCCAAATAGAAAAGTTCATCTTCACTAATTTGACCGACAGCCGCTCCGTGAGCACATTTCACGTCATCAGCATAAATCTCTAACTGTGGCTTGGTGTCGACTCTCGCCCGATCCGATAAGAGCAGGTTCTTATTCGTCTGCATTGCATCAGTTTTCTGCGCGCCTTCACGAACAAAGATTATCCCGTTGAAAACCGCTCGCCCGTTGCCATCAAGTATTCCCTTGTAAAGCTGGTGGCTGTTGCAGTGGGGTTGTTTATGGTCAATCACTGAATGTGTATCAGCGTGCTGTTCTGAGCTGGTTATGTAGAGACCATCCACCCGGCATTCAGCACCTTCGTGGTCCAGAACAACCGAAATATCGTGACGCGACAATCGCGCCCCCAGGTTTATCGCAGTCGAATCGTAACTGCTGCCTCTTCCCAGTTCAGCTGAGGTTTTACCGATGTGAAGTGAATTTGAACTCTCACGCTGCACACGATAATGCTCGAGTCGTGCTCCCTCGTTGAGTACAATTTCTGCGACGGCATCAGTGAAATAAGGAGCGTCACCGGTCGAAATGAAAGTCTCTATCAAGCTCGCCGAACTATTCTCCTCGGCTACCACTAAAAGTCGTGGGAAACTAACTTCATTGTCTCGAACACCATCGGCTACATAAAGCACGTGAATTGGCTGCGCCAGCTCCACATTTCGCGGCAATAAGATGAAAACACCTGAACTCAGGAACGCCGTATTGAGCGCCACCATGCCGCTATCATGGTAATTAGCATTTCTGGCGACATACTCACGCACGATCTTGCTGTAGCGTGCGTCGCCAATCGCATTAAAAAGATCCACTGCCACTATCTGTTCAAGCGCTTCTTTCGATGAGAGGTCTTCGCGCAGAAAACCGTTAACTACGACCAGCTGGCTCTGCGTCGTTTCAGCGAAAGTTGGTGTATTAACCACCTTTGCAGCAAGACTTGATTGCTTTGTGGCTGGTGTGAAATTTGTTTTGGCCCAGGAGGCAAGGTTGGTGTACTTCCAATCCTCAATTGCGATGGACGGAAAGCCAAGCAACTCGAATCGATCCATCGCCGTATCGCGCACAAGCTGGACCCACGCCGCGGCCGGATCAGTTTCTCGTAAAGATTGAAAGGCAACCTGGAAAAATTGCTCTGGCTTAACTATTTGACTCACCATATTACTTCGCGATTGCGCTGACTCCACTTCCATTCTGTTCGGCTCTGATCCAATCGTAGCCCTTCTCTTCCAATTCGAGCGCGAGCTCTTTTCCACCTTCCCTCGCAATCCGACCATCTGCGAGCACGTGAACAAAATCAGGAACAATGTAATTCAGCAAGCGCTGGTAGTGAGTAACAACGATTATTGCGTTATCTGGAGTTCGCAACTGATTTACGCCACCGGCGACGACACGCAAGGCATCAATATCCAGACCTGAATCCGTTTCATCCAGCACTGCCAACTGTGGCTCCAAAACCGCCATCTGTAAAATCTCGTTGCGCTTCTTTTCTCCACCAGAGAATCCCTCGTTCACAGAGCGGGTCATAAAACTTGCGTCCATCTCGACCACCTTAGCGCGCTCTTTTAGCAGGTCCTTAAACTCGAGCGGATCTAACTCGTCTTCACCGCGATGCTTTTGCTTTTCGTTATAAGCGAGCCTGAGAAACTGAGCGTTGGAAACACCAGGAACCTCGATCGGATATTGGAAGGCCATGAAAACGCCTTCGAGTGCTCGTTCATGTGGCGCCAATTCCAGTAAGTTTTTTCCGTTGTAAAGCACTTCTCCAGCTGTTACTTGATACTGAGGGTGTCCGGCAAGTACTTTCGCCAGCGTTGATTTACCGGATCCATTAGGTCCCATGATGGCGTGTACTTCGCCTTTGTTGATGGTCAGATTTATTCCCTTGAGAATGTCTTTTCCATCAATACCCGCATGCAAATCTCGAATTTCCAGCATCACCAATTCTTCTCCTGCAACAGTCAGAACTATCGGGTGTCAGACGCTTCCAAAACAAATTGCGTAACTGACACCCGAAACATTTCGCCTCTTCTTATCCAACACTTCCTTCAAGCTTCAGTCCCAGCAAGCGCTGCGCTTCAACTGCGAATTCCATCGGCAACTGAAGGAACACATCCTTACAGAACCCGTTAATAATCAACGAGACGGCATCTTCCTGCGTAATCCCCCTTTGCTGCAGATAAAACAATTGCTCTTCGCTGATCTTTGAAGTTGATGCCTCGTGCTCAACACTCGAACTGCTGTTCATCACTTCAATGTACGGAAAGGTGTTAGCTCCGCAGCTTGAGCCAATCAACATTGAGTCGCATTGAGTGTAGTTACGAGCGTTTTCAGCCTTGGGCATGACTTTCACCAAACCCCGATAGCTGTTATTTGACTCGCCGGCGGCAATACCTTTCGAAATGATGGTTGACCGAGTGTTCTTGCCGAGGTGAATCATCTTCGTTCCGGTATCGGCTTGTTGCGCATGATTGGTCAGCGCAACGGAGTAAAACTCGCCAATCGAGTTGTCACCAGCGAGTATGCAGGAAGGATATTTCCACGTGATCGCCGAGCCGGTTTCAACCTGCGTCCAGGAAATCTTCGAGTTTGCGCCGGCGCACTTACCACGCTTCGTGACGAAGTTATAAATGCCGCCTCGACCCTTCTCATCTCCGGCATACCAATTTTGCACCGTCGAGTATTTGATCTGCGCATCATCCAGGGCGACGAGCTCAACGACTGCGGCATGAAGCTGGTTCTTGTCGAACTTTGGAGCAGTACAGCCTTCGAGATAAGAAACGTACGAACCTTCTTCAGCTACGATTAAGGTTCGCTCAAACTGTCCGGACTCAGAGTTATTAATGCGGAAGTAGGTGGAAAGCTCCATCGGACAACGCACACCCTTGGGTATAAAGCAAAAGCTGCCATCGGAAAACACTGCGCTGTTTAAAGCGGCAAAGAAGTTATCATTGGTAGGTACAACTGATCCCAGGTACTTCTTAACGAGCTCCGGATGATCCTTGATCGCTTCGGTAAACGAGCAGAAAATTACGCCATGCTTCTTCAGCTTCTCTTTGTAGGTTGTCGCAACTGAGACTGAATCGAAGACCGCATCAACAGCGACATTAGCTAATTGCTTCTGCTCTTGCAGAGGAATTCCAAGTTTCTCAAAGGTCCGAAGTAACTCTGGATCAACCTCATCAAGACTCTTCTTAGCTATTTTCTGCTTTGGCGCGCTGTAATAGATGATGTCCTGGTAATCAATGTCCGGATAGCTGATGTTGGGCCAATGCTTCGGCTCAGTCATCGTTAACCAGTGCCGGTAAGCCTTTAGACGGAACTCCAACATCCAATCCGGCTCATTCTTCTTTTCTGAAATGAGACGAACCGTATCTTCCGTAAGCCCGCGCGGAATTACGTCGGATTCGATGTCGGTAACGAAACCGTATTTATATTCTTTGTTGCCTATAAGCTCAGCGGTACTCATGTCTAATTTAGCCTGACCTAGTTTCGAAAATTATCTAAGCGCCCATTGGCGACGGTTCGGTTCGAGGCTTCGCACCCTGAATTTGATGGAGAGCCTGGTCGACCTTTTCTTCACTTCCCAATAATTGCGACAACGTGATTTCAGCGAGCGCCTTATCGACGATGTCGTGTAACTCGACAATGACGGGACGGATTCCGCAATCGCCGGTATGAACGCACGCAGCTAAGACTCCCGCATAACCCTTGCAATGTGACTCGGCAGGCTCACCTTCAAGAACTCGTATCACCTGATTCAATTGAATGTCAGAAGCTGGCCGGGCGAGAGCGTAACCACCCTTAGTCCCGCGAGTTGAAGTCACTAGCCCAGCTTTGGTTAAAATCCACATCAGCTTCCCAGCATTGGCTACGGAGATACCTTCAAGTCGGGCAATTAGCGCAAGAGTCAGCGTTTCTCCTTTAGCCTCGGCATAAGCCAACTGGAGAAGGCATCGCAATCCGTACTCTTCCTGCGCTGAAATCTTCATCTTCTATCTCAAGCCTGAACCACCATCAAAGTTCGTAAATTATTAGCTGGCCGCATCTTAGCTAAACCTTACTTTTAAGTCAAGATTACGGGCGAGCTCCCGCAAATGGATGGCAAAACCAGCAAACAGATGAAGATATCAGGCTCATTTTGTAGGGGCGGCACTCCGTGGCCGCCCCAGTTGTGAAGGATTCAACTTGGTTATTTCCGGTACACCCGAGGTCGGCCACGATGGGGCGGAACTCAATGGCCGCCCAGTTGTGAAGGATTCAAACTTGGTTAATTTCCGTTACACCCGAGGTGGGCCACGATGGGGCGGCCACGGAGTGCCGCCCCTACAACTTGCATCACATCTTGAAGTCGAAATCAAGATAGCCGGCAAGCCTCGCGGGCCGACCGGCAATTAAGGTGGGCGGAAAACTCCAACCGCGGGCCGCGTCTTCGGCCGCCTTTCGGAGTAGTGTTGGTCCCTCAGAGTTTGTGACCCAGACTTTTCCGTTCTCATCCACTATCGCAAAGACTCGCACAGTTCCGGAAATGTTGCTCGACTTGGCGATTGCAG
>DATIBX010000218.1:0-20403 GCA_035457105.1 Pyrinomonadaceae bacterium
GGACAAAGATGGAATTGTACCGGCTTTGCTGGCTGCAGAGATCACAGCCCGGATGGGCCGAGATCCGGGCGAAATATACCGCGAACTCACACGCGAATTCGGTGAGCCAGCCTATGACCGCGTTGAGGCGGCGGCCACTCCAGAGCAAAAGGAACTACTGGCGAAACTTTCACCCGGGCAACTTAAGATCACCGAGATGGCGGGCGAAAAAATCCAGACTGTCCTCACTAACGCGCCGGGCAACGATGCGCCCATCGGAGGGTTGAAAGTGGTGACTAAGAACGGATGGTTTGCGGCGCGGCCGTCAGGGACCGAGGACATCTATAAGATCTATGCGGAGAGCTTTCGGGGAGCTGATCATCTGTGCCGTATCCTGGAGGAAGCACAGGCGATCGTCAACAACCAACTTTCGGCGGTGAAGCCTTGAGGCAACGGCTTGAGGAAAGATCATGGATAAACCAAAACGTGCGCTTTATGTTGCGCTGTCACCTTACTCGAGCGGCATAACGACAGGCGGCTTGTGCCGATCGGCTTTTAGCGGGGCTTGTTTATGAACCCTGTATTCTCACGTGTATTCGGTAGCGCTATCACGTCTATTCCAGTGGTGCAGTTGCTGTCGAACGGCCGATACCACGTGATGATTACGAACGCGGGAGGCGGGTACAGTCGCTGGAAGGACTTCGCGGTCACGCGCTGGCGTGAAGATAGTACGCGCGACAATTGGGGAGCGTTCTGCTATCTGCGCGATGTCGCGAACGGGGCGTTCTGGTCTACCACCTTTCAACCAACACTCGACCCATCGGCGACCTACGAAACAAATTTATCAGAGGCGTGCGCGGCCTTTCGTTGTTCTAAGCACGGCCTGGATGCGCTCACGGAGATCGCCGTTTCGCCAGAGGATGACATTGAGGTACGGCGAATTCGGATCACGAACCGTTCCGGAGCACGCAAGATAATTGACCTGACTAGTTATGCAGAAGTGGTGCTCGGATCGGCTGCTGACGACGCGTCGCATCCCGCTTACAGCAATCTCTTTGTCCAGACAGAGATCATTCGTGAGAAGCGGGCGATCCTGTGCGATCGCCGGACTGTCGACCATGCGGCTCCCTGGATGTTTCATCTGATTGTTCCCACTGAGTCGGTCTTAGTCGACCTATCCTATGAAACGGACCGAATGCGTTTCATTGGCCGCGGAAATACGCTCATCCATCCGCAGGCGATGGGTGATGTAGCGGCGCTGTCTGACAGCGAGGGTTCGGTGCTTGATCCGATTGTCGCCATCCAATGCCGAACAACGCTGACTCAGGAACAATCGGCAACTGTCGCTTTCGTCACCGGCATCGGTGAAACCCGCGACGCATGCCTGACGCTGATCGAGAAATACCAAAATCGTCGTTTGACCGATCGAGTCTTCGACCTGGCATCTATGCACAGCCAGTTGGTCCTGCGCGAGCTCAATGCGACTCAAGCAGACGCTCAACTCTATGGACGTCTCGCAGACTCTATTATTTACGCCAATGCTTCGTTACGCGCGGATCCGGGCATTCTAATCAAAAATCGTCGCGGGCAATCTGGTTTATGGGGCAATTCAATTTCCGGGGACTTGCCGATAGTTCTGGTGCAGATCGGGGAGCCAGTGAATCTCAATTTCGTGCGCCAGCTATTGCAGGCTCACGCTTACTGGCGTTTAAAGGGAGTGACAGTCGATCTTGTGATCTGCAACTCAGACGGTGCAGGCAGTCGGCAAGCGCTCCACGATCAGATCACGGCGCTGATGGCCGCAAGCACCGAAGCAGCTCTTAGCGATAAACCGGGTGGGATCTTCGTCAGAGTTTCGAAGCCTTTGCCAAGTGAGGACCGCATTCTGCTTCAGGCGGTCGCTCGGGTGGTCCTAGATGACAGAGGTGGCACGCTGGCAGAACAGATCAACCGGCATAGCTTTGCTGAAGCCGTTGTTCCGGTTCCAGCACGAACGCCACAGGTAGAACCAGCTTCGGCTGTCGAATCATCTCGTGACGATTTGCTGTTTTTCAATGGGCTCGGCGGGTTCACGCCTGATGGACGCGAGTACATCGTTACCATCGCACCCGGCCAGGCCACGCCGGCGCCATGGGTGAACGTAATCGCGAATCCATCATTCGGCACCATTGTCTCGGAAAGTGGCTGCGCTAACACCTGGAGCGAGAACGCGCACGAGTTTCTGCTCACTCCATGGTCGAACGATCCCGTAAACGATTCTGATGGCGAAGCCTTTTACCTACGGGACGAAGATAGTAGACACTTCTGGTCGCCTACGCCATGGCCCAGCCGCGGCCAGGGCAATTACGTTTGCCGGCACGGATTCGGGTACAGCGTTTTCACCCATACGGAGGATGATATCGACTCCGAACTGTGTGTTTATGTGGCGTTAGATGAATCGATCAAATTTTCAGTGTTGAAGGTACGCAACAAATCAGGCCGGTTGCGTCGCCTCTCCGCCACCGGATACATCGAATGGGTACTGGGAGAACTGCGGCCGAAATCGATGATGCATGTAATCACGGAGATGGATTCCGACAGCGGCGCGCTGTTCGCGGGTAATACATACAACGACGAGTTTGGTGATCGGATTACATTTTTCGAAGCGGACGATCCGAGCACAAGTTTTACAGGTGATAGAGCCGAATTCATTGGTCGCAACGGCACGCTACTGAACCCAGCGGCGATGTCTTTGCCGCGGCTTTCATGCAGTGTTGGAGCGGCACTCGATCCCTGTGCTGCGATCCAAGTGCCGTTCGAGCTGGCCGATGGACAAGAACGCGAGATCATTTTCAGGCTTGGAGCGGCTCGAAACGTCGTTGATGCCCGCCAATTGGTGAAGCGATTTCGAGGATCTGCTGCCGCGCAGGGTGCGCTCGAAAAGGTCACGAACTACTGGAAATACACGCTCGGCGCTGTAACCGTGGAAACGCCCGATCCATCGATCAATGTACTGGCCAACGGCTGGCTGTTGTATCAAGTCATGGCTTGCCGTCTGTGGGGGCGGACCGCGTTTTACCAGTCGTCGGGAGCTTTTGGTTTTCGCGATCAGCTTCAGGATGTCATGTCGCTCGTTCACACCGAGCCAGATCTTGTGCGCTCACACTTGCTCCTCTGTGCCTCCCGTCAGTTCAAGGAAGGCGATGTCCAGCATTGGTGGCATCCTCCGCTGGGCCGGGGTGTTCGTACGAAGTGCTCGGATGATTTTCTTTGGCTGGCATTGACAACGTGTCGCTATGTTTCGAGTACCGGTGATACGGGCGTGTTAGATGAGTCCATCCATTTTCTTGAAGGCCGGCCATTCAAGCCTGAGGAAGACTCGTATTACGAGCTACCCAAACAGTCCGACGAAACTGCGACGTTATACGAGCATTGCGCGCGGGCAGTGAAAAGAGGTTTGCGCTTTGGTGGTCATGGACTGCCGCTAATGGGTACCGGCGACTGGAACGACGGCATGAATAAAGTGGGGGCGCAGGGTAAAGGCGAAAGCATTTGGCTGGGATTTTTTCTCTATCACGTGCTCACGCAATTCGAGAACGTTGCGCAGGTACATGGGGATGCGGCCTTCGTCGGACTTTGCCAGAACGAAGCGGCGCGGCTTCGCCAGAATATCGAGCAGCATGGCTGGGATGGCCAATGGTATCGCCGCGCTTACTTCGACGACGGTACGCCGCTTGGATCGGCAAGTAACCCCGAATGCCAGATTGATTCGATTGCGCAAAGCTGGTCTGTTCTGTCGGGGGCAGCGAGTGCCGAGCGCTCGCGCATGGCTTTGAACGCGCTCGACAAGCACCTTGTGCATCGTGACGACGCAGTGATTCAGTTGCTGACGCCGCCATTCGACAAATCTACTCCAGACCCGGGCTATATAAAGGCATATGTTCCCGGCGTCAGAGAGAATGGCGCGCAATACACGCATGCCGCAGTCTGGGCCGCTATAGCATTCGCCGCCATCGGGGACAACCGTCGCGCATGGGAGCTATTGTCAATCATCAATCCAGTGAACCATGCAGCGAACGCCGAGTCGATTGCAATTTACAAGGTGGAGCCGTATGTCGTCGCATCTGATGTTTACGCACTGTCGCCTCATACTGGCCGCGGTGGTTGGACCTGGTACTCGGGATCTGCTGGCTGGATGTATCGGTTAATCGTGGAATCAATCCTTGGACTGCGGCGCGAAGCGGACAAGCTGCATTTCAAACCTTGCATCCCCGCACAGTGGACGTCGTACCGAATGAGCTATCGGTACGGGAAGACTGTCTATAGCATAAAGGTCTCTCAAATGCAGGAAGAGCAGGGCGTAACAAAGTTGACGTTGGACGACGTTGAGCGGCTCGACCTTATCGTTCCTCTAGTTGACGATCGACAGAAACACGAAGTCGTACTGCAAATTCACAGCCCACTGAGCTAAAGAAATCTGCCGAACGCAAGGGACCTCTCGCATGAGAATCAGTTGTCATCGAAGTCGACAGACCGCACCATCAACTTGGTCCTGATTCAATGGGGATGAATTTGTAGCCTATCCAGGGCTCTGTCAGGATGTGCAAGGGATGCTGAGGATCCACCTCGATCTTGTTCCGAAGTTGATTAATGAAGACCCGAAGGTAGTTTGATTGTTCGGTCGACTCGGAACCCCACACGGCCTGGAGTAGTGCCCGACGCGTCACAACTTTCCCAGCGTTAGTCGCCAGATACATGAGCACGTCAAATTCTTTCGGAGTGAGCTTGACTTCTCTCCCGGCGACAACCACCAGACGTGTATCTGAGTCTATTGTCAGGTCGCCCACGGTTAGCAATGACGGATGGTTCTCAGACTGAGACAGACGTCGCAGCATAGCGCGAAGCCGGGCAAGCAGTTCATCCAACCCAAATGGTTTTGTGATGTAATCATCCGCCCCCATATCCAGTGCAGCCACTTTGTCGCTTTCGAATTCTTTGGCTGAGAGAACTATGATCGGCACGGAAGAGAACTCGCGTACACGCCGGCAGACCTCCAGTCCAGAGACTTTTGGCATCGTCAGGTCCAGAATAATCAGGTCGGGTATTTCCTTGCGAAGTTCATCGAGTGCCTCCTCGCCGCCTGGGGCTGTGCGTACCTCATAACCACGAGGTGGCAGGCTGGCCCGCATGACACGCAGTATCTGCGGTTCGTCGTCTACGACAAGGATGACCGGCTTTCTCGTCATATTTTTGTGATCGTCATTTGGCAATCTCGTGGTGTCTATTTCGCTCGCAGTGACCATATCGAACCGAGATTGTATAAGTGTAACTGCGGATCGTGTTCGGACAACAGCACTCTGCAGACTGCCCATCAAGACAGTCTGATTACGATCCGGATCGGGTCCGCGTATAACGCGTCGGCGGGCATCTGCCTCGCCAACTCGATCGGTGGCCCCTCAGGCGCAAATTCATACTTGACTTCGGCGACCTTGCCCGAGCTGCCACCGGCAAAACGAATTGTCTCCCCTACCCGCGGAATGCCATGCAGAGTGTCGAAAGGAACATGCCAGGTTTGCCCCGAAATTTCCACCGCCAAACATTCAGCATTCAGATTCCGCTCCGTTTCTAAGTCCATCATCTTGTTTTTCTGATCAGCCACGACAGTCTCCTTTGTACTTCAAATGATCTTACTAGTGGTCGAAACTCTCACAGAGTCATCATGGAGCGGCCTGAGCCATGGGCCAATCGATACAAGCTTCAACCAAATCAGCTCAGATCCTAACCACTCGAATTTTAACAAGCCATGTGTCAGGAAGACATAAACAAAGTATTAATAGTCTATCAATGACGCATTAAAAGACCGTCAGTCCGCAACGATTTTCTCCAATCCATGTGATACTTCAGGCGGAGGTAAAGAGTAATGACACAAGCTCAAACGAAAACATCCGAGGAACTAACCACAAGAGAACAGGAGTTGGCAGACCTTACTGCGCCGCTACTCACATTTAACCTTGAGAAGGAGATTGAACGATTGCGCCGGGAAGAACACTGGCTCAAGGATGGACGGATCTCAGAGACCCTGGTGAAATATTCGGATTTCAGAATTGTTCTGATTGTGATGCAGGCAGGAACGGTGATGAGGGAGCACAAAGCCGATGCGAGAATCTCCATTCACGGCCTGAGCGGACGACTGATGGTCCAATTGCCGGAGAAGACAGTCGAACTCGCCAAGGGAGATTTACTGGTCCTCGAAAAATGTCTGCCGCATGATGTTAGTGCCGTAGAGGAAAGTGCCTTCCTACTTTCGATTTCCTGGCCCCACGGTGCTGAGCAGGGGTCATAAGATCGCACTAACGAACCGATGACAGCAAGACAATAAGTCCTGCTTTGGTCGCTCTAAAGCGGCAACAAATCTACCTTATAACCGCGAAAGGATGGGCCAGCGTAACCCGAGCGCTGGCGGTTCGTCTGAGACAATGATGACTGGACTGTCTTTCTTGTCATACTCCGCGACCCCTCACGAGACGTTCCGCAACCGCATTTTCCGCAACAGGAAGTCCAAACGTGAACACGGCTCCGTGCCCAATCTTGCTGTCGACCCAAATTCTGCCACCATGGGCTTCAATGATGCCGCGGGCAATAGCCAGGCCCATCCCCGTGCCACTAGTGGCATTGCCGTTCATACGCGTGCTCCGGTAGAACTTCTCGAAGACGCGATCAAATTCATCAGCCTCTAAGCCAGGTCCATGGTCCTTTACGCTGATCAAGAGCTCGTCACGTTCCAGGCGTGCGCTTACGTGAATCTCACTTCCGGCCGGAGAGTATCTCGCCGCGTTCTCAACAAGATGCGTAAGCCCCTCAGCAATCAGGGGAGAATCCATTCTTACCAACGGTAGGTCTTCAGAACAATCGACACTTACGCGATGATGACGCAGCTCTTTCTCGCACCGCTCAAGTACATTGCCACAAATCTCAGCGACAGCACCCAACTGCATTGAGGGGCGCAGCTCGCCTGCTTCGATGCGCGCCATATCAAGCAGATCTCCGACCAACCGCGTCAAACGTGCGATCTCTTCGCTGATGATGAGATGGAATTCTTGCTGTTGGGTGTGGTCCCAGCGCAAATCTCCTTGCAGTAGATTGTCTATCGCTGTGCGAATCGAGGTAAGGGGCGTGCGCAAGTCATGAGAGACAGAAGCAAGCAGCGCCGACTTTAGCTCATCACTCCTCTTCAGCGCTTCGGTCAGGTTTCGTAGCACATCTTCTGCATGTTTCTGCTCTGAGATGTCGCGAATGATTCCGCTGTAGAAAATTGCCCCGTTGCTCTTCCACGTTGCTACAGACAACCCAATTGGAAAGACTGTTCCATCCTTTCTCAGCCCATGCATCTCAACGGTCCTGCCGATTATGTGAGGCTCGCCTCCCGCCCGGATTCGCTCCACACCGTGCTGATGAGCTTCTCTGTAACTCTCAGGCATTAGCATCGTTAGTGGTTTTCCTAGCACCTCCTTCTCTGTGTAACCGAAAATCTCTTGTGCGCCGTTGTTCCATTGAATGATGTTTCCATCGCCGTCCGCCAGGATGATTCCATCTGTGGCCGACTGAACCACGGAGCGAAACTTCGTCTCTGACTCGCGTAAAGCATCCACAGAGAGTTTGCGTGCGGTAATGTCTCCCATTACGCAGATGATCGAGTTGATCTCGCCTCTGTGGTTGCGCGACGGCCCAACCGACACGCTAATGTTGATCGCCGAACCATCCTTTCTTTGACACCGCGTCTCGCAACCTGTGACGACACTGCCACACCGCGCACTCGCCAGGTTCGAGCTAAGTCTGTCAATCGGATCCGGCCGGAGGATAGGCAAGGGTTGATTAAGCGCTTCGTGCGCCGTCCAACCAAGAAGACGCTCAGCTGCGGGACTCCACAACCTCACTTTTGTATCAAGGTCCAGAACGACGATTGCAAGAGGTGAGGCCTCGACCAGCGTCTGTAGCGATTGGTTCACTTCCTTCAAACTTTCATTGGCACGTTTGCGCGACTCGCTCAGCACGCTGATCAATGTAGCGACCCCCACGAACACGACGATCGGCAAAGCATTGGTCCAACTAAGCGTGAACTCGAAACGAGGTTGGAGCAGAAAAAAGCCGATCACCCACGTCGAGAGAAACGTGGCAAACAAACCAGGCTTAAGTCCGCCGTACCATGCGGTCAACATCACAGCCGTCAGGAATAATAGGAAGACAGTTGGTTCCACCACACCCCGAAACAGCCAGGTCATTAAGAACGCAGCCGCTACCGTGAGGATTGGGACTCCGTAGCGAAAAATGGCGGCCGGCATCGTTGTCTCACGCATGCCGGCACGGCACAATGCGTTGGCGCTTTCCGCATGAATGCCAGCCATTGTTAGTCTCCTTTACAAGCGGCCCGGTAGGAAAATTTTTGCTCCCTATCAACGCCCGCTCGCACGAACCAAAGGCTCTGCAACAAGATGTTTCCGCGAGAAACCAGACCTGAAGTTCATTCGTGCGAATCACGTCGCTCACCAAGAGGTCATTCGTCCCATCATCACCGGTCGACAGTTATTTCCGACCAATCGCACTACGATTGCAAACTAAAAACCTCAGATCGGAAACACCATTTAGGACTATGATGGACACTTGAAGGGCGCAGTTGAAATGCAGATTCTTGGCTGCCAAACCGTAGTGCTGATCACTCGCGGTGTTGACTCTCGGATAGATATTTGTGAGCAATAGCATAAGGCTCACTTTCTCATCTCCGGTTTGATGTGGAGGGGTTTTCGCGCGCAGGATATGCAGACAGGGAGTAAATGTCAACTGATAGGGCGGAGCCTAAAACGGAGTTTAATTTTCTGAGTCGATGTTCTCTATTATTTATCACTGATCAATTTTGGATTTAAAGATTGTTTTGCTCGCCTGCCGCAAGCCTACCAGAGTCAATAGATTGCTCCTTCCGTTGCATCAGATGTTCGGTAGCAGATCGAAGTACTCATCGTCTTCATTCGTTCCACCCTCGCCTTTGCCGATTTGCTTTTCCGATCGAATGAATTCAATCCGTTCGATCCATTTAACCATCTTGTAACCCAGTTGATTCTCCACGCGCAGCCGTAGCGGCGCGCCATACTCCAGGCCCAGCGGCGCGCAATTCATCTCATATGCAAGCAAGCACTCTGCCTTTAGGACGTTGTCAAGACTCTGAGTATTGTAATAGACACCGCCATAGAGTCCTTCGCCAAACGAAAAGAAGGCCACGGTCTTCACAGAAGCCTTCGGCTTGACCAGATCCACCAGCGTTCTCATTGGCAGGCCTCCCCAATGCGCAATGCCAGACCAACCCTGAATGCAGTGGTGCATGGTAAGGTGCTCAGCTTTTCCAAGCGCTTTCAATTCCAATAGCGATAACTCCACTGGTCTATCGACGAGACCGCACACTTTTAGTTTGTAATCGCGGAAACTATCGGCTGCCAGCCGTTTCCAATGCTCGCTTTCCGGCCTCTTACCATTGGGCCAGAGGTATGGAGAGATCTGCTCTTTTGTGTACCGCTCACTTGGCGAGAACCGATTTAGAGTAGCGAGCCGTAGCGGTTGAGAAACCGCCTTTTGGACGTGTTGCAGTAGACGAGGAAACTTCCACGAAGTGTAGTGAGCGACGATCCAGGAAACAATCACCACAGCAATTCCCACAGAGCCAAGAATCATCCCGAGCGGTTTATGGTCATCTGTTCCGAGTACGATGTGATTCATATTTCGGGCAAATCCAGTCAAGACCACCAGCGTGACGTGCACTGCAAGAAAAGCTATATAGCCGAGCAGAAGAATAAAGTGGATTGAGCGCGCTGCCTGCCTTCCGCCAAACAATCGCGGGTACCAGGGAAAGCGGTTCGTCAATGCCGGCGACATTGCGATCCCGGTCAAGATCGAAAGTGGTCCGAAAAACAAGACCACAGCGAAGTAGGCGAGTTGCTGAAGCGCATTGTATCCGTAAAAACCATTTGGTTCCGGTGGCAGATGGAAAGTGGCATAATGGACGAAAGTGTTCCAGGCTTGTGTCAGTACAATCCCCGAGGTCGGCACAATCCTCCTCCACTGCTCGGTTGCGAAGAGCAACGTCACAAAGATCAACCCTGTGATAATGAACCCATAGACATTAATGAAGTGCCACGAGCGCGCCACCCCTACCGTATGGCGATAACCGGGCAATGCAACCAGGGGTGAGATGTAACGCGCATCATCCTTCGCGGTCCACACACGGTCCATTGGAACTGTCAAAGGCGTGAATCGAATCCACTCAGTCCCGGGTGTGCAATGGTCATTAAAATAAAGTCGAGGGTGATCCATGAGAATTGAAAGACCACTGCGGATGAGCATCATCACAAAGAAGAAATTAAAAAAGTGTGCATAACGGATCCACACCGGAAATCCATGTGGTCCAGTTGGAACCGCATCGCTGAATTGAGGAATGGGGGGAATGTAAGGCAGCCCCAAAATCGCCACCTGCCCCCAGGCGAACAAGACCGGCAAGAGCATTATCGCGATTGATCCCGCTATAAACGAGCGCCTGATCCAAATCCGAAATCGCCGGTCTGGCGGATAATGAACAGCTTTATGTGCCGTGTCGAACGAGATCATAGGTACTCCTCAGTTATTAGGGACACCGATCTCGTATTGAGATAGACACCGCCTCACGGACCATCTGATTTGCGTAGCCCCACTCGTTGTCATACCAGCTCATCACCTTGACCAAGTCCCCGTCGATGACCTTGGTGAGCTCGAGATCGACGATAGACGCGCGAGGATCGCCGACAATGTCTGACGACACCAGCGGGTCACGCGATACACCCAGCACCCCGGCGTAGCACTTCGTGTCGGCTTCTGCTGTAACTATTTCGTTTACCTCCTCCACGGTCGTCTTGCGTGAAGTGACGAACGTGATGTCCGCGATCGATCCGACAGGAATCGGCGCTCGGACCGCGATGCCGTCGAACAAACCCGCGTACCCTGGCAGCGCGCGGTCACCCGCGGGTAGATCATATCTTGCTCGGACATGAGTCCAAACCTCCTTCTTAATTCGACTAGATGACAACCTTGATCAAACCCTTCGAGTTCGCCAGCGCCCCAAGAGTTGCAGACCATCAATGACGCCCGTTCAGCTGAACATTCTTCAGTTCAAGTAGCCTCTTCACGTGGACCATGGGAACCTCCTTCAGATCTATGTAATGGAAGCGAATTTTCGTCCCTTAACTAACCTCCGATCGGAGCCTTTCGTTTCAACAGCTATATCAAATTCAAGGATGATGAGTCAGCAATCTTTGACAGAATGACACTCTCTTAACGGCTTGCTAATACAATCTTAATAAGTTGTTTATGACTTCCTAACTTACGTCCTGCTAGAGTCAGGCCCAGTCAGATTGCATTACGAGTTCGAGCAGGCAACGGGCACAAATCTCGATATTCCGACGCGCTTGAGAGGCGGTGATCGTGAGCAGTCTCTGGCCCATAGTCGTTTACTTTGTCGCAGTGCTGGCCCTCGTTGCGAGCATGCTGGTGGTGTCGTATCTACTCGGACAGCGGCACACCGGCAGAGCAACGGGAGAACCTTACGAATCGGGCATCGTGTCGACGGGCTCAGCGCAACTCCGTTTCTCCGTAAAGTTTTATTTGGTTGCAATGCTCTTCGTGATCTTCGATCTGGAAGTAGCCTTCATAATCGCCTGGGCCATTGCTTTCCGTGCGTTAGGTTGGTCCGGTTACCTTGGGGTTTTGTTTTTCATTGGCGTGCTCGTCGCTGCTCTCATTTACGAGTGGCGGCTGGGTGCTCTGGATTGGGGAAAAAGAGAAAGCGGCACTGGATAACCGTCCGCGGAGGTGTAGTTATTAAAACCGTCGGAGACATTCTACGGATCAAAGGGGGCGACGTATGGTCTACCACACCGGATGCAACTGTGTATGAGGCGCTCAAGACTATGGCTGAGAAGAATGTAGGGGCCTTGGTGGTACTGGATGCGAACACCATTGTAGGCATCATGTCGGAACGGGATTACGCCAGAAAGGTAATCCTCCATGGCAGATCATCCAAGGAGATCCGGGTAAGAGAAATAATGACGAGCGAAGTGTATTACGTGCGTCCCGATCAGGATATTCAGGACTGCATGTCGCAAATGACTGAGAAGCGGGTCAGACATCTTCCCGCATTGGAGAATGACCAGTTGGTCGGCATTATTTCGATCGGCGATGTGGTAAAGGCTCTCATCGCTGAGCACGAATCCACAATAAAGCACCTCGAAGATTACATTACGGGAGGTCGTTAGTTCGGCCGTGCGATGGTCCTTAACCAAAGCCGATTCACCGTCTTTAACCGATAAGGGCGATGGTTCCTTCGAAGAGTCAGTGCGCCGTAGTCTGATTCTTGCACGCCTGCAGGATCTACTGGCTTGGGGTCGCAAGAATTCGATTTGGCCATTTAACTTTGGTCTATCTTGCTGCTACGTCGAAATGGCGACAAGCATTACGAGCAAATACGACATCGCTCGGTTTGGCGCTGAGGTAATTCGTGGCACGCCGCGCGAAGCAGACGTCATGGTGATAGCCGGAACGGTTTTTATCAAGATGGCCCCGATCATCAAGCGACTTCATGAACAGATGATGGAGCCACGCTGGGTGGTCTCCATGGGTTCGTGCGCGAACTCGGGTGGAATGTACGACATTTACAGCGTCGTCCAGGGAGTCGACAAGTTTTTGCCGGTAGATCTCTACGTGCCCGGTTGTCCCCCGCGGCCCGAAGCTTTTATGGAAGGCCTAACACTGCTGCAGACGGCAGTCGGTAACGAAAGACGTCCACTGAGCTGGACCGTTGGTCCGCAGTATGTGAGTCGCCCGTCGCCTCCATCACTGAAGGATTTGAAGCGGGCCCAACGTCAGCATGCTACGACACTGCGATCACCAGACGAGGTGTGATCAGGACCAATTAGCTAACGCGTCGCAAGAAGTTCGTTGCGGACGCAGGGTGCTCGACTCGAGGAGGTCAACTCGAATGCTTGCGATGGACAGCGCCCCGACGATCTTCGAGGATCTGAAAGACACCTTTGGCGATGGATCATTTACGTCGCAACAAACGCGCGACAAAACACCGACTATTTGGGTCGATTACAACAGTGCACATGAGGTGCTGGGCTGTCTAAAGAGGGATGTGCCTCAGCCCTTTCGCACGCTTTATGACCTCACTGCCATCGACGAGCGAGTGCGCAACTCTCGGGATCATCAACCTCCAAGCGATTTCACGGTCGTCTATCATCTACTCTCTTACGAACGCAACGCAGACATACGCCTGAAAGTTGCCCTCCATGGAGAGTATCCTTCGCTGCAAACCGTGACCGACATCTGGCCCGCCGCGAATTGGTACGAGCGCGAGGCTTGGGACATGTTTGGCGTCACATTTGAGGGCCATCCACACCTGGAGCGAATCCTAATGCCGAGCACGTGGATGGGCCATCCTCTACGCAAAGAACATCCCGCGCGCGCCACGGAGATGGGCCCGTTCCGCCTACCGGAAGACAAACAGGAAGCTGAACAAGAAGCGCTCAAGTTTCGACCAGAACACTGGGGGCTGACTCGTCGCGGCGAAGATACTGACTTCATGTTCCTCAATCTTGGGCCTCAGCATCCGGGCACTCACGGCGTACTGCGCATAGTGCTGCAACTTGACGGTGAGCAGATCGTCGATGCCATACCCGATATTGGCTATCACCATCGCGGCGCAGAAAAAATGGGAGAACGACAGTCCTGGCATACATTCATTCCCTACACGGATCGCGTCGACTACCTGGGGGGTGTGATGAACAACCTCGCGTATGTCCTTGCGGTTGAGAGCCTCGCCGGAATCGAAGTACCGGACCGAGTAAAAATCATTAGGGTGATGATGTCTGAGTTCTTTCGTCTCGCGAGTCATCTGGTTTGGTATGGAACATTCGCGCAGGATCTCGGGGCACTGTCACCAGTTTTTTACATGTTCACAGATCGTGAGCGAATCTTCGACGTCGTCGAAGCGATTTGCGGCGGTCGTATGCATCCAAATTGGTTTCGAATCGGCGGTGTGTCGCAGGATTTGCCACGCGGCTGGGACCAATTGGTCCGCAATTTCGTCGATTACTTTCCGGCGCGTCTTTCTGAGTACGACAGGATCGTGATGCGTAACAGTATCTTCAAAGCCCGCACGGTAGGCGTCGGCCGTCAGAGCCTAGATGAAGCGATCGAGTGGGGCGTTACAGGCCCGAACCTACGCGCGTGCGGGTTTGAATGGGACTTTCGCAAAAAGCGACCTTACTCAGGCTACGACCAATTCGAGTTTGATATTCCGACTGCAGATGGCGGCGACTGCTATAGCCGCGCCCTGGTGCGCGTTGAAGAGATGCGTCAGAGCCTGCGTATCATCGAGCAGTGTCTCAAGAACATGCCCGCTGGCCCTTACAAGTCAGACCATCCGTTAACCACTCCACCTCTAAAAGAGCGGACCATGCATGATATCGAGACTCTGATCGCGCATTTCTTGAGCGTGAGTTGGGGACCTGTCATTCCGCCAGGAGAGTCGTCGATCGCGATCGAGGCGACCAAGGGATATAACGGTTATTACCTGATTAGCGACGGCAACACGATGCCCTATCGAGTACGTATTCGCTCGCCGTCGTTTCCTCATATGCAGACGGTTCCCCAACTGAGTCGCGGTTTGATGATTCCGGATCTGATGGCGATCCTGGGGAGTTTGGATTATGTCCTGGCGGACGTCGATCGTTGATTGAGAAGCGCAAGTGGAAGCTTGCGCTGTGTCCAGGAGGTTCGATGCTCACAGAAGAGATCAAACACGAGATAGAAACTGAGATGCATCACTATCCCCGCAAACAGGCTGTGTGTATTGAAGCCCTAAAAGTTATCCAACGGCATCGGGGGTGGGTCTCGGACGAGAGCATTTGCGAACTCGCGGAGTTTCTGGAAATGACGCCGGATGAACTGGACAGCGTGGCAACGTTCTACAACAAGATTCTACGCCAACCAGTGGGAACGCATGTGATTTGGATTTGCGACAGCGTGAGCTGCTGGATTATGGGATACGACCGAGTGCGGGAACGGCTGACTCAATTACTCGGGACAAAACTGGGAGAAACAAGCTCCGACGGGTGCTTCACAATGTTGCCAAATGTCTGCCTGGGCGCGTGCGATCATGCGCCGGTGCTGATGATCGGCAACGACCTTCATCGAGATGTAGAGGCTGACAAGATCGAGGCAATACTCGACCGATACCGAGGTCAACGGACATAAATGGAGAGACCGCTCACGAAAAACATCCGCTCAGACGGCGAGCCGCCAAGCCTGAAAGAATACGAGCATGCGGGTGGCTATGAAGCGGTGCGTAGAGCGTTGCGCGAGTTGACTCCGCAAGCTGTGACCGCGCTCGTTAAAGATTCAAATTTGAACGGGCGCGGCGGAGCAGGTTTTCCTACGGGGTTAAAGTGGAGCTTTGTGCCAATGGGTGATGATGCTCCTCATCCAAAGTACCTGATTGCGAACGCAGATGAGATGGAACCCGGCACGTTTAAAGATCGGCTTCTACTCGAGGGCGATCCGCATCAGTTAATTGAAGGCATGATCCTCGGGGCTTACGCAATCCAAGCGGACGTCGCTTACATCTTTTTGCGCTGGGCCTACCGTGTAGCGGCTGAACGACTGGAGCGCGCGATCGCCGAAGCGTATGCGAATAATTATCTGGGCCATCACATCTGCGGGTCCGGCTACAGTCTTGAAATGTATCTGCACGTGAGCGCGGGTCGCTACATGTGCGGAGAGGAGACTGCACTGCTCAATGCCCTCGAAGGCAAACGCGCGACACCGCGCTCGAAACCCCCGTTTCCTGCGGTCAGCGGTTTGTGGGGGAAGCCGACTATCGTGAATAACGTTGAGACCTTCTGCAATGTGCCGCACATAGTGAATCGCGGAGCTGAGTGGTTCAAGAGTCTGAGTCACACAGGAGAAGGCGGAACGAAGATTTACGGGGTGAGCGGAAAGGTCAAATATCCGGGCGCGTGGGAGCTACCGCTGGGCACGACCGTTCGCGAGATCCTTGAAGAGCACGCTGGCGGAGTACGTGATGGTCTAAAGTTTCGCGGTGTGATTCCGGGCGGTGCGTCAACGGAATTTCTTCTAGAAGAACATCTCGACGTGAAGATGGATTTCGCGTCAGTGCAAAAGGCTGGGAGCCGGCTGGGGACCGGAACTATGATCGTCATGGATGATCAAACTTGCCCGGTTGGGCTTGTCCACAACCTTGAGCGTTTCTTTGCGCAGGAGTCTTGCGGCTGGTGCACTCCGTGCCGTGAAGGTCTGCCCTGGACAGCGAAGATCTTGCACGCGCTTGAAGAAGGAGACGGACAGCCGATCGACATGCAGAGACTCATGCTGCATACCAAGTTTCTTGGGCCAGGACTCACTTTCTGCGCGCTCGCGCCGGGTGCAATGGAACCACTGCAGAGCGCGCTGCAGTATTTCCGAGAAGACTTCGAACGACACATTCGTGAAAAGCGATGTCCATGGAAATGAAGATGGTTTCCTTCTATATCGATAACCAACCCTATGCAGTCAATCCTGGGCTGAATTTACTGCACGCTTGTCTCTCACTGGGCTTTAATCTGCCGTATTTCTGTTGGCACCCGGCGCTGGGTTCGGTGGGTGCGTGCCGACAGTGCGCTATTAAGCAATTCAAAGATGAGACGGACAAGCACGGCAAAATCGTGATGGCATGTATGACGCCGGCTACTGAAGGCTCGCGTATATCCATAAACGATCCTGAAGCACATCACTTTCGCGCGAGTGTGATTGAGTGGCTGATGATGAACCATCCGCACGATTGTCCCGTGTGTGACGAGGGCGGTGAGTGTCATCTGCAGGACATGACCGTAATGAGCGGCCATACATATCGTGAATTCCGTTTTCCGAAGCGTACCTTCACGAACCAGAATCTTGGCCCGTTCGTCAATCACGAGATGAATCGTTGCATCGAGTGTTACCGCTGCGTGCGTTTCTATCGCGACTATGCGGGCGGTCGCGACTTTGATGTATTTGCCGCCCACGATCAAGTCTATTTCGGGCGACACGAAGATGGCACTCTGGAGAGCGAATTCAGCGGCAACCTGGTAGAGGTTTGTCCGACCGGGGTGTTCACCGACAAGACCTTGAAGAAGCATTACACGCGCAAGTGGGATCTGCAGACCGCGCCCTCCGTATGTGTGCATTGTGCGCTGGGGTGCAACACAATTGCCGGCGAGCGCTATAGCACGCTGCGGCGCATTCGCAATCGTTTCAATCATGAGGTTAATGGCTACTTTCTGTGTGATCGAGGGCGGTATGGTTATGAGTTCGTTAATAGTGAAAAGCGAATCCGCCAGCCACTGATCAGAAGATCGCGGGACAGCCATCCTGAGATCGCGAGCCAACATTCTGCGATTGAAAGGCTAGGAGAGATCTTCGCAGAAGGTTCTCCCGTGATCGGAATCGGCTCTCCGCGGGCCTCGCTCGAAGCCAATTTTGCGTTGCGTAAGTTGGTCGGTCCAGAACATTTCTTTCAAGGGGTATCAGAGCGAGAAACAAGACTGACCACGCTGGCGCTGAAGATTCTACAGGACGGTCCGGCCCGCGCTCCATCGCTTCGGGATGTGCAGTTAGCGGACGCTGTATTTGTGCTCGGGGAAGACGTTACGAATGTGGCGCCACTGCTAGCCCTAGCGCTTCGTCAATCCGTGCGCCGCGAAGTCATGACGATAGCGACGCGGTTACGCATCCCGGAGTGGGATGATGCGGCTGTGCGTGAAGCGGTGCAGCAGGAAAGAGGACCACTCTTCATTGCCACGACCGGTAGCACCAAGCTAGATGACATCGCCAGGGAGACCTACCGAAGTGCGCCTGATGACCTTGCGCGTCTGGGCTTCGCAGTGGCCCAGGCTTTGAGCGGTGATGCGCCGAAAGTCGCGGACTTGCCAGACGATGAGAGGGCGTTAGCCAACCGCATTGCGGTTGCGCTGAAAGGTGCCGAGCGGCCACTGGTTATTTCCGGCGTGAGTTGCGGCTCTGAAGCATTGATCCGGGCGGCTGCAAACGTCGCAGGCGCATTGTGCACTGACGATCGCAGAGCTGAGCTGTGTCTCAACGTGCCGGAATGCAACAGCTTCGGCTTGGCACTAATCGGCGGCGCAAGCATCAACTCCGCATTCGAGAGGCTGGTCCATGAACCATCATCGGTCATCGTCCTGGAAAACGATCTCTATCGCCGAGCCGATCGGGCGAAGGTTGATGCCGCGCTCGACGCAGCAAAATGCGTTGTCGCGATAGACCATCTGGAAAACGCGACCACACGAAAGGCCGATTTGATTCTGCCGGCTGCAACTTTTGCCGAGGGTGGCGGCACCTTCGTCAACAATGAAGGACGCGCACAGCGGTTTTACCAAGCTCTTGATCCGAAAGGTGACATACAGGAAAGCTGGCGCTGGTTACGCGACCCCATAAGCACGATAGACCGTGGCGAAGCCGAACCAGGTAGCAATCTTGATGAGGTCGACTTGGCACTTGCCTCCGAGCTTCCGGTCTTTGCACCCATTTTAAAGATCGCGCCGCCTGCTAACTTCCGTATTGTCGGGCAGAAGATTCCTCGGCAGCCGCATCGTTACAGCGGCCGCACGGCAATGTTGGCCCAGCTAAGCGTGCACGAGCCAAAGCCGCCAGACGACCCTGACTCACCACTTTCGTTTTCAATGGAAGGTTATGAGGGCGAACCGCCACCATCCCTCATCCCACGTTTCTGGGCACCGGGTTGGAACTCGATTCAATCGCTGAATAAATTTCAAAGCGAAGTAGGAGGGTCGCTTCATGGCGGCGATCCGGGCCAGCGCCTAATCGAGCCCGCGCGCACCGGTCTGAAGTTTTTCGGCGAAGTCCCCAATGCGTTTGAACGTCGAAGCAATGAATGGTTGATCGTTCCCCTGTATCACATATTCGGCTCCGAAGAGTTGAGTGTGTTATCACCGGGGATCTCAGAACGGCTGCCGAATCTCTACATCGCCCTCAACGATCATGATGCAGCTCGGCTGCGTGTTAATTACGGCGAGCAAGTCGAGCTTGACTTGGATGGAAGTACCTATTCCCTTCCCGTGAAAGGTCATCTCGGGATACCCGAAGGGGTAGCGGGGCTGCCAGTCTGCTTGCGCGAGTTGCCGTTTGTAGATCTGCCGGCTTGGGGCGGGATCGCAAGGATGTGACGCGAATGAATGAAACTATCCGATCGCTGATCATTGTTGCGGGAGTACTGATTTCAGTCCTCACGATTGCGGCAGGACTAATCTGGCTCGAACGCAGGTTGCTTGCGCTTTGGCAGGATCGCTACGGTCCGAATCGAGTCGGACCGGCTGGATTGCTTCAGGTGCTCGCAGACACGATCAAGCTAATCTGGAAGGAAGATTGGATACCCCCGTTCGCTGATAAGCCGGTATTCATCATAGCTCCCGCGGTCATCATGATCACAGTATTAATGACGTTTGCGGTCATTCCCTTCGCACCGAATATTCTGGTCGCAGACCTAAACATTGGGCTTCTCTTCTTTCTCGCGATGTCGTCGCTCGGTGCTTATAGCGTCGTACTCGCAGGGTGGTCGTCGAACAACAAGTACTCGTTGCTCGGTGGCCTGCGAGCCTCCGCACAAATGTTGAGCTACGAAGTGTTCATGGGGTTGTCGGTGATGGGTGTCGTCATGCTCGCCGGCAGTTTCAACCTTCGCGAGATTGTCGAAGCACAGCATCGCTTGTGGTTCTGCATCCCTCAGTTTGTCGGTCTGATCCTCTTCATTGTGGCCGGTATAGCAGAAACGCATCGACTGCCTTTTGACTTGCCAGAAGCAGAAAGTGAGTTGGTCGCTGGTTATCACTCGGAATATTCGGGCCTGAAGTTCGGAATGTTTTTTGTCGGCGAATATCTCGGCATCACGCTGATCTCCGCAATGGTAGTTACGCTGTTCTTCGGAGGCTGGTTGGGCCCCGTTCTTCCGCCTGTGATCTGGTTTCTCCTCAAAACATTCGTCTTTATTTGTGGCTTCATTCTCTTGCGCGCGACTTTGCCGCGACCGCGCTATGACCAGTTGATGGCCTACGGCTGGAAGGTGATGCTGCCTTTGGCGCTGCTGAACCTGGTAGTAACCGGCGGAGTTTTGTTGGCAATACGCCCGTGAGCCGAATGTGGGAAATTTAGATCATCGTGATTGAGTCGAGTCATTTGAAATTAATAGTTTCGAGCATTTGAGGAGAATCTGAACTCGATGTTGAGTATTGTGCGCAGTCTCTGGCTAGTCTTCCTGCACATGTTCCGGCGACGCGTGACAATTCTCTATCCGGAACAGAAACC
>DATIBX010000219.1:0-5861 GCA_035457105.1 Pyrinomonadaceae bacterium
CGCGAACTTTATCGTTCGCGTTTGACTCTCAAAGGTCTTGAAACGGACACGCTCTATCTAGTTTTCAAACATCGATTCCAAATTGTATTTGGATTGCCTTACAGACGACCTAAACTCGCCCCAAGCAAACGGGGATATTAACCAACACTTCCTACTCTGTCAAGCGAACCTCAAAACTAGTTTGAGTTATCTTTTTCTAGACGAAAAAGGTCGCGATCTCCATGAAAAAATCTTTAGGAGAAACGCGACAGCTTCAAGAGCGTCTTTCGACCAGAATCCCCATCCCTCTCCTTAAGAGGAATGGGCATTATAGGGAGAAATTCCCACTTGTCAATAAGCAAACCTAATTTGTTTTGAAAAGAACTCCCAAGTACGTCAACGTTTTCAAATCCAATCGGATTTTAACCCCTAAGCATCTCAATCCAAAGGCCGAAATTAGATGTAGAAACAGCGAATCGGTTGCTTCTATGGGTTAGCGACGACCCTTCCGCGGTGCGGCAGCCGGCGGTGTGACCTTCAAAACGCCTCTGGCATCTTTGTACAAACTGTATTGAGCATCCCTTACTGGTCCACCAGCGTCGTCCTGAAGCCGCAGCGTAAACGTTTTTGTGTCGCCGTGTCCTTCAACCTTCGCGGGTAAGAAACCTTTTAAATCGGGACTACGATAGGCCGTGTAATGCTCCTGGTTTCTTTTGTCGTAACCCAACACATAAATACGATCAAAGTCGGGCTCATCAAGAGTGTGCGGCTGATTCGAGCTACTCTTCTCCAGAATCAGCCAACTGCCAGGCTTCGCTTCACGCGCTCCGTCCTTATCCGTCGACTCGTCTTTCGCTTCTCCGTCTAATCGCTGCCACGCTACAAACTCTCTGCCAGTTCTATAAAAGATAATGTCACTTGGTACACTTAACTCAACTTGCTTGCCGTAGATCCAACCAGCCGGCGCCGGAGAGGAAGCCGCCGGTAAACGAACTTTGTACCAGACTTCATTCGTCTCTTCGGGCTCAGCTCGGTCTTCATTCTGTTGACTAGATCGGGAAGCAGATCCTTGTTGAGCGCTGCCTGCTTTGGGGGCAACATCCGTCTCAATCGCTTCCGACGATTTTGGTTTTGGCACACGTTTCCATCCGATGATGTCAAAACTCGAACCACTATCAAGTCTCATCATGATGTTTTCGTTTCCCGTGCGGTCTGGAGTTAACCGAAGATTGGAACTTGCACGCAGCTGTCCAGTCGCCTGCGCCGCGATTCCATCATCCTCTGAAGCTAGCTTTTTCGAAGCATCCAAAACATCCTCGGGCATTATGTTACGCGCTTCTATCCAGCCTTCTGTCGCGTCTTCATCATGAGCTTTCACTCGCAACCAACGTTCTTTTCGAGTGTTGTCATTAGGATCCGAAACATCAATTGAATCGAGAATACGAACCTCATCACCTCGATTAACTTGTAACAGGTCCGCGGCAACCACCGCGGTAGAACTCCGGATCTGGGCCCGGCGCGCAACTACCACACCGCTACTGCTTCGCTGGGCCAAGGTATTGCAACCTAGCAACGAAAAAGCTGCCGAAATAATTAAGACGATTTTTAATGCCTGCATCTAAAGTTCCTCTGACGATAACTGTTATTGCTTATAACCTAAACTTCGTAACACTATTTTCTGTTTCTTGTTCAAGTTTCGATCAATCTTGACCGTAGTTCGCTTTCCCAAGGAGTCGACGATGATTCCATACTGTCTGAGCGAAGAGGTCAAATCCAGCGAGCCTTTCTTTTGCACATACCGGGAAGAAAACTCACTATCAGAGACCGAGGAATCAAGCAGACCAATTATAGCCGTATTTGCATCATTTGCTTGCGTCTGAGCGAGATTGAGTAACCTGGGATACAAATCCGACAAGCTTGACTGCCCTTCCGACTCAGCTCTGACCAGCAAATCATATTGAAGCGCAACCAGCATACCCTTGTCATAAACCACGGGAAACGATGAGGTCCAACGTCGTTCGGATGCCTCAATCAAAGACAAGTCGCTTGGATAAGAGAGATATGAATCATAGACTCGCGCCAGCGTGTCGAGGTACTCCTGAAAATTGATTAGCTTTAGCTGCAATGCGGTTATTAGCGCTTCGTAAAGAGTAAACCCCTCAAAGAACCAGTCGTAGTCTCCTTTTAATCCCAACGAATTCGGAACCCACAAATGTAAAAACTCATGCGTAAAAATCACGCTCAGCTGCCCTTTCCAGTTTCTAAAACTGGCGCTTGGGTCCATTGCCAGCACGACATTCGCTCCACGTGTTTGTGCTCGCCAACCGTTTCCTCCCGAGAAGCGATACGGCGCTACAATCAACAACGGTTCCTCAGAAAGCTTATGTTCAGTGAGCTTCAGATAGTGGGCGAACACTCTCTGCGCACTCTCCATGATCGTTTCATCTGAGACCTTCCACTTACCAATCAGAGCAAGATTGAGCCTTTGTCCGTTTATGGGCGGAGACAACTTTTTCAGATTTGGTCCAACCACGAACACTGCCTCTTCCGGTTTTTTGACGATCGCTCTTCCATTGTCGTCTGTGGATCCAGAGAATTGGGCGGACCACTGCGGCGGCAGCTTGAGTTCGATTCTTAGCTCGAGCCCGTCGAATAAAGTAGGAAGCAAGTCTGCCAGCAGTAAGCAACCGTAATCCTCACTCAACCACGTGATGTGAGCTACCTCTGAAGCTGCCCGAGAAGACGCATTTATTGTGTAACGAATGCGCTGCGCTCGCTGATCGGTCCTATACTCGCCGGCAGTTATCTTTCGCACTGGCAATATTTCTTGCGCTGCATCGAGCACTTCAAATTTATCGATCCGATCACCGAGATTTAACGCCCCGGCATACGCGTTTCGAAAAGACCATTCGCGACCTGGTTGTGGCATCTCAGCCTCAATCGTTAGGTCGGAAGGCTTTTCAATTGAGATCTTGATAGTTGGATTTAGAGAGGCGCAGTTCCCTACGATGGTCGGAAACGTCAAAAAGATGAGACAACAAATCAGTTTGCAGAGCATTCGTTCCGAAAATACATTGACGTTTCCCGACATTGAATACGAAGAGATTGGACCGTTTCAATTGCATGTTGCGACCTGCAAAAAGTACAATCCTCCAGTTTCAGTTGTCGAACTCTAACACAGGAACGCGGTCGTAAGTATGGTCACACGCAAAGTAAAAGGCAAAAGCACTCGCACGCTTGGCCTATTACTGATTGCGTTTATTTTATATGGGACAACTGTCGAAGCCGCACATCGTCACGGACGGATTCTCACTTCACGACCTGATGTTTCCTCAGTAGCAAATCCGAGCTCTACAGATAGTTCTTCCGGAGTTCGTACCGGTTGTAACGACTGTCTTATTTGCCAGCTCCATCAGCACTTTTCCACTGGTCTGATTTCCATCAAGACATCAGCGGAAGACCGGGTCATCCACACAATAGCGTGGCAGTCAGAGCCACTGCTCCTTTGTTCGATTTCTAATGCGCCCGCATTCGGGCGTGCGCCTCCACTTCATAACTAGAAGCCGCCAACTTTCGGGTGATGGTCCTACATCACTTCCGAGAGTTCTATTTTTTGCGGGGAGCAATCTCTTCTTGAAACTAAGACGATTGCATAACCGCAATTGGCCCATTTAATTTCACGGAGGCTCTAGTATGTTGTTCCGAAGTTTTTACAGATCCGCACTAGTCTGCGGCGTTCTCATATTGTTGGGACAGAGTGGTTTTAGTCAGGCAAGAATTGGGAGCATTCAGGGAACGGTCAAAGACCCGACTGGTGCACTCGTTCCGGGCGCTAAAGTCGTTGTCAGCCAACCAGTCACAAATTATCAACAGACTGCGCAAACTGATACTCAAGGCGCTTTTAAATTGGTAAATCTCCCCTTCAACACGTACAAGGTCCGCATCGAAGCAACCGGATTTCAACCGCTGGAACAATCTATCGATTTGGAAACGACCGTTCCGCAAAATCTTGACCTTAGTCTAACCGTTGAGGAGACGACGGCAGCCGTCACAGTTAGCGCCGATAACGGCGCCATGCTGGAAACCGATCGGACGTCATCCGACACGGACCTCAGTCAAACTATCCTGGAGAGGCCTCTGGGTGCCGCGCCTTCGCGAGCGATCGAGAGCATGGTGGCTTCAACACCAGGTTTCGTCACAGATGATAACGGTCGTATGCATCCGAGAGGCTCGGAATCACAAGTGCAATATGTGGTCGACGGCGTTCCCATTACTGATAACATGTCGGCAATTTTCTCTACCAGTCTCGACGCACGGACCCTTCGCTCCGTAGAGGTTTTGACCGGAGGGATTCCAGCCGAATTTGGCGACAAGTTGGCCGGAGTTATCAACGTAAATACAAAGTCTGGTCTAGAGGGGCCCATGCAGGGAGGATTGTCTTTTTCGGGCGGCAGTTTTTCGACGGGTGAAGTTGCAGCCGACTTCTCAACTCATACCAAGAAGCTTGGATTTATTACTAACCTTTCAACCAGCACATCACAGCGCTATCTCGATCCTCCGTCGATCGACAACTTTCATAACTTTGGGCGCACGGGAAAAGGATTTTTCCGGCTCGACTATCAGTTTGACGCGAACAACTCACTGAAGGGAGTCTTCAATTTTGGAGGCTCAAACTTTCAAGTGCCTAACCGGTGGGCACAGCAGGCGGCTGGTCAGGATCAACGGCAACAGCTGCGCGACAACTCACAAAACATAACTTATCAACATATCTTCTCTCCCGACTCTGTCGCTCAGTTTTCATTCTTTCATCGGCAAGGACATGCAGAGTTAACGAGCAATGCGGCGTCAACACCGGTGGTTGCGAGCCAGGATCGCACTCTCCAAAATTATGGGGGCATTGGTTCACTGGCGCTGACGCGTGGTAGTCACAACATCAAAGTTGGGGGGCAATTCACGATCACACCGGTTAACGAGCACTTTAGTTTCTACCCCACCGTGCCTTTTCCGGATTTGCAGGACCAAAACGGCAACGATGTCCCCAATCCAGTTAACGGTTTCAACGTCAACAACCCGTTCGTCTTTAACGGTTCAAAAACCGGTCGCACATTGAGCGCTTACGTGCAGGACCGCTTCACTATGCAGAAAAACCTGACGCTCGATCTAGGCATCCGTTACGACAATTACAAACTACTGATTAGCGAACATGCACTCAGTCCCCGACTGGCAATTGCTTACTACGTGCCAAAGACGCAGACGACATTTCGCGCTTCGTACAACAGACTCTTTCAACCACCACCGGCTGAAAATTTGTTACTCGCGAGCTCCACCCAAGCCGCTGCGATATCACCCATCGCAGTGTTACAGGGCATCACTACAGTCAATCCAATTCTCGCAGACAAGGAGAATTCTTTTGAGGCGGGGGCGCAGCAGTTATTAACGAAGATGTTTCGTCTAAACTTGACGGTTTACCAAAAGCGAATCGAGAATTTCTCAGACAAAGATCAGTTCTTCGAAACTGGCGTAATCTTCCCGATATCGATTTCATCGGGACGAGTGACGGGAGAGGAAGTGCGGCTGGAGTCCACCGAGATGCACGGTTTCCACGGTTATGCTTCTTACGCGAACGCGCGTGCCTACGGAGTGACGCCGATTAACGGTGGTCTATTTCTCGGCGAGAATCCACAGGATCTGTTTTTAGACGGGTTCAAGTTCGCAAATGACCATGACCAACGAAACGAAGCGCAGTTTCAATTGAGCTACAACCATCGGCCCTCTGGAATATACGCGAGCTTTTCCGGCCGCTACGACTCAGGAGTACCGGTGGAAGTTGAACCAGACACGACCCTTGCGGACTTTGTGGCGGCCGGATTCGACCCGAGACT
>DATIBX010000220.1:0-10433 GCA_035457105.1 Pyrinomonadaceae bacterium
ATTGAAAACGGCACCTATGGCCAGTGCGTTCGTTGTGGCAAGCCGTTGTATGAGGAGCGACTCAAAGTGATGCCAACTGCTAAGTACGGTCCGAAATGTCAAGTGGCTATCGAGGCAGCTCAACAAATCGAAACGCCGACAGTCTAAACGCACGCAATGTTTGAGTCTAACAACGTTCCGCAGATTTCATCTACTCGCCATTCTCTGCGATCGACGTATCGTTTACATCGGCCACTAACCATCTGCTGTCCTTCAATAACCTCCAGGAATGTTCTCGCGTGTGAGTGCCGATCGAGCAACGCGGCGACGTTATAACGACACGGCGGGATCGTCCGAAAGCGCAAATACGACTATAGGTATTGGCCCGGGTCTTGCGACGGGCAAAGGTCGCAAACCCGGGTATCGGCATGAGGGCTTCAGGAAATGCATCAGGATGAAAGTGGGTGTGACCGTATGAGGAGTAGAAGAAAAAGATTAGTTAAAAGGATGCTCTCACAACGCAAACAGAGGACGCGACTGTTGCACCGCGTAACCGAAAGATGGCAGTGCGATCAAACGAGGACGTCCGCAAGCCTGAGAGATGTGGTGGAGCGAGGTAATAGGAAATACGCTGTGCGGTATTCAATGCTTTTTCTTTTGCTTGGGATCGTTTGCTTCGCTAGTTTTGATGGCACCGCCGTTGCCCAACATCATGGTCATCAGACATCGAACCCAACGGCAAGTCCTACTCCTGATGCAACACCGAGCCCATCTGTATCCGGCCCACAAACGCATCGACACAGCCCAGAAATGGACGTGCCGGCTGCTTCCCCCTCCTCCGAAGGGATGAACACTCCCAAGCCGATGGCAAGTCCCTCGTCAATTGCCACCGAACACATGCACGGCGCGGGCAGAGGCTTGGAGGTGGGAAAACTCATGGTGATGAAAGGCGATGAGATGGGCATTCCCGTGGGCTCAAGCGACACAAACGTCATATCGATGGGACCGATGGGGTCTGGAACGTCGTGGCAACCATCTTCAGGGCCGATGTATATGCACCACTGGATCAAAGGTGATTGGCTATTGATGTTTCATTACAACTTGTTCGCCGGCGTGAATAGACAAGGCGGGCCGCGCGGAGTTACGAAGTTCGAATCTACCAGCTGGTTTATGCCTATGGCTTATCACAAACTGGGAAGGGGTACTTTGCAGCTGCGCGGTATGTTTAGCGCCGAACCCTTCACTGTTCCCCCAGGTGGTTCACCGCTTCTTTTCCAAACGGGCGAGACCTACAAAGGTCAGCCATTGATCGACCATCAGCATCCGCATGATCTCTTTATGGAGCTATCGGCACAGTACACGATGCCTCTCGGTGAACGCGGAACCTGGTTCACTTACTTTGGATATCCGGGCGAACCGGCGCTTGGGCCAGTCACCGTTTTCCATCGCCTGTCAGCTTCGGAGAATCCTTCCGCAACGCTTGCCCATCACTTGCAGGATTCGACGCACATAAGTTTTGGTGTACTTACGACAGGCTTTACTTATCGGTGGTTCAAATTGGAAGGGTCGATCTTTAACGGACGCGAGCCTGACGAGAATCGGTATGACTTCGATGCTCATAAATGGAATTCCCGGTCCGCGCGCCTTTGGTTCATGCCGAACAATAATTGGGCCTTCCAGGTGAGTCACGGATTCCTCCGCAGTCCCGAGAACCAGGACCCCGACGTCAATATCCGCCGAACAACCGCGTCAGTTCAGTACAACAAACCGTTCACTCGTGGAAACTGGGCTTCGACTTTTGTGTGGGGACGGAATCATGCCAGCAAGCGAGGCGAGACTCGCAATCTGAATGGCTACACTGCGGAATCGACCTTGCAATTTCTCGACAAGAATTATGTCTACACGCGACTCGAGCTCGTCGACAAAGACGACTTGCTGCGTCGGTCCGACAGGCTGCTTTTGGGTATTACCGAAGACCATCCTTTAGTCCGCATAGGCGCATACACTTTCGGGGGTGTTCGCGATGTGCGGACCACCGAGAAAGTGCAGTTAGGAATCGGCAGTGATCTTACGTTTTACTCGAAACCATCATTACTTGACACGATCTACGGTAACCGTCCCATCTCCTGGAAACTATTCTTCCGTATTCGGCCCGGCAAAATGGACATGAATATGAATGGCATGCATGGAACAAACCGAAAGCATTGAGTCTTAGACTATGCCGAAGAAACACTAGGGGGCTTCAGAGACACGATAAGCACCGAACGACGAAGCGATTACATTGAAGCATTGTCCAGCGGCGAAGACCAGGTAAACAGATTTCGAGGTGATTAATACTAGTTCATTACTCGGGGGGACAAGATGATTCAGAGTGTGAGTAACCAAACGTCGGTGACCTGGATGGCAGATCCTATTGACGGATGCGTTTGTAATACTGGGACCTGGAAACGAAGTGCAGAGACGGTTAAGGAGTCCAACGCACGACGCTCGTCGAGTCAAGACGTTGCGGAACTCTATCCGCAATCAATTGTTGCGGCCAGCGATGAATTGGCATGGCCGGACATCAGGCTTCTGCATGTGCAGCATCGCGCGAACGAACTTCAGCTGCCACCTTCGGACCATCACTGCATCATGTTGAATTTGGGAGCACCGGTTTTCCTTCGCTGCACCCACCAAAGACGGAGTCTCACCGGTCAAGTTGTTGCCGGCGAATCAGCCATTCTTCCAGTCGGCACAACCTGGTCAGGTCACTATCAAGATTCTCAGGGACATGACGCGTTGTTGCTTTATTTGAGTCCGCTATTTGTGCGCAGGATCATGGATAAGCTCAGCATGCCCCACAGCGGTTTGCTCGCTCTCCAGATTGGCTATCGTAGTGGACACATCCGCCACATCGGCATGTCTCTATTGGGTGAATTAAATGAAGCAAGCGTGCTGGGACCCTTTTATGCGCACTCTCTCGCGACTGGATTGGCTGTGCAGGTGCTGAAGCATTGCAGCACATTGAAGGACGTTCATGTCGGGGGTGGGATGGCGCCATATCGCCTGCGGAAAGCAGTTAGTCTAATAGAGCAGCATCTTTTCGATGAAACAGAAGGGCGTATTGCGCTGCGTACCGTAGCAAGACATGTGGGTATGAGTTACTTCCACTTTTCTCGGGCGTTCAAGCACGCGATGGGAATGACTCCAACCAACTACATTATCGAGCGGAGGTTAGAGCGAGCTAAGAAGTTAATGCAGGAAACCGATTTGCCTATTGCCGATATCGCACTGCGTTCAGGCTTTTCCAGTCAAAGTCACTTCACCACTTCATTCCGACGGTTTGTGGGCATAACCCCGAGGTCTTTTCGTCATGCAATGTAGGGCGTCAATGTTTAGGCAGGCCGCTGAGTTCTCCATTAGCTTCAGTGTCAATTTAACTTGCGCGCTAGTGCCGACCGATCCAGCAAATGCGCACATTTCTAAGCAAGAGACAATAAGACGTCGCCACTCGAGGTTGCTATATTGCGTTCGCTTACTAACGATAATTAAAGATTCAGGAAAGAAGTAATGACAACCAACGCAATACCATTAGCTCAGCGAAACGCCTTAGAGCCGGATTCGGATCTGAACAACAAAGCAGTGTCGGAGATAGCGACCGCTTTGCTTCAACTTCTTGCCGACGCGTTTGCGCTATACGTGAAGACCAAGAACTTCCATTGGCATCTGAGTGGCGGTCACTTTCGCGATTACCACCTCCTCCTCGACGAACACGCTGATCAGATTTTTTCGATCACAGATGATATTGCTGAACGAGCCCGCAAGATTGGAGGCACGACGATCCGATCGATCAGCGACATTTCGAGATACCAGCGCGTTAAAGACAACAACAACGATTACGTCGCTGCCAAAGAAATGATGAGTGAACTTCGTGACGATAACCGTCAGTTCATCCGTTGGCTACGATCGACACATTCGCTCTGCGAGAAGCATGGCGACGTTGCTACCGCCAGTTTCATTGAAGTCTGGATCGATCAGGCAGAGCGACGTCATTGGTTTTTGACACAAATCGTGCGGTAAAGGTGACATGCGCAGAGAGGTCGAGCAAGGTTTCATAACGAGGCACTCATGAGTTCTATCCAGCTTATGGCTGACCACAACGTTGATGCGGCGGAGGCGCGACCGCCTTTTCCGCCGTTCACGCGTGAAAATGCAATTCTGAAGGTGCGCCTTGCTGAGGATACCTGGAATTCACGAGATCCGAGAATGGTGTCACTCGCGTATTCCACAGATTCACAGTGGCGAAACCGATCCGAATTTGTCTACGGACGGCAGGAGATCGTTGCTGTGCTTGTGCGCAAGTGGTCGAGGGAATTGGATTATCGACTTATCAAGGAACTGTGGGCCCACGCCGGCAATCGCATCGCGGTACGCTTCGCTTATGAGTGGCACGACGATGCGCAGAACTGGTTTCGCTCTTATGGAAACGAGAACTGGGAATTCGGCGACAACGGTCTCATGCGTCGGCGCTTTGCAAGCATTAATGATTTGCCCATTAAGGAGTCAGATCGCAAGTTTCATTGGCCGCTTGGCAGACGTCCTGATGATCATGCGGGGCTTGGTGATCTTGGTTTGTAGATCTAAGGCAAGGGGACAACCTGCATTCTCCGGGAGACAGATCGAAATACGTAATTTATAGAACCAAAGCCGTGACCAAAGTTGCTTACGACGGCGAGGGCGAGCAGTTGCTCGAACTCGCCGTCATCTTTCTCCAATTTCATTGTGCCTCGCATAGATATATAGGATGGACCTGCACCGCAGTACAGTGACTGAGTCTTTGTGATCCTACCAGCGATCGGTTTGTCTTAATTCTTCCTCAACGCTTAGTTTCCTCCGGCAAAAACAAGTCGATCTGAGCAAAGCCAATAAAGATTTTTCAAGGCGGCTGCCCCTATGCTTGTCATGAAATTTGGAGGAAGCATCAGTAATGCTCAAAAGAGCTGAACTTAGCAACAACCTAGCCCCACCAAATGGGCGATATGGTGATACTCCTCGTATCAATCCGTATGAAAATGTTGCTGTAACTGTTGATGGCGTGATTCAGCAGGCATCAGTTAACGAACTCTTGATCGATGTAGTCAATCGTGGCGGTATCCAGCTGCCGCAGGTTTGCTATCACCCGCAGCTCGGACCAATTCAAACCTGCGATACATGTATGGTTGAGATCGATGGCGAGCTCGTTAGGGCATGCGGTACGAGAGTATCAGAAGGATTGAATGTCGCGACAAACACTGCGGCCGCAACTGAAGCACAGCGCGAGGCCTTCGACCGCATTCTCAGCAATCACCTACTATATTGCACGGTTTGCGACAACAGTAACGGCGATTGCACCGTCCATAACACAACCAGGCTGTTAGGGGTCGAATATCAGAATATCCCGTTTCGAAACAAACCCTACGCCGTCGATAACACCAATCCATTTTATCGTTACGATCCCAATCAATGCATTTTGTGCGGTAGATGCGTTGAGGCCTGCCAAAACGTCGAGGTCAACGAAACACTCTCGATTAAATGGGAAGATCCAAATCCGCGTGTGCTGTGGGATGGTGGCTCTACAATTGGCGAGTCGAGTTGTGTCTCATGTGGCCACTGCGTAACTGTTTGTCCTTGCAATGCATTGATGGAGACTTCAATGCTGGGCCACGCGGGGTTTCTAACAGGACTTCCGAAGCCGGCTCTGGACGGCATGATCGATCTGGTTAAAGGTGTCGAGCCGGAGACTGGTATCGGGAGCATCATGCGCGTTTCCGAGGCTGAAGCAGCCATGCGTGAATCGCGCATTCGTCGCACCAAGACTGTTTGTACTTATTGCGGCGTTGGCTGCAGCTTCGATGTGTGGTCCAAAGATCGACATATTCTGAAAATCGAACCATTTGAAGGTCCCGTAAACGGTATCTCAACCTGCGTCAAAGGAAAGTTCGCTTGGGGCCACGTTAATAGCGAAGACCGTTTGACAAAGCCGCTTATTAGAGAAGGCGGGGTATTTCGAGAAGCCAGTTGGGAAGAAGCCTTGAGTCTGGTTGCACGGCGGCTGAATGAGATCAAAGCGGCGCACGGTCCCGATTCAATTGGATTGATCTCGTCTTCGAAGTGCACGAACGAGGAAAGCTTCCTGATGCAGAAGCTCGCACGTGCAGTCGTCGGGACAAACAACATTGATAACTGTTCTCGTTACTGTCAATCACCCGCCACCGCAGGGCTGTTTCGAACTGTCGGTTACGGTGGCGACTCCGGTTCCTTTACGGATGTGGCCCAGGCTGAGCTGGTGATTATTGTCGGTAGCAACACGGCCGAGAGTCACCCGGTTCTGGCTACTCGCATTAAGCGCGCTCAAAAACTCCACGGCCTAAAGTTAATTGTCTCGGACCTGCGGGAAAACGAAATGGCCCGTCGCGCCGACCTTTACTTGCACGCAGAACCCGGAACCGATCTGATCTGGTTGTCAGCCGTAACGCGCTATTTGATCGAAAACGGTTTTGCAAACACAGACTTTATCAATCGTTGGGTAAACGGCTTTGATAAGTATCGGAAGAGCCTTGAACCATTCACATTGGAATTTGCTGCCGAGCGCTGCCGTTTGCCGATAGATGTTCTCAAGAAAGTGGCGCACATGATCGCTGAGGCGAAGACGATGTGTATCTGCTGGGCTATGGGCGTAACTCAACATAGCCACGGTTCAGATACGTCGACTGCAATCTCAAACTTGCTTCTTGTCACGGGGAACTATATGCGGCCCGGAACCGGTGCTTATCCGCTACGCGGACACAACAATGTCCAGGGTGCGAGCGACAATGGATCAATGCCCAATTTTCTTCCCGGGTACCAGCCGGTTGACGATCCTGCAGTTCGATCACGTTTCGACGAATACTGGAAAACAACTGTTCCCGCCGTGATAGGACTCGACAATCACCAAATGGTGGACGCTATTCACGAAGGCAAACTCAAAGCGATGTACATCATCGGCGAAGAGATGAGCATCGTCGATGCAAATGCAAACTATGTCGATGCCGCCTTTACCAAGCTTGAATTCATGGTTATCCAGGAGATCTTTTTTGGAGACGTTTGTCAGTACGCCGATGTGGTGTTGCCAGCGACCCCAAGTTTGGAGAAGGAAGGAACCTTTACCAGCAGTGAACGGCGGATCCAGCGTGTTTACCAGGTATTTGAACCACTTGAAGGATGCAGGCCGGATTGGGAGATCATTCGCGATGTCGCGAATCACATGGGAGGGGGGTGGCAGTATCAACACCCATCGCAGGTGATGGACGAAATTGCAGCGCTCTGCCCAATGTTTGCAGGAGTTAGTTACGAACGTCTGGAAGGATACCAATCACTGCAATGGCCGGTTGACGCTGATGGCAAAGATCAGCCGCTGCTCTACACGAAACGATTCTTTTTCGCGGACGGCAAAGCGAGATTGTTTCCGATGCAGTGGCAAGAGCTCCCCGAACGACCAGACGCCGAGTTTGATCTGCATGTAAACAACGGTCGCTTGCTTGAACATTTTCATGAAGGAAATCTCACCTATCGCACTACGGGGATCGCTGAGAAAACGCCAGACACGTTTGTCGAGGTCTCACCCGAGCTAGCCAAAGAACGAAACGTCAAGACCGGAAGCTGGGTACAACTGGTATCACGCTATGGAAAGATTCGCGTGCGTGTGGTTGTCACTGATCGCGTGCATGGAAAAGAGCTGTATGTGCCGATGAACTCCGTCGAGAACCCGATCAATCTTCTGACTAGTAGTTATACCGATGCAGTGACGCACACCCCGGCATTCAAAGAAGTGGCCGTCAAAATGATCGTCCTCGGCGATATTGGCGAAAGTCCTCTGCCGCGAACGAATTCGCGTTGGGGAAAGCCAACACCACAACGTGGTGTCGAGGTCGAACGCAAATGGGAGCGCAGGGATTACCGTCTCCCGGGTCCAAAGCTCATTCAAATTCAACCTCTGGCGCGTTAGGAAATAGGGAGACCAAGATGGCTCAACCGATAGGCTTAACTCTACCGCCGCGCGACCGGCAACGCGAACTCGAAGTGCGCTTGAAAGCGGCACCGGCGCAACATGCAGAGGCCATCCTGGCCGCTTATGAAGTTCTTCAGCTAATGCATGACAAGGGCGTTCTTGAACTCATGCGAGGCACGTTGGGCGGAGGCGAGGACGTGGTCCAGCAAGCGGTGGCAGTAGTTCATACTGCGTCAGTGATTCGTGGGTCAAGAAATCTCTTCCTCTTGATGGACGCACTTGGTGCCCTCGAGCCGGAGTTACTACGTGATTTCACTCGCGCAATTCCCAAGGCTCTAGTTCAGGCTAACCGGGAAGAGGCAAAACCACCAAGTCTCTTCAAATTGTTGCGCACATTCTTAAATGCAGACTTTCGGCGCGGGCTGGCGGCCTGCAACGACCTGCTGGAAATTTTTGGTAAGAACTTGAGGAACAAGGTTAGGGAAAATGCAAGTTAATAATCGATGGGCAATTGCCTCTGCCGGAGTATTCCTGCAAATCGCTCTAGGTGCAGTTTATGCGTGGAGTGTTTTCCGCTCACCGTTGGCAAACCAATTCGCGTGGACCATCTCTGAGGTGACCTTAACCTTCACCATCAGCATTTTCATGCTTGGAGTCGCCGCATTCTTGGGAGGCTTATGGCTGAATCGTAGCGGCCCACGCGTGGTAGCAATCACGGGTGCTGTCTTTTATGGTGCCGGTGTATTCCTAGCGAGTTTTTCGGCGAACAAACTCTGGTGGCTGTATCTCAGTTATGGGTTTATTGGCGGCATCGGACTTGGACTTGGCTACATCGTTCCCGTATCCGTGCTTGTGAAATGGTTTCCCGATCAGCGCGGCCTTATAACTGGAATTGCGGTTGGAGGGTTTGGCGCCGGCGCGCTTATCACCGCACCCGTGGCCACCTATCTGATACAGAACGTTGGCGTACTTAATACGTTTGCGTACCTCGGTCTCGCATTTCTAATCATCACTGTTATCACAGGGTTCTTCATGCAAAATCCACCGGAGGGTTGGATACCCAGCGGATGGAAGCCATCAACGCGACAAGTGTCCCAACGTGCTGGTGGCGACTACACCCTGACCCAGGCATTACACACGTGGCAATGGTACGCCTTGTGGTTGCTGCTTTTTCTAAACACATTTGCCGGCATATCCGTCATCTCACAAGAAGCACCCATGTTTCAGGAACTCGTTGGTGTAACGGCAGTAGTTGCAGCGAGTATGGTTGGCCTTACCAGTATCGGCAACGCAGTGGGAAGAGTGTTTTGGGCCTGGGTCTCCGATCTCACTACGCGCCGTATAACATTCCTGGTGATGTTCCTGCTCCAGGTAATACTTTTTTGGATTTTGCCGAACGTCGCTGCTGTCGCTTCGATGACCATACTCGCGTTTGTCGTGTTGATGTGTTACGGCGGAGGCTTTGGCACCATGCCTGCGTTTGCTGCCGATTATTTCGGATCTAAAAACGTGGGTCCTATTTATGGACTAATGTTGACTGCGTGGGGAACCGCCAGCGCCGTTGGCCCGCTTCTGATTGCATACATGCGACAGATCACTGGTTCTTATCATCGTCCACTTCACGTCATCGCGGTAGTGATGGCGATTTCAGCGCTGCTTCCATTGGTTATCTCTGCGCCCCGGTTACGGACCGTAGAAGAGATCACGACTGATGAAAGAAAAGTATCGCGAATTGGATCCAAAGCGGCTTAGGCTGGACTCACTATGTCTTCGGTCTCGCTCGCTGCAAATAGCAGTAATCTAATCATTGAAAAGATCGCTGACGACCGCTCTGGCAATATTAGGCTATGGGGAGGAAGCCTGTTCGACGCTTTACGTGGTTCGGCTGGGAGGCCCTAAAAGACCTTGCCCAGTCGAACCATTGCATTTACATGAACGCAGGTGAGAAGTCTCAGCCAGTCAGTCCATGATGCGAGGTAAAATATAAGGCCCAACCTCCTAACAACTCTTTTACTTAGTTGCGCATTCTTATCTCTCGTTGCGCCTTTCACCGAAATCGAATAATCAGTTAACGAGAGTAGGGTTATCGTCCAGTCCTTGGCGCAACATTCATCGTAGACTCCGTCTGGTAGTAGGCGCCAAATGCACAGGACTGACAAACTGGACCATGATCAACTGTATCCAGTTCACGGCCATCGTTGATTCCCTCACCACATTCTCGACAAATTACTCGGGAGCGAGGGTGACCCGGGAGATCCATCTCACTCAGAATTACTTTAACTACACTCGTGGAAAAAAGTTCATCGTTAGTCGCTTCGCGATAAGTAGTAATCTGCCGGTGTTTCTTGTTCCTAATCTCTGGATGCTTTTGATCAGCCAGCTCTCGGGCTGACTCTCGCGCTACGATCCTTATAGCCTCACCGGTTTCAATATTAAGAAAAGTTGCCGC
>DATIBX010000221.1:0-2159 GCA_035457105.1 Pyrinomonadaceae bacterium
TGAAGCATGGAAAGCATATTGAGTGGAGCAAACGGTAGGATGCCGTTCATCAATCCCGGCTCCGGGCATTGCGAGAACGCGAGCCTGCGGTTGTAAATGTTGACCATCGGCCACGCCCAGAAATACACATCACGTGCGACGAGCCTTGCATAGCTTTCGGTGATCTTTATGCTCGCATCCGGCCCGGGTGGCATGGCTCGTGACCAATTTGGAGATGGAAGTACGTTCGTGCTGAGCGGTGCGGTTGCTACTGCGACTGCTGCTTTCGTCGATCTTATCGCCATAATATTTTCCTTCGCCGGGTGGAGAATTAGTGTTAGGAGACTAATCAGCCTGAAGAGGTGGAGACAATACGGTGAAATACGGATTTAGGCGGGCGAGATTCTGTAGAGTTCTGATCTGTGTGCCCGGGGGAAAGCCACCGTGCATCGGCATATGAGAACAACGAAGTAGCGAATTTGAAACACAAGCAAACCGTGAAAGAGCTTAGAGTTATAAGTTCAAATGCAATTCGGCTGGGGCGTGTAACGGCAAGAAGGTTTATTGTGCAGTTCAGTGAGATGCTAAGTTAGTGGCCAGTTGGAAGTTGATGCCGCGGCTTTAAAAATGACACGACCTACAATCTCCAGCATCGCACCGTTCTTTATCGTCGCCGACGTTCCGGCAACGCTCTCGTTCTATCGCGATATGCTGGGTTTTGAGGTCACGTTTCGAGGTCCAACTCCTGACGACGAATTCTTCGGGATTGTCCGGCGTGATGGAGCGATGATCATGTTCAAGGCGCTGGGTGAAGTCTTGGACGGCAAAGAGGTCGTCGTTGAACCAGTTCCAAACTACAATCGTAAACCAGCCTTTAGTTGGGATGCTTATGTCAATGTTCCTGATCCGGACGCGTTGGCGGCGGAGTTCGCTTCGCGCGGCGTTCGTTTCTCAGTGCCGCTAGGCGACAACGATGATGGTCTCAGAGGCTTCGTGATCGAGGACATCGACGGCTATGGTTTGTTCTTCGGTCATCTTCGAACGGTGAAATCAACACCGCCGGATCGATTGAAGTGAGTGAGCTTAATAATAATCGTCGTATTCCTTGTTGGATCTGTCCGGTGCCCGTCCTTGCATGTTTGAATACGAACCGAATCACAGTTATCGCGCATCCCGACCAAGGTATGGCGGATGGTGGTGTACCAATGGAAGTAGAGTGTTCACTCATTCCATTAGACTTACGAATCCCCAACTCCGAGTTTTTACTCCTGATGCGGAAAGACACGGATGAAATCGTCAAGGTCTTACGCATTGGTGAGGAAGTGGACGACACCAACTGGTACACACAAGGCACAAAACCGAGCCACAAAAAAGGCACAGAGGCTTAAACGAGTAAATCAATCATTAATGCTTCTTGTGCTTTTTTGTGTCTTGGTTTGTGTCTCTTGTGTACTGAGACCTGATGCGACGCAAACCGCCTGGCCACGAATACTCACGTAACCCATCGATCGCTGTCCAGGTTGGATGATAGCGTCGGTATATGTCTGGGTCGCTCAGATCGCCCCAACTGCCGTCGGAGTTCTGCTGCGCGAGCAAAAAATCCTGTCCCTTGATGATGAGTTGATGACTGTCCGAAAGACCGAATGACTTCAACGTGTCCATCAACTCACCAATTGATTCCGCATCTTCCATCGCAACGAAATGTTTGAAGCTGGATTTCAAGAACGCATACTCTTCAGGCAGAGCGCGTGGTGAAAGTCTATAGAGACTATAATCGTTAAGCCCATAAACGACGTGGGTCACCGCGTACATGGCCCAATAAAAGTCTGTATTGTCTTCCTCGTCATAATTGGGATAAGGACGCATGATTGGTAACCACTTGATGACGTCGGCCAAGGATGCTCCCAACTTTACGCCGTATCGTTCGCCCATGTAAGTGCAGACTAAAGCGTCAACCCAAACTGCGTAACGACTTAACATCTCCAGTCGTCTCCTGCAGCGGTGACACGTTTTTCGTCCGCGTTTATTCTCGGCGCCGCACTTGCAATCGTCGGGTACGTCAGCTGGCGGTGGCTCATGAATAGTGTCGAACCGGAGAAACTCTACTGGACCAAAATGTTGAGCGGCCGCACGAAGGTTGTGCTTGAAGGTTTGATCGCGAATGCCAAGGTGTTCGGCTG
>DATIBX010000222.1:0-5565 GCA_035457105.1 Pyrinomonadaceae bacterium
CGCTCGACGACGGTACTCGGACAGCGCCAGCAAACATTGAGAAACTCGACGAAACAAACACAAATAGCTGGTTTGAAGTACGCTTGCACCAGGGACGCAACCAACAGATCCGCCGGATGTTTGAAACGATTGGTCACTCGGTCCTGAAATTGAGAAGGGTACAAATTGGCTACCTGAGAGAAGAGCGACTAAAACCAGGGCATTGGCGTTTCTTGTCCGAGGCTGAAGTGCGCAGATTGACTCGCAAATCTGGTCCCAAAAAGGTCGCCCCGAAAGCCCGTCGCGCGAATCACGGTTGAGGACAACTTTAGGGTAAAATCGTGCCCTCAAATTGAAGTTATCAGGGTGGCATTTCTAGTCTGTCGTCTGATTTTGGACAGTTAGGAATGCCAACGTTGTGTAAGGAACAAACTTATGGATTTCGAGTTAAGCGAAGAACAGCAGCAGATCAAGATGAGCGTTCGCGAGTTTGCTCAGTCCGAGATTGCCCCTCACGTGATGGAATGGGATGAGTCGCAACACTTTCCTATCGAATTGAAACCTAAACTCGCAGAACTCGGCCTTCTCGGCGTTATCTTTCCGGAAACATATGGGGGCGCCGGAATGGGATACGTTGAGTACGCCACGATCATCGAAGAGTTATCCAGGGTCGACGGTTCGGTCGGCATCTCTGTAGCTGCGCACAATTCGCTTTGTTAGAATCACATCTACCACTACGGAACAGAAGAGCAAAAGCAGAAGTTCCTGGTGCCACTTGCTTCGGGTAAGTATTTGGGAGCATGGGGATTGACTGAGCCAAGTGCAGGTTCGGACGCCTCAGGAACCAAATCAACGGCCGTTCCCACCGAGGGCGGTTGGATTGTCAACGGCTCGAAAAACTTCATCACCCATGCGATTCATGGTGATATCTGCGTGGCAATGGCAGTCACTGACAAAGAAAAGCGGAGTAAAGGCATCTCAGCATTTGTGTTTGAAAAAGGGATGCAGGGTTTCTCGCCTTCGAAGAAGGAAAACAAACTTGGGTTGCGTGCGTCTGAGACCGCGAGCGTAGTTTTTGAAGATTGCTTTGTCCCCGCAGAAAATATGCTTGGAGACGAGGGGCAGGGATTTGTCAACGCGATGGAGGTCCTGGATGGAGGACGCATTTCGATAGCCGCGCTTGCCGTCGGCATTGCCCAGGGGGCTTATGAATCTGCCGTTCGTTATGCAAAGGAACGGCAGCAGTTCGGTAAACCAATCGCGGAGTTCCAGGCTATCCAATTTAAACTGGCCGACATGGCAACAAAGATTGATGCCGCAAGGTTGCTGATGTATCGGGCAGCCTGGATGAAGGACAACGGCAAGAAGACGACCAAGGAGTCGTCTATGGCCAAACTTTACGCGTCCGAAGTCAGTGTGAACGTGTGTGAAGAGGCAATCCAGGTGCACGGTGGTTACGGATATACAAAAGACTACCCGCCGGAAAAATACTGGCGCGACTCTAAGCTCTGTACGATTGGTGAAGGAACTTCCGAAATCCAACGCATCATCATCGCTCGCGAAGTGTTGCGACAGCTTTGAGTATTTGAAGGATGGCCGTGCCGAACAACAGCTTGGGCGAGCGAGTCAGTAAAGGTGATCCTGCGGCCGTAGCCAGGGCCATCTCAAAGATTGAAGATGGTTCCGCCGATGCTGCGGCATTGATGAAAGAAATTTATCAGCAGTCACGAGGGGGACTGGTTGTTGGTATCACCGGATCTCCTGGGGCAGGGAAGTCATCCCTCGTTGATAAATTGGCTTTGCACTATCGTCGCGATGGTCATCGCGTAGGAATCGTGGCAGTTGACCCGTCGAGCCCTTTCTCGGGTGGCGCGATCCTTGGTGATCGTATTCGCATGCAGACGCTTGGTCTCGATGAGGGAGTTTTTATCCGGTCGATGGCCACGCGTGGGAACCTTGGTGGCCTGGCGCGCGCCACTGTTGATGCGGTTGCAATTCTCGATGCCGCCGGTTACTCGAAAATTATTGTCGAGACCGTCGGGGTAGGGCAGGACGAAGTCGAGATCGTTAAAGCTGCTGATGTTTCGGTTGTGGTTCTCGTACCCGGAATGGGCGACGATATTCAAGCAATTAAGGCCGGCATAATGGAGATCGGCGACGTTTTTGTGATCAATAAAGCAGACCGTGAAGGCGTTTACTCGACAGAGAAGGAATTGGAAGCACTGTTGTCGCTGGCGATGCGCGAGGATGGTTGGAATCCACCGATTGTCAAGACTGTCGCCACTGAAGGAGTTGGAGTAGTTGGGCTCGTTAGCGCGATCGAGAGTTTTGTTCAGGCGCAAAAAACAAGCACTCTTAGTGGTTCGCGCCGGCAGGCGGTGGCTCGCTGGCGAATAGTTGAGTTACTTCGCGAAAGCCTCTTAAATCGGGTCCTGGAGTCAGGTTCTTCCGCCTCGACGCTTGATCGCATGGCCGAGGAAGTTGCAAGCAGGAAGCGAGATCCTTATTCTGCCGTTGAGGAGATTATCCAATCCTCAAGAAATTAAGAGCCAACCGGCGGTGTACTTCCCGAATCGCACAGTAAAATTGGTTATTTATGAAGATTCATCACATTGGTATCGCCACGAAAAGCCTGGAGGATGGACTCGCTGTTTGGCGCGACACTCTGGGTTTAGAGCTCGATTCTGTGGAAGAAGTTAAAGAGCAAGGGGTGCGGGTTGGGATGATGGCGGTTGGTGATACACATGTCGAATTGCTTGAGGCGTTAAGTCCGGACTCAGCAGTCGGTAAATTTATTGCGAAGCGAGGACCGGGCATTCATCACATTGCAATAGAGGTTAAAGATATACGTCAGTCGCTTACCGAATTAAAAAATAAAGGCGCTCGTCTTATTGACGAGAACCCCCGGGTTGGAGCCGGAGGCTGTCTGGTTGCGTTTGTACACCCGTCAACTACCAACGGTGTGTTGCTTGAGCTTGTGCAGCATCAATAGGTTTTAAGAAAGGAAAGTATTTTGAACTCTACTAAAAAAGCACTTATCGCCGCGGCCGTCGCGCTCGTTCTTTCTGCTGGTCTAATTTTCTGGCAGGTAAAGGCGAGGAAATTAGGCCCAATTGAACTTACACCGGAAGAGATGACTCTAATCGCTGAAGATCAATCTCCTCAGCTGAGGATGCAATTGGCTTCTGACGAGGCAGCGCGCAAGGATTTTGCAAAAGATGTTCGTCGTTTACTTGCTGTCGCAGAAGAGGCTCGAGCAAACGGCATCGACAAGTCACCGGAGATGAAGCGTCAGCTTGAGTTCCAGCGCGCGAGCGTTTTGGCGCAATACTATTTTGAGCATCAAGGTGAGAATGGTGCTGACATAACCGACAAGGAAGTTGAAGAGTTTTTTAAACAACCTGCTAATCAACAACGGTTTGACCAGCTCATTGCGGACGCTAAGGCCAAGAATCCCCAACTCAAAACGCAAGAAATCCCTAAGGAACAGTTAGATCAACTCAAACAACGCCTGGGACGAATCTATCTCGCAGAAGGAAAGGCGAAGGAGCAGGGAGTCGATAAGAAGCCTGAGCTAAGAGTTCAGATCCTTCTCCAGGAGTCGCGTGCATTGGCCCAGGAATACGCCAAGGACAAACTTGAGCAGAAGATGAAGGCAACGGATGATGAAGTTAATGCGTACCTCGCGAGTCATCCTGAGCTTGATACTGACAAGAAGAAGCGTGAGCAGGCAGAAGAGATACTCAAACGAGCCAGAGCGGGAGAGGATTTCGCTAAGCTCGCGCAGGAGTATTCAACCGACGGCAGCAAAGACAAGGGCGGCGATTTAGGATGGTTTGGCCATGGCGATATGGTCCCTGAATTTGAACAAGCTGCCTACGCTTTGAAACCGGGTGAGATCAGCAACGTGGTACAGAGTAAGTTCGGTTTTCACATCATCAAGTTGGAAGAGCGCAAGACCGAAACTAAGGATGGGAAGCCAGAGGAAAAGATCCACGCTCGTCACATTCTGATTGGTGACCAGGGTGCGAACCCGTTTGCGCCACCGCAGTCGGCCCATGACAAAGCGAAAGCGGCCGTCGAGCAACAGAAGGCCGAGAAAGTTCTGGATGATATAGTGGCCCGTTCGCAGGTCAAGGTGCCCGACAATTTCCAGGTGAAAATGCCTGAACAACAGCCAATGCCGCAGGGATTACCGCCAGGATTAGGTGCGCCACCAGCAACCGGTCAGCCGCAGCCACAACCACAGAAGGAGGCCCCACCAGCTAAACCGCATAAGTAGAAACTGGTAAGTGGTTCGTTTGTCCGTTGTTTTTAGTATTTGTGGTCTTAAGATCGATTTGAGACTCGAGTCTGAGATGAGTTTGAATCCGGGACCCGTAACAATTCCTGGTTGACCACGGACCACTCCCACCGTCATGTTTTTGGGCGATTATCGAGTTGAGATCATTCCAGACACCGAGTTCCATCTCGACGGTGGTGCGATGTTTGGGGTGGTCCCCAGAAATCTTTGGTCGGAAGTCTGCCCTCCTGATGAACAAAATCGCATTCGTATGAATATGAATTGCGTTTTTGTAGATACAGGCACGGACAAGATCTTGATTGAGACTGGTATTGGTGAGAAATGGCCACCAAAGTTGTTGGCTATGTATGGCATTGACCGCAAGCGTTCTTTAGCCGAGACGTTAAAAGTAAAAACGGGTGTCGACGCCGATGAGATAACAATAGTTGTCAACACTCATCTCCATTTCGATCACGCCGGTGGTAATACTGAGCTGGATCAAAATGGACGGCCAATTGCGAGCTTCAGAAATGCTAAGTACTTCGTTTCTCGATCTGAGCTCGCTCATGCTGAAAGGCCGACTGAACGCGATCGAGCCAGTTATCTGAGTGATAATTGGAAGCCTTTGCAGGACTCGAGTCAGCTGGAAGTGAGGGACGATGTTTACGAAGTTGTGCCCGGGCTCCAGCTGGAAGTCCAACCAGGCCATAATCGAACGATGCAATGTTGGCGTTTGCAACGGGCCGGCAAAACGATATTTGGGTTCGCCGATCTTGTGCCGATGCGTGCTCATGTGCGAATGCCCTGGATAATGGGATACGACCTGTATCCCGTGGAGACTCTGGAAGCTAAGAAGAAACTTTTACCGCAGGCCGCCCGAGAAAACTGGCTGTGCTTGTTCTATCACGATCCTGATGAGCCACTCTGCACGCTTGAGGAGCGTGAGGGAAAGCTGGTGACAAGCCCGGTGCGGTAAAGGTAGTGGTCTTGGGTCTTTGATCTTTGGTCTCTGATCTTGATCAATGGAACCAGAATTAAAGACCAAAGACCAAAGACCAAAGACCAAAGACCACAAAAGAATGTCTCTTCCAACAGTTAAAATCGGAATCATTGGAGGTAGCGGCCTTTACCAGATGTCTGAATTAATGGACGTCGAGGAAATCAAGGTTGATACGCCATTCGGTGAACCCTCAGATGCTTTTATCGTCGGTAGCCTCGAAGGTGAACGAGTCGCCTTCTTGCCTCGCCATGGTCGCGGGCACCGCTTTACACCAACTGAAGTACCATTTCGAGCAAACATCTAT
>DATIBX010000223.1:0-6049 GCA_035457105.1 Pyrinomonadaceae bacterium
ATTCTCAAGCGCGTGAACTTCCCGTATCCAGTAGAAGACATCGTTCGTTATCACCATGAGAAGTGGGATGGCAGCGGCTATCCCCTGGGCCTCAGGGGCGAACAGATTCCGTTAACGGCAAGAATAATTTCGGTGGTTGACTTCTACGACGCCACTCGCTGTGATCGGCCATACCGAAAAGGCATGAAGCGGGAAGAATCCCTCTCACTGTTACGCGGCATGATTGGCACGGCGTTCGATCCCAAGGTGGTCCAAGTCTTCATCGATCACGTCGAAGAATTCGACAGCATGATCAAATCCGAGGACATCCAGGAACAAGTTCCGTCGGAAATACCGGAATTTGATCTGCTAACGAAGACCCGGCCCGATGCCGGTCTGGCTTCAGATGTAATGGGTATACAGGAAGAAAAGGCGGTAGGATTCCGCTCAATCAGCGATGCCCAGCGCGAAGTCTTTGCCCTTCACGAGATCGCCCAGACTATCGGCTCATCACTAAACCTCAGCGATACTGTTGCACTTGTTAGTAACAAATTGAGAGCGATAGTTCCATTCGATAGTTGCGTAATCTATGTAGTTGATGAGCGTTCCGGAAAGGCAATGTCGGTCCATGCGGCAGGTGATCATCATGACATCTTCTCGCGCCGACGAATCGCCATCGGTGAAGCTATTACCGGTTGGGTGGTCGCAAATAGTCGCTCGATGTGTAATGCCGCTGCAGAATTGGACTTAGTTGGAGTGCCCGATAGCATCACCAAGCAATATCGCGGGATCCTCGTTTCCCCACTCTTGCGTGAAGACGGTGCCTTTGGTGCGATCGCCCTGTACTCGAAAGCGCGCACCTCCTACACCACCGAGCACGTACGACTATTGGAGTCCGTCTGCCAACACGCATCCAGTGCTCTCAACAATGCTTTGACCTACGAAAAGACTAAAGAGAGTGCGCTAGTAGATCCACTTACTGATCTTCCGAACGCACGTGGTTTCTACATGATGCTGGAACAGAAGATTGCAGAGTGCCAACGAATGAAGCGTGAATCACTGGCCGTAATCAGCATGGACCTAGACGAATTTAAGATCATCAACGACAAATATGGCCATTCTACTGGTGACAGGTTACTGGCCAGTATCGCGGGCGCTATCCGTCATGAATTGAGGCAAATGGACATTCTCACGCGTTATGCGGGCGATGAGTTTGTCGCCATTATGCCAATGGCCTCGAACAACATGGCCCAGTCAGTTGGTGAACGCATGAGAAATGCGGTCGAGGAGCAGCTCTTCTCCGTACGTCCCGGGACAATGATTGGCGTCGGACTTAGTCTTGGTGTGGCATGTTTTCCGGAAGACGGCGAAACGAGCGAAGAGCTTTTGACAGCAGCTGCACGCAAAATGCAGAGGGACAAGCACCGACGGAAGACTGTCCTGACGCTGGCTTGTGCGGGCGTGGGTGCGGTCGACGCAATGACGTAATCCTCAAGGATTTCAACCTCAAGTATTTAGATGTTTCGTGAAGCTCTGCGTCGGTGTCTCAAACCCCGGTTAAACTACGACCCAGCGACTTTAAGTGGTATTGGTGCAGGTGGTGCCGTTGGGCAAAAACTAACGGACATCCGGTGAATGAATGCGCCGCTTTTGCACGCCTTTGTATAACTCGCGTATAATTCCTCGCTTAAGTCTTGAACCAGTAGAAACACGATTCTTATCTTAACGCCCGCTCAGATGCGGGCATTGTTTAGTACGCAGTCTGAATTCTGCTTATCATGAGTAAACAAACCCAATCGCCCTCAACCGTCGGAGCTGAAGAGAGAACCTCTACGTCCGTGATCGATCCACCTGACCAAGCCACACTTCAACAATTGAGTCGCGAGCGGGACGCTGCGAAACAGAAACAAAAAGAGCGACTAAGCCAGCTCGACCACGAGAAGTTGATCGATCTCTATCGGCAGATGTTGCTCATCAGGCGCTTTGAAGAGAAAGCCGCTGAAGCATACGTCGCCGGAAAGATCGGTGGGTTTTGTCACCTTTACATCGGTCAGGAAGCTGTTGGCGTGGGAGCAATTTCGGCGCTTCGCCAGGACGACTACGTACTCGGCAGTTATCGTGAACATGGTCAGGCGCTCGCCAAAGGTATGACCGCAAAAGCGATCATGGCGGAATTGTTCGGTAAGGTAACGGGTTGCTCAAAGGGTAAGGGCGGTTCAATGCACATGTTCGACAAGGACCTCGGATTCCTCGGCGGACATGCAATTGTCGGGGGACAAATTCCGCTGGCGACTGGAACAGCCTTCGCCTCGAAGTATCAGGGTAAGGACCGGGTGACGGTTTGCTTCTTCGGTGAGGCAGCTGTGAACCAGGGTGCTTTCCACGAGTCGCTGAACATGGCCCAACTTTGGAAGATCCCCTGTATTTACATTTGTGAAAACAACCAGTACGGCATGGGAACTTCGCTCGAACGCGCGATGTCGCTACGCGATATTGCGCAAAAAGCGTGTGCCTATGAGATGGCCTCAGAGTTTGTGGACGGCATGGACGTACTCGCGGTTCGCGAGGCAACGCTGCGGGCCGTCGAACGAGGTCGCAAGGAATCACTGCCTACTCTGCTGGAAGTCAGGACCTACCGGTTTATGGGCCATTCCATGTCAGACCCAGGTAACTACCGCACCAGGGCAGAGATCGAGAAATACCAGGAACGAGACCCGATCAAATTATTCTCAGCCAGCTTACTCGAAGAAGGAATTGTCGATCAGCAAAAGTTGGATCACCTTGACCATAAAGTGCGCGCGGAAGTTGAGGAGGCAGTGAAGTTCGCCGAGGAGAGTCCAGAACCACCGGCTGAAGATCTTTACACCGACGTCTACGCTAACCCAATAAATTTTCAAAAATAGATAGATACTGAATATGGCGATTCTCACAATACGTGAAGCTTTAAACCAGGCCATCCGCGAAGAATTGGCCCGCGATAAAAACGTTTTCCTGATGGGTGAAGAAGTGGCGGCTTACCAGGGAGCTTATAAAGTTACCAAAGGCCTACTGGAAGAGTTTGGCGACAAGAGAGTTATTGATACGCCTATTACTGAGCTCGGCTTCGCCGGTCTCGGAGTCGGCGCAGCCATGGCCGGCCTTCGCCCCATCGTCGAGTTCATGACGTTCAATTTTTCAATTCTTGCAACAGACCAGATCATTAATTCGGCAGCCAAGATGCTCTACATGTCTGGCGGCCAGTTCAAGATTCCAATCGTGTTCCGAGGACCAGGTGGCTCAGCTTTCCAGGTGTCGTCGCAACACTCTCAGGCCATGGAATCGTGGTACGCGTACTTCCCTGGCATCAAGGTGGTGATGCCTTCGACGCCGGCTGACGCGAAGGGACTGCTAAAGTCAGCCATCCGAGACGATGACCCGGTCGTGTTCATCGAACAAGAAAGAATGTACGGAAACAAGGGGGAAGTACCAGAGGACCCGGACTTCACTATTCCACTCGGCGTGGCGGATGTGAAACGTGAAGGTAAAGATGTAACGATCGTAGCTCGCTCGCTGATGGTGCCGCTGGCATTGAAGGCTGCAGAAACTCTTGAAAAGCAGGGGGTTTCGTGTGAGGTCATCGACCCCAGAACCATCAGGCCACTCGATATCAATACGATTGTGGAGTCAGTTAAAAAGACGAATCGCGTAGTGGTGGCTGAAGAGTCGCATCCCTTCTGTGGCGTGAACGCAGAGCTTTGCACACAAATCATGGAACGCGCCTTTGATTACCTCGATGCTCCCGTCAAACGAGTTTCAGGCGCCGACGTCCCTATGCCGTACGCGAAGAATCTAGAGAACATGGCGATCCCGGACGTTAACAAAATCGTCGCTGCGGTTCGCGAAGTAGCATATTTAGATTAATCAACTTTAGGACGTCCCCTGCGTGGGCGCCCTTCGATTACGAGACGCTTTAGTCTGAGCAACGGGCGCCCATAGAGCGACGCCCTTACAGAAAATAAGGAAAGCCCGCATGGCCAGTAAGGTAATAATGCCGAAACTTTCTCCCACGATGGAGGAAGGACAGATAGCCAGATGGTTGAAGAAAGAAGGCGACAAGGTCTCAATGGGCGAGCCGCTCGCCGAAATTGATACTGACAAGGCTACGATGGAAATGCAGGCGCTGGCGGATGGGGTGCTTCGCAAAATTATTATCAAAGAGGGGGAAGCCGCTCCCCTGGGCCAGTTGATCGCAGTCATCGGTGCCCCGGATGAAGATATCAGTTCCCTTTTGAATGAGTCACCCGCTCCCGCGCCAGCAGCGCAGCCAACACCTCCACCAGCAGAAGCGCCTGCTGAAGTAAAGACTCCTCAATTAAGAGCTGTGCCTCAGGGTAACGGCACTCAGGCTCAACCAGCGACTGCCAGCGGGAGGTTGATCGTGTCGCCGTTGGCGGCTCGCATGGCCGCCGAGGCTGGTATTGACTTGCGTTCGCTGCAAGGTTCTGGACCCGGCGGTCGTATTATCAAGAAGGATATTGAGTCTGCGTTAAGCCAACCTCGAGCAACCGCTCCAGCACAACTTCGAGCAGTCGAGTCGAAGCCCTTCCAACCCGCTATCGTCGCGGGCGCATCTGCTTATCGTGATGAAGCGGCCACGGAGATCCGGAAGACAATTGCCAAGCGACTTGTCACTTCTCTCGGACCGGTTCCGCACTTCTTCCTGACGTCAGAAATTGAGATGGACCGCGCTGCTGAGATGCGGAAGGGTATCAATGCGCTCGATCCCGATCTAAAGATTAGTATTAACGACATCATCATCAAAGTTACAGCGACCGCATTGCTGCGACACCCTGAGGTGAACGCCTCGTTTCAGGAAAAGTTCATCAGATACTACGAGCAAGCTGATATTGGCGTGGCGGTGGCGATTGAGGATGGCTTGATCACACCTGTCATTCGAGCTGCAAATCAGAAGTCTTTGAGTCAGATTGCCGGCGAGGTACGCGAGCTGGCGGACCGGGCCCGAAATCGGAAGCTGAAACCGGAAGAATACACGGGAGCCACTTTTTCGATCAGCAATCTCGGAATGCTTGGGATTGATGAATTTACCGCGGTGATTAATCCGCCCGAGGGGGCCATTCTGGCGATCGGGTCAATGTCGCCCAAACCCGTAGTGCGAGATAACGAAATTGTGATTCGTCAAATGATGCGCGTGACGATGTCTTGCGATCATCGAGTTATCGACGGAGCAACAGGCGCCAAGTTCCTGCAAACCTTCAAGAAGATTCTCGAGAATCCCCTCTATCTCGTTGTCTGAGGGTTCTCGTCGTGCGAAACCCGCTCAAGAGAAAAAAGCAGACTCCATACGAGATGGAAAAGTGGATGACCTACTGGGTCGATAAACGATCTCGTGGGATGATCTGGTTTCTGCTGGAATCGATGACCGTGTTCTCGTTCTTGTATCTTTTCTTTGACTGGCTACTCCTCCTAATTAACCTGAATTTTCATACGGGACCGACATTCCCATTTTGGCAACCACTTGTTATCGGGTTGTTCTCCGGCTGGATTGCGTTTCGAGAGAACGAACATAAGTATCAACGATACTTGTCTGAGTTTCAACAGCCTCAATATCTGACAGGCACCCAATTAAGTAGGTTCTAGTAGTCTTGCTCCCACACCACCGACTTCAGTCGTGTGGTCGTTCAATTTCAACCTAACCAGGAACCGATTAGGCTGAAACTGAAGAACCACACGACTAAAGTCGGTGGTATCGGAAATGAAGAAAAGAAACATGGGTTAGGTTGAAGGTGAAGGACCACGCGACTGAAGTCGGTGGTGTCGGGGGAAGACTACTAGTTGGGTTAGGTTGAAGTTGAAGGACCACGCGACTGAAGTCGGTGGTGTCGGGGGAAGACTACTAGTTGGGTTAGGTTGAAGGTGAAGGACCACGCGACTAAAAGTCGGTGGTATCTGAAATGAAGAGGGTTAGGTTGAAGTTGAAGGACTACGCGACTGAAGTCGATGGTGTCGGGGGAAGACTACTAGTTGGGCTAGGTTGAAGTTGAAGGACCACGCGACTAAAAGTCGGTGGTAT
>DATIBX010000224.1:0-2896 GCA_035457105.1 Pyrinomonadaceae bacterium
AGATTGACCAGCTTTGCCCGAGGCGCGATACCGACGTACTGGGCCTGGGAAACAGTTCCATTACCCGCGGCTGCCGAAGCTACGTGCGTTCCATGACCGTATGGGTCATCTGTGCGATTCTCACCGGTGAAGTCGCGGTTAACTATGATTCGAGATTGACCTGTTTCCTGGTCTGTGAAGGCAACGTGAGCCCCGTATATTCCTGAATCAACGATAGCGATCGCGACGCCACTGCCGTCGAGTGCTGAGTCATTGCTCATGGAGCGAACGTTATCAGCGCCTGAAGTGTGCGCCACATGTCCACCCAACGAGTGAACTTCACTATCAACAGAAACGAAGGCGACTTCCGGGAAGCTTGACAGGGTCTGCACAAGGTTGACTGGAAACTCTGCTGCTAACGAATTGAAGTTTGCAAAATGCTTCTTGACTCTGACTCCGTTGCTATTGAGAAAGGCATTTAGTTGTCCACTAATTTCGCCCTCAAACTGAACTATCACTTTAACCATGGCGTCGGCGCCCTTGGTCTTCAACAGTTGCTTAAGATCAGAAGCTACGTTGTCGTGTTTCCAGGTTTTGGAAGTGCGGGGGCTTGGGTTGGGGGAGGAGGCGTTTGCCACACGAGGCAAAATGGTTCCACTCAGCATCGCAACAACTAACGAGAGCATCGTCAGTATCGCGACTGTGTGTGCACGCCTTGTCTTGTTAATCAATATCACTTTTCGTTTCTCCGTAACTTCGAGTGCAGCCTGTCGGGTGACAGCACGGCCGCTGCCTCTTTTGCAGAGTCCGTGCCAATGGGCCTGATCAAGCGAAGGCTCTTCAGGTTCAATGATTTAGCGGAGGAAGGGCATTGGTAGGTCGTTCACTCTCTCTGACCGAATGGCCAGTTTGACCGAGCCTGGCATGTCAGTTTGATAGAATCCGAATGTGACTCTTCCGGAAGAAGTCGAAACCTATCGCGACCGTAAGTGGCGACGAGATCCAGAGCTTCGCGTTGAGGATGTCTTTGAAGCTGAGCGCTTTGTTGAAGACGTAGGATTTTGTTCTGCTTTGACAGACTCGCGTCGACCAGGGCCATCTCTGTATGTGGCAGTCTGTGGCAGGCGCGACGCGCATTCGCCTAGAAATGTGCAGAAGGATCCGGAGTCAAGCTTGGCCTGGACTCTGAAGGATGAAGTAATGCGTCGCGGCAGGTGTTTCTATGGAAAAGTTCTTCGGGGTCAGGCGACTTTCATCGCACTCAAGCTTTTGCCGGCGTTTAATAGTTTGTTTGGTTGTTCTCGGGCGGCTGAGGCGAAGGTTCTCAGCAAAGATGCCCAGAGAGTCTTGAAAGTGTTGAGGAGTGAGTGGGAGATGGGCACTCGTGATCTGCGGGAGGCCAGTGGGATTGTTGATAGGGGCCAGTTTGATCGTGCGTTGACCCAATTGCAAAGGTGCTTGAAAGTGATTCCGAGTGAAGTGCTCTACGAACCAACGTTTACCTACGTCTGGTCCATACCGGAAGCGAGATTTCAGGAGCAACTTAAACAGACCATGACCAAAGACCGCGCCCTGCGTGAAATTGCACACGCTTATCTGTTGGGAGCAGGAATGACTTTGAGAGGGGAACTTGCCCGGGTTACCGGTTTGAAGTCACCCGATGCTGGGTTGGGAAACTGGGCGCTGGTGGACGAAGGGATCGCCGACCGAATTGGTCCAGGTGTTTATCGACTAGCCAGAGGTCTCAAACACTAGTCGTGGCTAGGCTCGAGAGTTCCGTTCAGCGACTGGGCTTCTTTGAGAGATTGACGCTCAAGTTGGGCCATTTCCAGAACGAGCGGAAGTTGATCTTGTGACGCACCCAGTCTTTGCATCATCAAATCAGTCTCCTCATCGTTGAGCTTTCGACTGGCGGTGGCTTCAATCTCCTGAAGTCGTGCTTTTGCTTTTGCCAAATGTTGATTCGCGTGCTGCCGTAGTTGGTCTAACTTTTCACGATCTGCGGTTAAGTCCTGCTGAAGATTGGCGGTTTCGCCAGTACCTATCGAGCGAGCACGATTCAGCCGTCGTTCGACCTGTAAAATTTCGCGTTTTGTCCTGGAGATTATTCGGGATGCAGTAAGCCGGCTAGCAAGCGTTTCCATGTAGGCATCGGCTAAAAGGGGATTGCTTCGTTTGATCTCGTCCAGCGCACCTCGCTCCGCGGAGGTTAATTCTGGTCGAAACCAGACAACCTCGCTGGCAGTGATTCCATCCGATGCTAAACGATCTCGGAGTCTAGACAGCCATCTCCGGCGATAAATGAGAAAAAATACGGCAACCACTACTCCTATAGAAAAACCGAGCGCGAGCGAAAAGCCCGTCAGCAAAAGGTAAAAAGCGGCCGAGTCAGTCGCGGAAGAGAGTAGAAAAAGAAATAGAAAGAAAATTGGCCCGGGCAGGCTTGCAATGATGATTGAAGCCCAGGGCGCAACCTTCAGGAGGTTTGCAATAGTTGCGTCTCTTTTTTCAAGCTTACCCATTATTGGTTCAAGATCTTAGCTCATGAAGGTACCTGGTGCCAGTCACAGGTTATAAACTACGGCGATTTTGGAACCTGTCTGTATAATGGAACTAGTTTAAGTGAGAAAGAAAATCAAATGAAGACGTTGCTAAGAACTGATCGGCTTCTGCAATTTCTGCTGGTGTTCGCAATGGTGCTTGTTGCCCGGCCAGCATTTGGACAGCCTCAGAATATTGCCGGCGCGAACTCCTCGCGTAATCCTGGGAAGCCGGTAACGATTCCGCTCACCATCAGACTTAAGGAAGAGCGGGAGCCCGAACTTCAGAATATCGACCTGGTGGTTAGCGAAGACGGTGAAGCGCAAACGATTCTGTCGATTCGCGGAGAGGGGAACTCGCCGATTACCCTGGCCCT
>DATIBX010000225.1:0-6915 GCA_035457105.1 Pyrinomonadaceae bacterium
CGTTGAACGTGATTGGCACTCCTGCGGTCGCGGGCAATACCTGCACCGAGTTGCACTGGGTGAACAGCCCTCCCCCATTAGTGCTGTAGAATCCCTGATAAAACGCGTAACCGTTTCCGTTACCAGAAATCGCGAAGCTAACGGTCATGTCCTGAAACTGCCCCGAAGAGGGCAAAGGCATATCCAAATCAGCCGGGCTATGGGTAAAGGTCCTACTGAAACCCAGCGCAGTAGCGTTGCTGCTGCCAATTTGATTTATGGGCAGGCCGGGGCTCACGACTCTCATGTCTGCCGTCGTAAGGTTAGTCGCGACGAGAGTTGACGAGTGCTGAGGGTCCGATCCATCGAAGAATGCGGGCGCATGAGACGTAGCGTTAACGGGAAAAGGCAAAGTCGCCGCACCTTCAAAATCATAATAAGCGATTACGCCGGTCGCCGCCTTTACTCTGGTGACTTTAATTAACAATGCGGCGACTGATACCAAAATCAAAGCAACGACAATCAGCTTTGTCATGCGGGAGGTGATCTGAGTTGGGGGCATTTTTGGATTCTCCTTTGGGCGAGAGAACGTGTACTGGGCTGAGATCTTTGGTATCAGCTAAGCCGCCGGCATCATATTGATATCCCGTCAACACAAAGCGGGGACGCTATCAGGTACGAAGCTCCAGCCTGGATTTTTCAGTGAAGAAACAACCTTAAAGTTGAACTCTCAAGCTTTGTTATAAGGTGTATTTAGATAAGGTTCAGCTTGAGTATGCTCACCTGAAAACAACCCAAGCTTGAACTCCTCACACTCGCTATCTTGCAGACTACCTGGGTTAATCTTCGAAGAATTACGAGTTGTTCAAGCGGGCACTATTGGGTTTAGTGATGTGCCGAAACGGCTACAGGCACAGCGTCCCAAGGGATATATATAAAGGGTGGAATTCACCCGTTCGTGGCAGATTAGAGCGGAGAATATTACATGTTCGCAGGCGGGTCAATCGCTTTATCGCTTGATGGATCTTGGCGGTAAAATTGCGGCTCTGCTGCGCCGTGAACTGATTCGAAAACTCGGACTGATCAAACCATACGACTGACTCAAAAGCGCACGTCATAGTCCGAGTGATGAATAGAAATTGGACATCCCTCTCGAGGTCTCAATATCTGAACAGTCCGCAAATTCCTTGGATTTTCATCAGCTTTCACGTCTCACTCGGAGTTCTTTTAGCTGGCATATGGATTGCTAATCAGCTCAGCACGTGCGGATCTAAATTGCTCTCCAAAAGGACAGTTTTTTGGGTTGGATTATTGAGAAACTGCGATGCCCCGGCGCGGTCTCAAATGAGGCGCCCCCGTATCTAATAACCTCGGACGTCGTGATTACCTGCTTAACGCGGGAATTGAGACACTACCAAACGGAACAGAAGAACAATGAGACAACTTAAGAAGTGGGTACTTTTATCGGCGGTCTTGGCTATCGTCACAGTTTCTGCTGCGACAGCCAGGGCCGACATTGTGGTCGTGACCGGCGTCAATAACCAGGGCACAGATAATGTTCTGCTTAACCCGGCGACTGACGTCCTTACCGTTACGGGTACAGTTGGCCAAAACAACTTGTTAGTCAACTTTACATCTTCAAGCGGTAGCGGATTGTTGAATGCTAACCCATCCGGCCAGGCAACTGTTAGTGGAGGAACCGGTAACACGGTCCTTACACAATTGACCTTCAGTCTTGCCAACAATGACACCTTTACTCGAGCAGTATTCAACATAAATGCTGCGACCGATGGAACAGTGTTGATTCATATTGAGGGTGTGAATATCACTGGTGGTTTCTTTGAAGATGATTTCGCGGTTGACGCCAACGGCCAGAACTTTTTCACCGTAACCGCTATCAACGGTCAAGCGATTCAGTCTATCAGTTTAACGGGTATCAATGGGGCGACCTTTCAGGACGTCAGACAGGTTCGCTTAGGCGGAAGTGAGATAGTCGAGACAATTCCAGAACCCGCCAGCATGTTCTTACTTGGAACGGGTTTGATTGGCGTTGCCGCTGGCGTGCGGAGACGCTTTCGTTCATAACTGGGAAGCGTGGAGTTTCCGACTCTCTAAGTTATCAATCAGCTGTTTTCACACCTGCGTTTGCCCCGCATGTGTGAAAACATTCCTTGTTCAATATAAGAGTGATTCAAGAAATCGGTTAAAAGGTCGTAGTGTGCGGGCACCATTGAAAATCTAGAAATTTTGCACTTGCGTTCTTATTAGGCATTTGATTTGTATTTTATTCAAAGATGAATGCTCACAGCCATCTCCGATATCCTTCCTTACATGGCCTAGGATTTTAACCCTGCTGAAACTCGTCGTGGCCCATGCACCGTGATCTCCACCTCCGTGAGCAAGCTAAATGCTGGGAAATTCGAGGCGGCCCAAATGTTCAACATGCTTTAGAGCCTCTTGAAAAATCCCTCTCATTTACCCAAGCTTGAAGCTCGGGGAGAATGAGATGGATTTTTGCAAGCTCACCAGGCTTTACCCGTTTACAACCGCCGTCACGAGAGACCCAACGACTTTTTAGAACTTCGAAAGTCGGTTCTACAGTACTCAAACGACACGCTTTTTTTACATTTAATGACGTGCGCCCCGAGTCAACCTGCTTTGCAAATGGTAGACTCTAGCGGCTTAATCCAACCGGTTTCCAAAAACTTAGAATGTTGCGAAATCTTAAGCGTCTCCTCCTGGGTATTGTTCTGATTGTTGTTGCTTCAGCTGTCCTATTGCTTTCCGATCTAAAACAGCGGAGCGAAACGAACAGATCCGTGCCGCGCGTAGGTCTTCTTCAGACTGCTTCAGTCCAGTTGTTGGACGACACCGTTCGAGGCATTGTGGACAGCCTGGCAGAAAACGGATTCACTGATGGCCAGACCATCAACATCCAGAAATATAACGCCCAGGGCGACATCGCCCTTACCAACTCCATTGCAAAGGAGATGGTCAACTCTAACTTTGACTTGTTGCTGACCGTCAGCACCGTATCTCTGCAAGCCGTGGCTAATGCCAATCGCGGCGGCAAAACCGTTCAGGTTTTTGGTGCAGTTGCTGATCCATCTGTGGCGGGAGTTGGCATAAGCCATGACAAACCCCTCGATCATCCCCGCAACCTCGTTGGGATTGGTAGCTTTCTGCCCGTTGCGAATTCTTTTCAAGTCGCGCGTGAAATGTTCCCGGGTTTGAAGAGAGTGGGCGTCGCGTGGAATCCGGCCGAAGCTAACTCGCGCGCCTTCACTGAAAAGGCGCGAGAAACCTGTCAAGCTATGGGCATTGAGTTGTTGGAGGCCAACGTGGAAAACTCCAATGGCGTGCTTGAAGCGGAGGAGTCACTCGTCGCTCGCGGAGCTGAAGCGCTATGGATCGGTGGCGACGTCACACTCAGCGTTGCCATCGATTCGGTTGTCTCTGTTGGGCGAAAGGCACGGATCCCGGTGTTTACAATCAGTCCGGGCAAGCTCGAACGCGGGACACTGTTTGATTATGGCGCCGACTTCTACCAGGTTGGTAAACAAACGGGAGAACTGGGAGTGCGAATTCTCCGTGGCGAAGACCCGACTAAAATACCCATCACAAATTCGGTTCCTACCTACTTCGTGATCAATAAACTTGCGCTAAAAGGGTTGAAGGGATCCTGGAGCATATCGGACGAGTTACTTCAGCGGGCTAACGTCGTAGTTGACGAAAAAGGTGTCCATCAGAACAAGTCCGCTTCCCAATAGAACATCTTAACAAACGGCGAACGTTTGGACGGGAGGAAAACGTGGAGATTAGTAGACGCTACTCGCGAGACACGGTTGAACTCTCAGTCGCGGGCCGGCTCGACGGCTATTGGTCGGACCATCTCGCCAGCGCACTCGATGAAGAGATTCGCCTCGGACGGCATCACTTGCTGCTTGATTTATCGGAAGTAGTGTTCTTGAGTTCAGCCGGCATCGGAGTGCTGGTGAAGTCTTATAACGACCTGGACAGCATCCGTGGATCGCTCTCGATTTGGAAGGCATCAGAGCGCGTTCGAAAGGTCATTGAGATTTGCGGACTCGATCAACTCTTAATGGCTAAAGAGGACGTTCTTCAGGATGACCTACGCGTCCAGCCCGCAACCGCATCACTCGTTCGACATGTTGAAAGAGCGGAAGCGAGTTTTGACGTCTATCATTTGGCGTCGGACGCTGAGTTGAGGTGTCGTCTTGTTGGAGACGCGAGGCTAATTGATGGTTGTGGGTTCAGCAAAGAGAATTGCTACTCGATGAATTTTCCGGATTCAAGTTTTGCGATTGGCCTTGGCGCGTTGGGAGAAAACTTTGATGAGTGTCGCACTCGCTTCGGAGAGTTCATAGCTGTAGCCGGCGCCGTAGCATACCAGCCTACCGATGGGACAAACGTACCGGACCATCTGGTTGCTGCGGGGAAATCGCTCTCACACGTACAGGTTTGTTACGGTATCGCTTGCGAAGAATCTTCCACTGCGCCATTTAGCATGCTACTGCGGTTTCAGGCGGGACAAGGTGGTCCAGTGACGCTTGCTGAACTAGTGGACTCCTGTCTGGAGATCGCTGAGAGCCCACGGCTCGGGATTGTGATGGTAGCCGAGGCTGCTGGTCTAGTGGGTGCATCCTTGCGCCGCTCGCCAGTTCAAGCGAAAGAAGAAACTGGCCCATTCCAATTCCCACAAGTGCGCGAGTGGCTTAGTTTTACTGCGGAACGCACTCACACCCGAAGCATGACGTTGGTCGCCGGCGTGGCGATGCGCGACGAACCCGGAGTGATGGCACCTGTGGTGAGACCTTTGAATTCTGCCGATGCAAACCCGGCGGGCCAGATCAATGGTCATTTTCACGCTGCCGTTTTCTCTTATCACCCGTTACAAAATGGAAAGATTGATTTGCAAACGACTGTGAGAAAGCTTTTCGAGAGGGAATCTGTCGAAGACGTTCTGCACTTGCTAAGCGACGACCGGGTTATTGCCGGTGCCGGAGAGAGTGAATTCATCCGTGGCGCTTGTTGGATTGGACCAATCCGCGAGATCAGAGCTGAGGAGGAAGAGAGATGACTCTTCTCATAGGAGCGCTGACTTTGGGTTTAATCCTGTCATTGCTCGCTCTCGGCGTTTTTATCAGCTTTCGAATCTTTGACTTTCCTGACATAACCGCTGACGGATCCATCACGTTGGGTGCGGCACTCGCCGCTGCACTTTTAGTCAAAGGTGTGAATCCGGTTGTTGCCAGTGCTGTTGCCTTTGCAGGTGGCTTCGTCGCCGGCACGGTTACCGCCACCCTGGCCACCAAATTCAAGATCAACCGATTGCTCGCCGGCATCCTGGTGATGACCGCGCTTTACTCAATCACTCTACACATCATGGGTAAGAGCAATGTAGCGCTTTTCGGCAAACGCACCTTCTCGAGCTACGCCGAAGGGATAGGCATGCGGGTGCTACGCAACCAACCAGAGTTCAACCTGTTGGGTTGGCCCGTAAGAGTTGCCGATGCTTCCATCCTGATCACCGCCATTGTGATCGTCGTGTTCGTGGGAGTCGTGCTTTACATGTTCTTCCAGACCAATCTGGGAGGCGCGATGCGCGCCACGGGCAACAACAGCCAGATGGCGCGTGCCCTGGGAGTTAACGACGAGCGCATGATCATTCTCGGCTTAGCGATTTCAAACGGGCTGATTGGGTTATCGGGAGCGTTCCTGGCCCAATATCAAGGGTTCGCCGATATTCAAATGGGAATCGGCATGATTGTTTGGGGACTCGCGAGCGTCATCATCGGCGAGGCGTTGGTGGGAACGCCGCAAACCGGAATGGCCATCATCGCAGCAGTCATGGGCTCCGTGCTTTTCCGTTTGATGGTTGCAATAGCGCTGCGATTGGGGCTCGATCCAAATGATCTGAAGTTGATAACTGCCGCCTTTGTTTTTGTTGCCCTTATCCTCCCACGTTCGTTGAAAGCGGTCCAAAGATGGAAGGCGCGCGGATCGTATGCTTGAGATCAGTGAAATTAAAAAGTCATTCAACCCAGGCACACCCAATGAAGTGCGCGCGCTTCAGGGCGTTGATCTCACGCTTGAGGATGGTACTTTCGTCATCATTATCGGCACGAACGGTTCCGGTAAATCCACATTGCTTAACGCCGTCGGCGGCACGTTCTTCGTGGACTCGGGAAAGATCTCACTTGGCGGCGCTAACATTACCAACTGGCCCGAATACAAAAGAGCCAGGCTGATTGGCAGGGTTTTCCAAAACCCATTCAGCGGAACGGCCGCGGATATGTCTGTTGCGGAAAATCTCGCGCTTGCCGCGCGCCGCGGTAAACCTCGACGGCTTGGTTGGTTGACAGGTCGAAAGAGAAGAGCGGAGTTGCGCGAGCGCGTGAGTCAACTAAAGATGGGGTTGGAAAACCGATTAGACGATTCCATTGGCACGCTCTCCGGCGGCCAACGACAAGCGTTGACACTGTTGATGGCAACCTGGCTGAAGCCTGAACTATTGTTGCTCGATGAACACACCGCTGCTTTGGATCCCAAGAGTGCCGACCAGGTAATTGCCTTAACCAATGAAATCGTCAAGCGAGAGAATTTGACTACGCTGATGGTGACCCATTCCATGCACCAGGCAGCCAATCTGGGTAACCGTCTAATCATGATGCATCGAGGATCGATCGTGCAGGACTTTCGTGGCGCCGAAAAAAAGCGCATCCGCGTTGATGATCTGCTGGCGCGTTTCGAGGAAGTTCGGAGAGCGGATCAACTCGACGAAACTGCTGCCGAAATGCTTCGCCGTGTTTATGTGTAGAAGGCTAACTTGGAGTGCGCCGACCTGGCGGCGCTTTGTGATAAATGAGTACCGGCTAGAATCAGTTTGATTTATAAAGCGCCGCCAGGCCGGCG
>DATIBX010000226.1:0-2942 GCA_035457105.1 Pyrinomonadaceae bacterium
GAATCGGTATGGACATCCTCATCAGTCAGTGCTCGATCGACTTAAAGTAGCCAACGTAAAACTGTATCGAACCGATTTGCAGGGTGAGATTACGTTGACAACGCGTGGCGGCGCCGGAGATATTTCCGTTAAGACTGCCAAAGAACCAACAGAAGATTTGTGGACTGGACGGTTGCCCCAGAAAGACGACTCGTCGAGGTCGGGTTTCATCGCTTATGGCGATTTTGGCCCGCCGCCTAAACCAAAAAAGCAATAGAATAACTTGAATGACAAAACCTATTTCTTACAGTGACGCCGGTGTCGATATAGATGCGGCCACTCGGACCACCGATCGAATCAAAGAACTCGCCCGTACTACCTTCAATCAAAGGACGCTTTCAGAAATCGGTAGTTTTGGGGGCATGTTCGATGGCGCGTTTCCCAGCATGTCGCAACCTGTTCTAGTTGCGTCTGCTGACGGAGTGGGCACCAAACTAAAAATCGCCTTTGCCACCGGTACCCATAACACCGTGGGTCGAGACCTGGTGAATCACTGTGTCAACGATATCCTGGTCCAGGGCGCACGACCTCTCTTTTTTCTTGATTACATCGCAACCGGAGAACTTTCACCTGAAACAGTTGCCAGTGTTATTGAAGGAGTCACTAAGGGCTGCCGAGAGAATGGTTGTGTACTGCTTGGTGGCGAGACCGCGGAAATGCCCGGGTTCTACCAGGCAGGTGAATATGACATTGCCGGCTTCATAGTCGGCGTCGTTGACCGTAAGAAAGTCATTGACGGAAGCAGTATTACTCCAGGAGATGTGTTGCTCGCCTTGCCGTCTGTTGGACTGCATACGAATGGATACTCACTTGCTCGTAAACTCTTCTTTGAGGTGGCGTCGTATCAACCCGAGACTGAGTTACGAGGTGTCGGAATGACGGTGGGTGAGGCTCTACTGCAACCGCATTTGAGTTACCTCAAGCCACTCGATGGACTATTGGATAGCGGGTTGATTAAAGGATTGGCGCACATCACCGGTGGAGGATTGACTGACAACGTGCCCCGGATTCTTCCCGAGGGTACGGCTGTAACTATCGAAAAGGACTCGTGGCCCAATTTGCCACTTTTCGAGATCTTGCAACAGCTCGGAAATGTTGCCGACGAGGAAATGTATCGCACCTTTAATATGGGTGTTGGAATGGTCATAGTGTGTGCCGCAGAGTCTGTTGCTGTGATCGAAAAGCATTTTAATGATATCGATCAGAAGTGCTATCGAGTTGGTAGGGTTGTAGAGGGTGATCGAAAAGTAACTTTAGTCTAGGACGTCAACATAGTTGGATCAAAACAACAAGAGCCAGCAACCGGCCCGTATTGGAATTCTCATATCCGGACGTGGATCAAACATGCTCGCTTTATCCGACGCAGTACGAAATGGTGGTATCGCGAACGCCGAAATCGTACTTGTTATTAGTGACAAAGCTGATGCAGCCGGTGTTGAGCTGGCCCGTGAACGCGGATTAGAAACCGTCGTCATCGAACGGCGCGCTCGCAAACGGGAGGAACATGAAGCGGATGTGATCGAAGCGTTGCAAAAAGCCAACGTGGATCTGATTTGTTTGGCTGGATTTATGAGGGTCTTGTCGCCGCGGTTTGTTGAAACTTTCTCCTTACGAATACTAAATATTCATCCAAGTCTGCTGCCGTCATTCGGGGGATTAAAACCGCAAAGGCAAGCACTTGAACATGGCGTCAAGGTTACCGGATGTACCGTTCATTTTGTTGATAACGCGCTTGATGGTGGTCCGATCATTGCGCAGCGAGCGGTACCTGTCCTTGATGGAGATTCCGAAGAGTCGTTATCCGCTCGCATACTCGAACAGGAGCATGTTCTCTATGCCGAGGCTGTCAATAAGATTGTGAACCACGACTATCGAGTAGAAGCTCGTCGCGTAATCTTCACGTAGCTGCTTTAGTAACCTTTCATCTGCTGCAGCTGTAGCGCCCAGGCTGCCTGCTTTCGCACTCGTTCGTCATCATCCTTCAACGCTACCCGCAACGGTTCAATCGAACGGCGGTCACCTTTCAGACCGAGTGCCCATGCTGCTTGTGATCTCACCGCAGCATCGGAATCCTTCAACGCGCCGATTAACGGCTCAACTGCACGAGCATCACCTTTAAGACCCAGGGCCCAGGCGGCTTGAGACCGCACGTTTTCTGAATTTGCCGATAACGCGTTCGCGAGTGGCTCAACTGCACGATCGTCGCCCTTTAGTCCGAGCGCCCAGGCAGCTTGTGATTGGACTTGCTGATCTTGATCAGCGAGGGCACCTATCAAAGGTTCAACTGACCGCTCATCGCCTTTCAACCCTAGAGACCACGCCGCCTGCGAGCGTACTTCTGAGTCACTATCTCTCAGGGCCGCTGCTAGCGGTTCAACAGCACGCGAATCTCCTGTCAGTCCGAGCGACCATACTGCTTTCGCGCGCACGTGACCGTCAGTATCTCGAGTTGCTTCGATTAGTGGCTCAACAGTTCGTGCATCTCGCAGTAGACCACAGGCAAAAGCGGCGTTCGTTCGCGCAACTGGAGCGTTAGACTTTATCGCGCCGATTAAAGGCTCAACTGCCGGCGCGCCCATTCGACTAAGCGCGACTGCGGCCATCTCACCCGGCGTCGTCTTGGGAATTGATTTGTCCTTCCAGTCTGCTTTGCCGCTACAACCCGAGAACTGAACAAGCGTGTTGTCTGCGAGTAGTTTAACGAGAGCCGGAATCGCGGCCTGTGCGCGGATTTCCCCAAGTGAGCAGGCGGCTTTCACTCGTTCAAGCGGATCGGGCGCAGAAAGTTTCTGAATCGCACCGCTTACCTCGGTCGACTGTTCCTGGACAGCATTTTCGAGGGTCGCGTTGTTTAGCACCGACCAGTTCATATGCAGCGGTGTACCAAGCGCGCATGATATTGC
>DATIBX010000227.1:0-29815 GCA_035457105.1 Pyrinomonadaceae bacterium
GCTTCTGGATAGGTATGGAACGGCCGTTCAGTACATTGAGCAGGATAACTTTCAGATCACCGCCCGAGTTTATATGGTGCTTGAAGGAGAAAATCCTGCGTCGATGGCGAAGACAACGGGGATCGGACTGCTCGAGCTGGCGACAGTATTTGACAACCTCAAGCCTGATGTAGTGGTGACAATTGCTGACCGATACGAGACGTTGGCCACCGCCGTAGCAGCTTCTTACATGAATATTCCCGTCGCTCACGTACAGGGAGGAGAAGTAACTGGTTCGATTGATGAAAAAGTTCGTCACTGTGTAACAAAGCTCTCCAATCTCCACTTCGTATCGACAGAGTTGGCCGCCGAGCGTGTGTTACGAATGGGAGAAGAAAAATCGACGGTATTCGTGACTGGATGTCCCTCAATCGATCTTGCAGCCGAAGTTTTCCTTGATCCCACCCTCAACTTCGATTTATTCGAACGATATGGGGGTGTGGGAGTTCCCGTGAATCTCTCAAACGGCTATCTAGTGGTGATGCAGCATCCTGTGACTACAGAGTACGAGTTGGCTCGCGAGCATGTAATGGAGACGTTGCACGCAGTGCGCGATGTTGGTCTTCCGACATTGTGGTTCTGGCCGAACGTAGATGCTGGTTCAGGAGGTACTTCGAATGGCATTCGCACATTTCGTGAGCATGAAAATCCTACCAATATTCGTTTCTTCAAGAACATGGCGCCCACGGATTTTTTGCGAGTCGTTCGCAACAGTTCTGCTCTCATTGGTAATTCGAGCGTTGGGATTCGCGAGTGCTCATATCTCGGCGTGCCTGTCGTCAACGTGGGCGACCGTCAGATTGGTCGAGAAAGAGGTCGGAACGTCCTCGACGTTGGCTATAACCGGGCGGAGATCACGGATGCGATTGGAAAACACCGACAAAACGGCCGTTACCCGAACGATAAGCTTTATGGTGATGGACAGGCAGGCAAACGAATTGCGGAGCTGCTTGCTGAAGAGCCTCTGCGGGTTGAGAAGCGACTTAGCTACTAACTATGTCTTTGCTTAAAGAGCGGGTGCTGGGTTTAATCCCAGCGCGTGGCGGATCGAAGGGAGTACCCGGCAAGAACATTCGACCGTTGTGTGGAAAGCCGCTCCTTCAATACACCGCAGAGGCTGCACTGGCTGCCCGGCACCTATCTCGAGTTATTTTGAGCACTGACGATATGAACATTGCACGAGTAGGCGAACAGTGCGGGCTCGAAATCCCCTTCTTGAGACCTGCAGGTTTGGCCCAGGACCAAACTCCAATGTTACAGGTTGTGCAGCACGCCTTGACCTGGTTGGAATCGCTCGGTGAAAGGTTTAGCGCTGTTTGTTTGCTTCAGCCGACTAATCCGATGCGCCGATCTGAAGACATAGATGGTTGCATAGAGCTGTTTGAGAGAGAGGGTGCAGACGCGGTGGTGACCATACTTTCGGTACCGCACGAGTACAACCCGCACTGGGTCTATTTTCAACGTGACGACGGTACTCTGCGAATAAGTACGGACGAGCGCGAGCCTATCTCTGCACGCCAGTCGTTACCGGCAGCTTACCATCGAGAAGGATCGGTTTACGTCACTCGGACTTCCGTAATCATTGAGGGACAGAGCTTATATGGTGAGCGACTGCTGGGCTATCTGGTGGACCAGGATCACTCAGTTAACATCGATAGCCCGAACGACTGGGAAAGAGCGGAATCTTTGATGCATGCCGTGAGTCTGGTGAGTTAGAAATGTGCGGAATAGCTGCCATCCTTGAACAGGACGGTCGTAAACAAAATCAGATAAACGCGCGACTTGATTCGATGATCCGCAGTCAATTCCATCGTGGTCCGGATGCACAAGGTCATTACTTCAATATTGACGCTTCGGTTGGATTGGGCCACAACCGGCTCAGCATCATTGACTTGAGTGAAGCCGGACAGCAGCCAATGTCTGATCCGACTGGCCGCTACTGGATCGTTTTTAACGGGGAGGCTTACAACTATCTGGAGATCCGCCGTGAACTGCATGGGTGGTATCAGTTTCGCACAAATACTGATACCGAGGTCGTGTTGGCTTCGTTCGTGCGGTGGCAGGAAAAGTGTCTCGACCGATTTGTCGGAATGTTTGCATTTGCTATTTGGGATACTCAAAGGAAAGAGTTCTTTGCGGCCCGCGACAGATTCGGTGTCAAGCCCCTCTATTATTGCGAACAACCCGGTGGAGGGTTATTGCTCGCCAGCGAAATAAAGGCCTTTCATGCGGCAGGCGTATCCGCTTCTCCTGATCCGGTTAGCTGGGCCACATACTTGGCCCATGGTCTCTGCGACCACACCGATAGAACTTTCTGGGAGGGAGTCCGTTCGCTCCCTCCAGGACATTTTCTTATATGGCGAGACGGTAAGTTGCAAATCAGACAATGGTACGACCTTGCAACGAGAGTTTCCTCGGCAGAAGACAATAGACCTGTAGAAGTCGTAGAAGAAGAATATCTGTCGCTGCTCATGCAGAGCGTCTCATTTCGTTTTCGCTCGGACGTTCCAGTTGGAATCAACCTTAGCGGAGGATTGGACTCTTCAACTTTACTGGGACTGGTCCAGAGAGTTCAGGGAGCTGAAAGCGACGTCAAAGCTTTCACTTTTGTAACTGGCGACCCCCGATACGACGAGCTTCCCTGGGTACAACAGATGCTCGCAAGTACTAAGCATCCGAGCATCGTTTGCCAACTCGAACCGGATGACGTGCCGGCTCTTGCTGAGTCAGTTCAAGCTCATCAGGACGAACCGTTCGGTGGCTTGCCAACACTTGCTTATGCTCGAGTCTTCGAACAAGCCAGGAAAGAGGGTGTAATTGTCCTGCTGGACGGACAAGGGATGGACGAGCAGTGGGCCGGTTACGACTATTACCAATCACCTAATGACCGCAAGGATGTGAGTGTGATACAGGGCGTCACACGCACCGCAGTTCGCCCCGACTGTATGACTCCTGAGTTCCGCAAACTCGCAGAGCCGTTCCAGATAAAACGCCCATTTACAGATGTGCTGCGCAATCTGCAGTACAGAGATGCGTTGTCAACTAAGATACCGCGCGCATTGCGATTCAACGATCGAATATCCATGCGCTCATCGACTGAGCTACGAGAGCCCTTTCTTGATCATCGTTTGTTTGAACTCGCCATGAGACAGCCGACGGATCGGAAGATCAAGCAGGGAACTGGTAAATGGCTCCTACGTCGTATCGCACACAAATTGGTCCCGAGTGATGTTTGCGAAAGTCCTAAGCGCGCCCTACAAACGCCCCAGCGTGAATGGCTCAAGGGCCCCTTGAGATCCTGGCTCTGTGAACTCACTGACGAGGCTCTGGCCGGTTGCGGAGGCGACTGGTTGGACACCGCGGCTGTTCGGGCAGCTCGCACAGAATACTTTGATCATAACGTCGAAAATAGCTTCTATTTATGGCAGTGGATCAGCATAGGGCTGATGTTAAGACGCGAGGCCAACGTGTTCGCTTCCGCTGCAGCATAGTATCAATTGTTTGGCCCATACCCCTTACGCGTATGAAGTACATGGAAAATAGAGATTAAAAGGTGCGGAGAAGTGTAGCAGAGACGGAGGACCATCTGGACCAGACGCCTCAATGAAGTGATGGACAAAGAACAAAAACAAATAATTACGAAGCCCAGCGGTGTGGTCTTCGCCTTGATATTAGGCGTCCGTTCGATGGCCAAACACCCCTGGCTATCCCTCTTATTACTGGCATCGACTGGAGTACAGGGAGCGTTGCAAGGCTTATTGATATGGTCCCTTCGAAAAGCGCTCCTGGAATTCAGTGGTGGCGGAGCAATCAGTTTGGCTGAGATTGCGGTAGCAATCTTTATGCTCTGGCTACTCCTTTCTTTGAGCATGTACGTTGCGGAAGTCGTTTCGATTGGTCTTGGGCACAAGGTGGAAATCGGAGCGATGTATCAGGTTCTCGGGAAGCTACTGCGACTTTCAGTTGGGTTCTACGACAGGAACAGTCAGGGAAACTTTGTCATCTCTTCATATCACGACCTGAAAGGGATTCGGGGCGTCACATTAGAGGTTGGCAAGATAATACTTTACGGGACAAGACTGGCAGGTCTCGGGGTAGCCGCCTGGGTTATGAGCCCGAAGCTTGCAATCATGAGTCTGGTAACGGTTCCTTTAGGCGCCATACCGGCCTATTGGTTCGGTCAACGTATTACACAAGCCGCGAACAGAGAACGCGATGCCCTGACAACCTTGTACGACAGCTTCTTTCAGGTGTCGTCCGGTATTCGAATAATAAAAGCTAACTGCGGTGAGGGTCGTGTGATGGACCAGGCACGACTAATCGGTCACGAACTGTACAAGCAAGTGATGCAGCAGACCAAGGCAAAGGGTGTCTCGCGCCTGTTGTTGGAAGCGGTTTCCGGTGTTGGTCTCATACTGGTATTGACGGTAGGCGGTCATGATGTCGCGAGGGGGACGCTCCAGTGGCAGTCCTTGCTCGGGCTGCTCATTGCGGTGATGGCGGTTTATGGACCAGTAGTAGGTCTCCTGCAAACCTATACCACCATCCGCACCGTCATCCCGAACCTCGATCGCGTTCAGGCGATTATTTCAGCGACGCCCGAAATCCAGGACAAGCCTGGCGCGCTTCGCTTACGAGAAGCGCCCAAGATCATAGAGCTGAAGAATGTTTCGTTTGCTTATAACAACATCAATGTTCTCAATTCGATAAACACTCGGTTTCATGCTGGCGAAACGATTGGCATAGTCGGCCCTTCAGGCGCAGGGAAGTCTACGCTCCTTGCGCTGTTATTAAGGTTTTATGACCCGACGCAAGGCGCTGTCCTGGTTGATGGCATTGACATGCGGGACATTCGGCAATCTGATTGGCTCGACTTGAGCGCAATTGTTCTACAGGAACCGTTTTTGTTGGTGGACACAGTTGCAAACAACATACGGATGGGTCGACCAAATGCCTCGATGGAAGAGGTGATAGCAGCGGCCAAAGCGGCCAATCTTCACGACGAGATCCTGATGATGGAGCAGGGATATGAGACCGTACTGGGCCGCCGCAAAGATGCTCGTTTGATATCGGGCGGTCAGAAACAGAGATTATGCATTGCCGCAGCTCTCCTTAAGAATGCGCCGTTCTTATTTTTGGATGAAGCTACATCCAGTCTGGATTCAGTGTCTGAGCAAAAGGTCCAGGACGCTGTCCAGGTCCTGATGAAGGGTCGCACGACATTCGTGATCGCACACAGATTGTCGACTTTGCGTAATGCCAACAGAGTAGTGGTGCTTAACCAGGGGAGGCTTGTCGGCTTCGGCACACACCACGAGTTGTTAGACCACTGCAAGATTTATCAGGAATTGTGGAACTGTCAGGGGAGTTACTTCTCGGAGATAGTAATTAGCCCGGAAGACGCTCAAGTAGTTACTGCTTGAGCACGGCAGCATAGGTATTTAACAACATCACGATGGTTAGCCTCCAAAGTGCTCTCGTTTGGTCTTAACCAGTGATCCCATGAATAACGGCCTGGATTGTCTCGCGGTAATACCGGCTCGAGGTGCGTCCAAACGGGTTCCTGGCAAGAACATCAAGAATCTTCTCGGCAAACCCGCAATTGCTTACACCTTAGAAGCCGCGATTGAAAGCGGTTTGTTTGCGCGAATAGTAGTTAGTACGGATAGCGAATCGATTGCAGAAATTGCCCTGCGATATGATGCGGAAGTTCCATTCTTACGCGCCAGTGAGCTAGCAGATGATCACACACCAGTGTCATTGGTCACGCTCGACGTTCTGGAACGCCTCGACCCTGATGCAAACAAATACTTCTGCGTGGCTCAACTCATGGCCAATTGCCCATTGCGAACCGCCGCTGATATCAGGGCAAGTTATCAACAATTCAGAGAAACAGACTCGGAATCCCAGATCTCTTTGACACGTTTCGGATGGCAGAACCCCTGGTGGGCTGTTCAGCGAGCTGACGACTTCACACTCGAATCACTCTTCGAAACTAAGATGACGGCTCGCAGTCAGGATCTTCCTTCGCTGTTTTGTCCCACTGGCGCCATTTGGTGGGCCCAGACTCGAGCGTTGAGACGTGAAGGAACCTTTCACTTTTTTGGTCGCACCGGTTGGGAGATTCCCTGGATGCGTGGAATCGATATCGATACCGAAGATGATTGGCAGATGGCGGAAGTACTAATGCGACTTGGTGAGGAGGTGAAGACCAGCCATGTCGGTTGAAAGGTTAGCTGTTTACACAACAGTTTATCCTTCCGTCAAACCCTATCTGGCCGATTGGTACAGATCAGTCCAACAACAGACTGATAAGAAGTTTGACCTTTATATTGGTGTTGACTCTCTCAGTTCGGAAGAGATAGCGGTGGCCATGGGAGACTTTCCTCAGGCCACTCTCTTGTCGAACCCGACTGGCGCGTCCTCAGCGCAAATTCGTAACGCTGCACTTGAAAGACTAGTGGGTGAATATGACGCAATTGTTCTGGTAGATAGCGATGACTTACTGCTGCCGTCGCGCGTTTACGCGGCGCGCGCGGCCCTCCGAACCTACGATGTAACCGGTTGCGCGTTACGATTAATTGACGAACACGGCCGGGATCTTGGGTTTACTTTTGGACCAGCTAGCACAGCTGATTATGGTTCGCTACTGGCGCGGTACAACGTCTTCGGCTTATCCAATACGGCTTATAGAGCTGCTACATTACGTCGCTGCCTGCCCATACCAGACGATTGCTTGCTCATCGATTGGATGCTGGCGACACGAGCGTGGGCCAATGGCGCCAAGCTTGATTTCGATCCCATCGCAAGGATGTCCTATCGTCAATATAGGAATAACACAGCGAGAGTACTGCCACCGTTTACAGCCGAGTACATAACACGTGCAGCCCAACTCGTAGTTAACCATTACCGCCTGTTATTCGCTACCGACAAGCTGGAAGGACTGGCGGGCAAATCTATGATGTTGGCCACAGCGTTTCACCGAGCCAACCGTTTTAATCAAGCGATCACTGCCGAACGAGACAAACTGCGGCGGTATGTGAAAGCACTGAATAAGCTTACTCCCAAGTATGTTTGGTGGTGGTGCGTCGCGCACCCACAGTTGGAGGATATATGGAAAAACTAAGCATCGCGGGCCGCAAGATTGGAGCTGGCGAGCCGCCCTATATTGTTGCTGAGATAGGTGCAAATCATAACGGCGATATGCAACTTTGCCGCAGGTTAATCGATGCCGCCAAGGATTGCGGAGTTGATGCGGTGAAATTCCAATCATGGTCCAAATCGTCGCTCATCAGCAAAGCTGAATATGCCCGCAACACGGAATACTCGAAAAACAATGGTGGGCAACCAACACTGGAACAGGCGGTAGAACAGTATCAGCTCACCCCGGAACAGCATCGTGAAATCGCAGCGTATTGCGACAGTCAGGATATTGTCTTCTTCTCGAGTTGTTTCTCGCGGCAGGAGGTTGACCTTCTCGAATCTCTGAATGTGCCCGCTTACAAAATTGCTTCCATGGATGTGAATCATTTGCCGTTGCTTGAATACGTCGCACAAACCGGAAAGCCCATCATCCTGTCTACTGGTCTGGCGACGCTTGGCGAGATCGAACGAGCTCTCGGATTTTTGCGCGAACACAGCGCAGGGCCGACAGCGCTGCTGCACTGCGTGTCGATCTATCCATCGGCTCCTGAACTTGTGAATCTTCGTAATATCACGACACTACAACTGTCATTCGATGTGCCGGTGGGTTATAGCGATCACAGTTTGGGTGCAGCAATCCCGCTCGCGGCAATTGCCCTCGGTGCCTGCATCATTGAAAAACATTTCACGGTCGATAAAGGAATGGAAGGATGGGATCACGCGGTCTCCGCGGATCCAGCGGAAATGAAATATCTCGTGAGCGAGAGCAAGAACGTGCAACTTTCGCTCGGCACTACGGTCCGAAACGTAAGCGCCGTGCAGATGGAAAAACGTAAAGTGTTTCGCCGCAGGCTTGTAGTGACGCATTCGGTAGCAAAAGGCGAACGGATAGTGGCCGAAGATGTTGAGTTTAAGCGGCCTGGTACGGGAATCGCGCCTGATGAACTCCCGTATGTATTGGGTCGAAGGATGGCGCGGGATGTCGAGGCAGAAGAAGAGCTGTCCTGGTCAGATTTCGCATAGTGGAAAACATTTTGGCACCCGGAATGCGAATCTTACTATTTGGGGATGGAGCGTGGGCGACGCGCAGCCTGCTGTGCTTGCAACAATCCAAGCGCTGGCAAGTGGTTGGTCTTGTGCTAAGGGTTCAGCCTTCCGAAGAAACTCTTGAGCAGGCGGCCCGCGACTTGTCGATACCAATCCTACAGCCCCAAAAAGTTAACGAGTCAGAATCAATCGAACAAGTAAAGGCGCTCGCTCCCGATCTAAATCTCTCGATCTCTTACAACCAGATTTTGGGTCTTCCGATGCTCGAATCAGCGCCGCTCGGCTTTGTCAATTTCCATGCCGGTAAGCTGCCGTTCTACCGAGGGCGTAACGTGATCAACTGGGCAATCCTCAATGGAGAAAAAGAAATTGGATTGACCGCGCACTTTGTCGACGAGGGAATAGATACTGGTGACATCATTCTTCAGACGACTATTCCGATCCTTTGGACTGATACATACGGCGATGTCTTAAGCCGAATTGTCGAATATTTTCCGAGCATCGTCACTCAAACAGTCGAGCGTCTGGCCAATGGCGATTACAAACGCCAGCCTCAGGATATTGCAGGAGGCACCTACTTCGCCGGACGCGATACAGGGGATGAATGGCTCGACTGGAAAGATACGAGTTTCAATTTGCACAACAAGATCCGCGCCATCTCTCGACCTGGCCCAGGAGCGAGAACAACCCTCTATGAACAAGAGGTAATCGTTTGGCGTGCATTCCATGATCCTTCGTCGCCTAAATACCTCGCCACTCCAGGCCAGGTGGTTGGCCGAAACCAAGATGGTGTTTTAGTGAAAACAGGCGACTCTACGTTGTACGTCAAAGAGGTGCAGTTTCAGAACAGCTCCAGCATTACTCCACGTTGGCCCATCGGCACACGCCTTGGAACCGACGCTGCGGCAATTCTGAGTGCCGTTTTTGGCCGCCTTAAGCTGATCGGCTTCTGATCCATCCGCTATGACAACCGCTCTTGACACCAAGCTTCCTGTTGTCCTCGTGTCCCCTCAGGCGACAATTACTGAGGCAATGGCCCACCTGGACGCTGCTGGCACGGGCGCCCTCTTACTATGCGGGGATGATCACAAGCTCTTCGGAATTCTGACGGATGGTGATATTCGAAGAGCAATCCTGCGGAATGATCCTCTTAGTGAGGCATGCGGCAAGATTGCGACGCGGGATCCGGTGAGTGTTGCTCCAGGCATCTTGCCGGCCCAGGCGCTGCAATTGATGAATCAGTGCGACGTGAACCACCTTCCGGTAATTGAAGCGGACGGGACGATTGTGGATCTGCTGTTACGAAGGGATTTTCTGGTAGCAGAACCTGAGTGTCCTTCCGCGGTGATCATGGCAGGTGGCTTTGGAACTCGTTTACGTCCGCTTACCGAAAACCTTCCTAAGCCGATGTTGCCAATCGGCGATCGCCCGCTTCTGGCGCGTACTATCGAACAACTGCGCGAGTCGGGTATCCGCCGGGTCAATGTGACCACTCATTATCTGAAAGAGAAAATTACAAGCTACTTTGGCGACGGACATGATTTCGGCGTTGAACTTAATTATGTCTCGGAAGATCGACCGCTGGGCACCGCTGGAGGGCTGCGTCTGGTCGGCGTCCAAGATGGACCATTACTTGTAATCAACGGCGACGTGATGACAAAGGTGCGGTTCTCCGATCTGATGTCGTATCACCGCGAGTTGGGCGCAGATGTCACTGTCGGAGTACGAAAACACGAAGTGGAGTTGCCTTACGGCGTTGTAGATTGTGATGGACCACGCCTGCTCCGAATTCGCGAAAAGCCACGGATGAGCTTCATGGTGAATGCCGGAATTTATGTACTCGAGCCGACTGTTTATCGCCACGTGCCAGTCAATGAACATTTCGATATGCCCGACTTGATTAGATGTTTGCTTGAGAAGGGCCGTCACGTCGTGACATTTCCCATCACCGAATATTGGTTAGATATCGGGCAGCCCCGGGATTACGAACAAGCACAGAAGGACGCCGCAACTGCGGCAGGCGCGATATGAACGTCCTTGTTACCGGCGGCGCAGGTTACGTCGGATCAATTCTGACTCCGATGTTACTTGCCAGAGGCCATCGAGTGCGTGTCCTCGACACGCTGATGCATGATGGTCGCTCGCTACTCGGAGTATGGGCGCACCCCGGATTTGAGTTTCAACTCGACGATCTACGCGATCGCAAAGCGGTGAGAAACGCAGTGTTTGATATCGACACTGTAATCCATTTGGCGGCGATCGTGGGCGATCCGGCGTGCGCCCGCCAACCAGATCTTGCTCGTGAGGTTAATCTTGATGCGTCGCTGAGCCTCATCGAGGAAAGCAAAAAAGCAGGCGTCTCGCGGTTCCTTTTTGCTTCTACGTGCAGCAACTATGGGAAGACCAGCGATCCTCAGCAATACGTGGACGAGACTTCAGAGCTTAGACCAGTTTCGCTCTATGCAGAAACAAAAGTGGCAGTTGAGCGTGCACTGCTCGAGTCGAATGGCACCATGTGCAAGACGGTGCTCAGGTTTGCCACAATTTTTGGCGTGTCTCCGCGCATGCGTTTTGATTTGACGGTGAACGAGTTCACGCGTGATTTGATCACTAAGAAACATTTGGTGGTTTTTGGTGAGCAATTCTGGAGGCCGTACGTTCATGTGCGAGATGTCGCAAGAGCTATCGACAAAGCACTTTGCTCGCCGGTGAAAGAGATTAATAACGAGATCTTCAACGTTGGCTCGACTACCCAAAACTACCAGAAGCAACAACTCGTTGAACTGATACAACCATACGCACCCGATGCCTCAATTGAGTTCGTTCATAAGGATGAGGACCCGAGAGATTATCGGGTTTCATTTTCGAAGATTCACGACCACCTGGACTTCGACATCACTCTGACCGTCGAGAACGGCATTTGCGAGATTGCGCGTTTGATCAGGCATGGTCTAATCCCGGATTTCGAATCGGCGAAATATCGCAACTGACAAACGGTGAGCACTAATCCCAAAATGACATCTGCGCCTGTGACCGTCCCGCTCTGCGCGCCAGAGATAAGAGGCAACGAGTGGAAGTACGTCAAGGAGTGCCTTGATACCGGCTGGGTTTCGACCGTCGGATCTTTTGTCGAACGTTTTGAATACCTACTTGCGCAAAGTGTTGGCGCAAAATGGGCGGTCGCGACCAACAGCGGCACGTCGGCGTTGCACATCGCGCTGCTCGTCGCAGGGGTACAGCCGAATGATGAAGTATTGGTCTCGACATTAAGCTTTATTGCTCCTGCCAATGCGATCAGGTATGTCGGCGCATGGCCTGTTTTCGTCGATGCAGAGTCAGCATATTGGCAGATGGATCCGCAGAAGCTTGAAGAGTTTCTCAGGTTAAAGTGTCAATGGCGAAACGGCGGTCTCTATGATCGAGTTACCGGCTCTCGCGTACGTGCAATCCTTCCTGTACATGTATTGGGCCATCCCGTTGACATGGACCCGATTCTACAGCTCGCGCAGAAGTATGAACTCACGGTTATCGAAGACGCTACTGAAAGTCTCGGCGCGAAGTACAAAGGCACGGACGTCGGGCACATTGGCAGCATCGCCTGCTTTAGTTTCAATGGAAATAAGTTAATCACAACCGGTGGCGGCGGAATGATCGTCACCGATAATGAGGACTGGGCCAGAAAAGCAAAGTACCTCACAACCCAGGCGAAAAATGATCCGGTAGAGTACGTTCATCAGGAAATTGGATACAACTACAGGCTGACAAATATCCAGGCTGCGTTGGGCGTGGCCCAGCTCGAGCAACTTCACTCTTATGTCGAGGCCAAACGACGTATTGCCGCCGCCTATGCTGGGGCGCTCCGAGATCTTCCTGGCCTCACCAGCATGCGAGAAGCCCAGTGGGCACAGAGTGTTTTCTGGATGTACACGATACTCGTGGACGAGGATCGCTCTGAAATGAGTGCCAGACAGTTGATGGTTGAGCTTGCAGCGCGCGGGATCCAAACTCGTCCTCTGTGGCAGCCGTTGCATCTTTCCAGAGCGCACCAGGGTTCCTGCGCGACTGATTGTTCCACAGCGGAGTGGGTGAATCGACGCGCTCTCAGCCTGCCGTGTTCCGTGGGACTGACGGTTGCAGAGCAGGGGCACGTCATCAAGCAGCTTAAGGCAATGCACGCGCCCTATCGTGTGGCCTTCTGAAGCTGTGACTACCGTCTCTCAGGAACGCAGTTCCTATTTCGTAATCGTGTACCAATCTTGATACAGGAATAAACGGAATGAACGAGTTGGCAATACAACATGACTATTCGATTTCTGACCTGACCGGTGCCTTCACAAGGATAGGTATCGAGCGGGGAGATTGCGTGTTCTTACATGTGTGCCTCGATGAACTTGGCAACAGTGAAGCCTGTTCTTCATCAGGCCAGACTAACGAACAATTGCTCGGAGCATTGCAAGCTGTGATTGGTAGCGAAGGCACAGTTCTCGTGCCGACTTATACCTTCTCTTTCTGCGAGCACGAAGTCTTCGATGTGCAGAATACGGCAACCTCAGGCGGTCCCTGGAGTAGATCGGCAGATTTTCTTGAATACTTTCGCAGTCTTCCGGGCGCTGTTCGTTCCGCGGATCCGATTCACTCAGTCGCCGGCCTTGGCCCAAAAGCCGAGGAACTTCTCACTAAATTGCCAAACACCTGTTTCGGCCGCGGCAGTGTATTCGAACGACTGATGGAGGCTGACGGCAAGATATGCCTGGTCGGAGTGAGTTTAGAAGAAGCAACCTTCCGACACTATGTCGAAGAATTGGTCCACGTACCCTTCCGATTCAAGAAACTGTTTACCGGTTACATTCGCGAAGGTGACAAGTTGCGGAAGACTGGCTGGGTCTACAACGTTCGTATCATGTCAGACAACGGCTATCCGCAGTGTCCTGCTCTCGAACAAAAAGCGATCGCAACGGGAAAGTGCAGAGTTGCTGAGCTCGGACGAAGCGACATTAAAGCGATCGAGTGCCGCGAATACTTTCAACTCATTGAGGATGAGTTAATGAAAGATCCGTGGTTTACGGCAAAGGGTCCCGCAGGCAACGCTATCGAACTAGAAGAGCAACGAGTTGGTGGTCCAAAGTTCAATGTGAGCCTGCCGCCGGCAGCGTCGGAGTCTCAGTTGATTGATTCTCTTTGGAGACTTCCGAGAGACATCATCTCCGCAGGTTACGATGCGGCACTCAAAGCCTTAAGCTCGCAAGTGCCGATGACCATTCAAGAGTACTCTACTGGCACAGAGTGTTGGAGTTGGATTGTGCCGGAAAAGTGGACTTGTCACGAGGCGTATCTCGAAACGCTTGACGGCAAGCGACTCTTTTCTTACGCGGATCATCCTCTCCATGTCGTCTCCTATTCATTGCCTTTCGAGGGCGAGGTCTCCCGCGAAGAACTTCTGAAGCATCTCCACGTTCATCCCAAAATTGCCGATGCCGTTCCATTCATCTTTAAGTACTACGAACGCGACTGGGGATTGTGCTGCAGTCGCACGCTCAAGGAGTCGTTGACCGATGAGCGCTATCGTGTGGTGATCAGAACGGATTTCAGCTACGGAACTTTGAAGATCGGCGAGGTCGTTGCGCCGGGACAGAGTAGTGAATGCATAGTTCTTTGTTCCCATCTCTGCCACCCTGCAATGGTGAATGACGATCTTAGCGGCGTGGTAGTGGGAGTCAAGGTGATGCAGGAGTTACTAAACCGGACAGACTTGCGATACACGTACCGCTATTTGATCCTGCCGGAAACGATTGGCGGGGTTGCCTACCTTAGTCATCATGAAGATTTGATTCCAGAGATGAAGGGTGGGCTGTTTTTAGAAATGCTCGGACTCGACAATCCTCACGGGCTCCAATTGTCATTCGCTGGTAATACTGAATTAGACCAATGCTTCAGGTTGGCGCTTAAGAAACATGATTTCCACGGTTGGACCGGTCCGTTCCGGACGGTGATTGGCAACGATGAAAGGCAGTTCAATGCGCCAGGCGTACGAGTGCCGATGCTCTCGCTTTCTCGCGTGCTGCCGCCATCCGCTCCTGATTGGCCCTATCCTGAGTATCATTCAAACTTTGATGTGCCATCGCTTTGTTCAGTCAGGCGTTTACAGGATTCCCGCGACCTGATTCTACGAATGATCGATGTGCTGGAGCAGAATCGCATTCCTAAGAATGAATACCAGGGCGAGGTCTTCTGCTCGCGTTATGGATTGCACGTCGACGCTTACAGCAATCCTGAAGGGAACAAGGCATTGTTTGACATTATGGACCACATTGACGGCACGAGGTCCATTGCCGAGATCGCAGGGCATTTGAACGTATCATTCGATGCAGTAAAACGAACGGTTGACGAGTTAACTGAGCACGGACTGGTGAGTTTTCCGTCCAACGTCCGACAATGCGAGTCATAGTCGATCCGAGTACATTCGATTGCCTGAACATGGGCGACGTCGCGATGCTGCAGTCAACAGTCGGTCGTTTATTCAAGCAATTTCCGAATGCCGAAATCCAGATCTTCACAAATGATGCGTCGGCGGTTTCGCGACATTGTCCTGGCAGCCAACCTCTTGCGCATAGAGGACGCACTAGTTGGTTTTCGGATCGAGATCTTCTCGGACGCTTGCACCGATATTTGCCTGAAAGAACATCTCGAGCTCTGGCGAGACTCAAGCGCGATGTGCGTCGTCGTACACCTGGTTTGCTTGAGACTGCTATGTTAGGAAAGATGGGCTTGACAGGAGCGGACAACAGGCCACTGCGCTCATTTATTACGGCGCTGGACCAGGTGGACATATATGTTGTTAGTGGAGCCGCCACTCTGAACGATAAAGCTAGGGCGCACGCTCGCGTTGTTCTAGCCACGATTGAGATTGCCCTGAAACGGGGAGTCCCGGTGGCGATGTTCAGTCAGGGTATTGGTCCGATCAGTGATCCTGTCTTATTTGCCGAGGCCGAGCGAATATTACCTCGTGTAGGATTGATAGCCCTGCGCGAAAACCTGTACGGTCCTGCGCTGCTGAAGTCGCTCGGTGTGTCGCCGGAAAAAGTATTTGTGACAGGTGACGACTCAATTGAAATGGCGTACAACAATCGAGGTCATGTAGGTCGGGAGGGCATTGGCGTTAATTTTCGAGTGGCAAGTTCATCGGATATTAGTGCCTCGCTTATTGAAGTGGTGCGTGGGGTTTTACATAGAGTGGCAATGAAGCATCACGCGCCGTTGATTCCGCTGCCAATAGCGTTGCACGCTGCTGCAAATGACCAGTTGATTACGAAGCAACTGATCACGGGTACGAGTAATGAAACGGAAAATGAGCGCATTCCTGATGGCCCTTACGATGTGATCAAGGCTTGTGGGCAATGTCGTATCGTCGTCACCGGTGCGTATCATGCGGCTGTGTTTGCGCTTGCTCAGGGAATCCCAGCGATCTGTCTTTTCGGCAATGTTAACTACACACAAAAGTTCATGGGTTTGGCTAATCAGTTCGGTGCGGGTTGCGAACTGCTGTCGGTGAATGTCTCCCATTTCGCCGACAGTCTGGAGGAAGCAATCGAACAGGCGTGGATCCGTGCACCTGCACAGCGGATGCCACTACTTACGGCTGCGGCGCGTCAGACAGAGCAAAGTGACGCGGCCTACAGCCGTCTCGGTCAACTAATCACTTCCTCACCGTCACCCTTGGGCGCGGCTGCGTAATCCAACGCAACGAGCGTCTCGAGTCTAATGCCCAGAATAGCCATCATTGTCGATCATCCTCGGCGTGATCTCGCCGGACTGGTGTTGACAGCATTCACGCTGTGCCAGGAAGGCGTGACGTGTCATCTTGTCCCTCTTAATCTTCAGGAAAGAGAGTTATGGGCGCTGGCGCCTGACTTTGTTCTATTAAATTTCGCGCGTCGAAGCACCGAGCGACTGGCCTCGCAATTGAGCGAGACGGGAATCAAGTTTGGAGTCCTTGATACCGAGGGTGGCGTCTGGGGGAGCCCGCAAGAATATTCGGAATTATTATGGGCCGATCGCTCGTTGCTCCACAAAGTGGACCCAGTGTGTGCATGGGGTCCGGCGATTGCTGACCATATAGTAAAGGAAGGTTTTTTTGATAAGTCTCGAGTAACCGTTACTGGTTGTCCACGGTTCGATCTCTACCATCCAGCCTGGCATCGCGTACTCCGCGGAGATGATGCGGGAGAATTGGGCGAAAGGTATCCTAAGCGAATTCTCATAAACACCAATTTCTCATTCTCTAATCCCCGATTTTCCACAGTCGAAACTCACATAAAACAAGCTCAACAAGATTTCCACTGGCAATTAAAAAGGATCATGAAGATGCTGCGTTCAGGTACTGAGGGCATGTCCGCATTTGTTGACCTTGCGCAAAACTTAGGACGTGATTTTCCAACCAGCGAGATTGTGTTGCGACCACATCCATTTGAGCTCGATGAATATTACAGGACGCGCTTGGCGGGTCTAAAGAACGTAATAGTGGATGGAGAAGGTCCAATACAAACTCAGATTTATCGCGCTGATGTGGTGATTCAACGTTCATGCTCGACTGCCATCGAATCTGGGATTGCCTCAGTGCCCACAATATCGCCACAGTGGGTCCCGGCAGAGATGGAAATGCCTGCTGCAGAGTCGGTGAGCATTCCCTGTACTACCTATGAAAAGTTGAAGCTGACTCTGAAAGACATCCTCAATGGAAATTACAAGTTGCCAACAGAAATCCGCAACAGTATCGAGCGGGTGATCGGTACGTGGTTCTATCGTGCAGACGGCTTAGCACACCGGCGAGTTAGCGAGACGATTCGGTCATGCCTTGGCAGCGCGCGCGAAGTCGATGAAAGACGGTGTGCAAAGTTCGTCTATCAGTTGAGCACCGACTACCCGAAGAATTTGTCTTATCTCGGTTCCAGCATCCGATACGGTTTAGGTTTGTCTCCCGACTGGTCATTTCGTCAGATGCGAAATGTTCCTTCGCTTGCTTGGACAAAAACAAACAAACTTTTTGATGTTGCGGAAGTGCGGGGGTTGACCACGCGGATGCAAACCGCCTCACAGGTAGGTGGCTTCACTTTACGTCCAGTGGAGGTTGAGTTGGCCCGGGTTCGTGGTGATTACTTGCTGAACTACTGTGGCCACTCCATTACGCTGTCCTGCTGAGAGTCGGATCGCGCCAAACCAGAATCCAAATAATACAGGCACCAAACTGAGGTAAGTGACAATGAGTAGCATCAGTAAAGAGATGACCCCGTTTCTTGAGGATGGAGTTCTAATTTCACCGGAGAAATCCCGGCCCGCTTTGGTCCAAAACACGCGCGTAGTGATTTTGTGTAGCACGCTTTGGAGTATCAGGAACGTGGTATTTTCGGGACTCCTTGAACGACTGCGGGCTCGAGGTGTAAAGCCACTCATTCTCATTGGAAGGAATTTTGATCGGGTACTTCCGTCAACTCTCCTCGCTGCTGAGTGCCATTCACCGATCCAAGATGCTCCGATAGTGAGACCCACTAGGGGCAAGCCATTGCTCGATGCGCTTTTGTACGCCTCTTTCGCCAGGCGATTTCAAATTTCCTCGTACTCAATATTCAACCGGTGGTTCAGGCAAAATAAAAAACGTTCAGAGCGCCTGAAAGACGTCGGGGTCGAATGGCTTTCGCGACTGGGTTGTAAAGATTCGTTCTATTACTGGCAGATTGATAATCTGGACAAATTTCTCCGGAGAACCCGCGACTTCAGTGGGATCAAGGAACAGCTCAAGGCTCTGGATCCGACGATCGTAATTTCTACGAACTGTACCGAAGGGACGGAGTGTCAATACGTTCGAGCCTGCAATGACCTGGATATCGCTACGCTGAACTGGGTCCTGAGTTTCGACAATCTCACTAGCCGCGGCTGCCTGCCACTTTTCGACTTCTACGCGGTTTGGAATGAACGCATGAAGGCACAGGTCTTACAGCTATACCCTGAGCGAAAACCGACGGACGTTTACATTACCGGAACCACTCAGTTCGATTTTCATGTTCGCAACGAGTTTAGATGGTCCCGTGAAAAGACACTGTCACGCCTGGGTCTGAGATGTGGGCAACGCTACGTGCTTTACGCCGCAAATAGTGTGATCTGGACACCGTCTGAACCGCAGTTGGTTGAAGCGTTGTCTCGTCGCCTCGCCGACTGTGCTCAATTACGAGAGCATGCAATGGTGGTGAGGCTACATCCGCTCGACGAGTACAGTCGCTGGCAGGATCTGGAGGATCAGTCTCGAGGCATCGTGGTTAATAAGCCCTGGAGGCAAGACGGCGAGGGGTTCGGCCTGGAGGACCAGGCACTTCTCGTCAACTCACTACTCCATGCCGATGCATGCATCAACATGGCTTCGACAATTAGTCTCGATGCTGCTGTCCTGGACACTCCAGTAATCTGTGTTGCATTTGGAGGCAAACGGTCACCAGTCGAGGACCGATTCTACCAGGAGGTTTATCAGACGGAACATTACCGGCCGTTAGTCGAAAGCGGTGGGCTGCGGTTGGCCCACAATATGGACCAACTGCTCGCGGAAATCGTGAGCTATTCACAGAACCCCGAAAGAGATGCTTCGCATCGTCAGAAACTGGCCCAAGATGAAGTGGGCCCGGTGGACGGTGGTGCGAGTGAGCGCATAGCGTCGCTGGTGGCTCGAGTGAGTCGCGAAACATTGCTAAGAAAAGCTGCTCTTACCTGAATAGCATGTGTGGAATTGCCGGCTATCTAACTAGCAAAACACTGGACTGGTACGACTGTTTGGACCGGATGATTGGCCAACTACGCCATCGAGGGTCCGACGACAAAGGCCAATGGATTGATCTGGAAGCAGGTGTAGCGCTCGGGCATCAGCGCCTTTCTATCTTGGATTTGTCGATGCAGGGCCATCAGCCAATGATCTCCGAGAGCGGTCGCTACGTCATTGTTTACAACGGTGAAGTCTATAACTTCTTGGAACTACAAACTGAGCTTGAAAAAAGAACAGGGGCGACCCTGAAGCTGCGAGGACGATCGGACACTGAAGTAATTCTGGCAGCGATCGAGACTTGGGGACTCAACGACGCCGTAAAACGCTTCGTTGGTATGTTCGCGTTCGCTTTATGGGACCGCACCGAACGAACCCTGAGTTTAGTTCGAGATCGGATTGGCGAGAAACCGCTCTATTATGGTTGGACGGGCAACGTTTTCATGTTCGGCTCAGAACTTAAGGCGTTGCGCGCTCACCCGCAGTTCCATGCAGATATTGATCGTGTGGCGCTGAATCTACTTCTGCACTATGACTACATTCCCGCTCCGTATTCAATTTATGAGCGCATCTACAAACTGCTGCCAGGCACAATTCTGACGGTTAGAAACAATAGCGGCGCATTACCGCCACTGCAACCTTATTGGTCGGCAAAACAAGTCTACGAAGCGGCGCAGGCCCGTTCTTTCCAGGGCGATGAGTCGGAAGCACTCGACGTTATTGATAGCGTTTTACGTACCTCAATAAGAGGACAGATGGTGGCAGACGTCCCAGTCGGTGTTTTTCTTTCCGGTGGTCTGGACTCTTCACTGGTAACGGCACTGATGCAAGCACAATGCGACCGCCCAGTCCGTTCTTTCACGATCGGATTTGATGACGAGAGTATGAATGAAGCCCCGTACGCAAAAGCAGTTGCTTCATTCCTCGGAACCAAGCATACGGAGTTATACGTGAGCGGGACCGATGCGTTGGCCGTAGTGCCTCACTTGGCCCACCTCTATGACGAACCCTTTGCGGACAGTTCACAGATTCCGACATATATCGTAGCCAGGTTGGCTAAACAGCAAGTAAAGGTTTGTCTCTCGGGTGACGGCGGTGACGAACTGTTCGGAGGTTACCCGCACTACTTTGATAACAGCTGGCTCTCAAATCGCCGTATTGGCGAACTTCCTCCATACGTACGGTTTGCCGCTGGCCGGGCACTGAACCGATTAGCTTCTCCGAGTAACGGCCAGAGTTTGGAATCGTCAACAGGAGTTCCGGTATGGATCGGGCCAGCGACACTTGAAAGGCTCTCTCGATTGGGCCGGCGTTTCTCCGCTGAGAATGCTGAGGACAGGTATCACGAGTCTCGAAAGCGGTGGCTGCAAAGGAAACTTGTTGTAGGTCACCACGAAGATGTACCGCGGCTCAGGCAACAGGAACATTGGGCCAGACTGAAGGACCACGTACAAACAATGATGTATCAGGATCTGATCAGCTACTTGCCAGATGACATTCTCGTCAAAGTAGATCGGGCCACGATGGGCGTAAGTCTAGAAGGACGAGCACCTTACCTGGATCATCGAGTAGTGGAGTTTGCGGCGCGGCTCCCAACCAACTTCAAAGTATGCCGAGGTCAGGGAAAGACGTTGTTGCGCAAACTTCTTTACCGTTACGTACCAAAGGAATTGGTGGAACGCCCTAAACAAGGGTTTGGACCTCCTGTTGGACAATGGCTGCGTGGACCGTTAAAAGAATGGGCGGAAGACTTACTTGATAAGAGGAAGATTCAGAGCGCAGGTTATTTGCATTGCAATTCCGTTCGACAGATCTGGCAACAGCATCTACAAGGAGGGATAGGTAATTACTCAAATCTCCTTTGGACCATTCTCTTGTTCCAACAGTGGATCAATCACAAAGTCACAGTTGAGAGTGACGACGTGTCTGTAAGACGAACCCCTTGTGAGGAGGGAGCTGTAGGCTTGACCAATTGAGCCTGACGTAGATGGTTTCTACGACCTCGAAGCTCCAAACGAAAGAGCTGGCGTTCAGGCCAAATAAATCAAACCCCATGAACATCTGCTTTATATGTCCAGAGTATCCGCCTGGACCACACGGTGGTGTGGGTACGTTCACCCGGATGTTGGCCCGCGCGCTTGTTCGCGCCGGCCACTCAGTTCGAGTCGCTGGTGTGTATCCAACCTTTTATGAGGCGCCGGCTTATGAAGAGGATCAGGGAGTGCGCGTTTGGCGCATTCACGAGCCGTCAACACACTTCGGTTGGCTGCGCGCGCGCATTTTGCTATATCGATTAGTTAGGAGCTGGATTCGATCAGGCGATTGCGAACTTGTCGAAAGCTCGGATAGCTACGGTTGGTTTGCTGGTTGGCCGAAGTTGCCTGTGCCCCTCGTAATCAGAGCCCACGGTAGTCTCACTTACTATGCTCATGAATTGGGTCAATCGGTATCGCCGGTGGGCCATTTTTTGGAATTGCGGGCATATTTGCGCGCTGACGCCTGGGTGGCCGTTAGCCATCACACGGGCAGATTAACGAAGAGGTTGTTCAACCTGAAGGAAGGGCCCGACGCTGTGTTGTACAACCCCGTGACTTTTCCTGATCAAGTGCCGGAGTTTGCCGTGCGTGTGCCGGGTCGAGTTGTTTTCACCGGCACGCTAACGCGAAAGAAAGGAATCATCTCGCTCATCGATGCCTGGCCCAAGGTAAACAGTTTATATAGTGAAGCTGAATTACACATCTTTGGTAAAGACGGTAAGGCCGAAGATGGCACTCAGTCGATGCAACATTATTTGTTAAATCACCTTCCAGAGGCGATACATGGCAGTGTGCTGTTTCATGGCCACGTCACTCAGGAAGAGCTCGTGCAGCAGCTGTGTATTGCCCGCGTTGCAGCGTTTCCATCGTACTCTGAAACCTTTGGCCTTGGACCAGCGGAAGCAATGGGCTGCGGTTGCCCGACGATTTATACAAAGCTGACATGCGGTCCCGAGATTGTGCAGCACGATGTCGATGGATTGCTGATAGATCCAGATCAACCGGACGAGCTTTCTAACGCGATCGCAATGCTTCTTCGTGAAGACGAAACGGCCCAACGCCTCAGCCTGGCAGGTAGAGCACGTGTGGTAGAGGACTACAATCCTGCAAAGCAGGTGCCGGCTAATGAAGCATTCTATGCAGAACTAGTGCGGTCCTTTCACGGGGGCAAGAATACGGACCAAGCATATGCAAGTAAGCAATGCCCTGCATGAATGCAGGGCTCGCGCCGTCAAGTATCTGGCGTCGCAAGCACTCGAAACTAAAGACGGGTCTTTCTGGCGTCACAGCCCAGCTCATGATCCCGACACGCACTCGAGTCTACTTCTCTGTGGAACCTGGGCGGGAGCACACGCTTCAGTATTGTTGGGTCAAGATGCATCGTTCGACGTCGACCGGCGGCGGCGCATCGGCGCGGCAATCAATAGCTTTCAGCAGGCAGATGGGTCCTTTTTGATGAAAGGCTCGAAACAGCCTGGTAGTGATGCTGAACTGGAGTACCAAACACTTCAGTGCACGAACTACGCACTTGGCGGGTTGCATGCCCTGGCTCAAGCGCCTCGTGTGGGGCTCTCATTCATGCAATCGTTGATGGCTCGACGTCACTTGCTTGCATGGTTGGATAAGCGCGACATGCGGAGTCCATGGGCTGAGGGAAATAACGTGGTCAATGTCGCAAGCTTTTACGCGATCTTGAGTGAGGAGGGTGACAGCGAAGCAGAGTCACGATTGCGAGACGTTGCTGATTGGCTCGATCGGACTCAACAAGCGCGAAATACTGGTTTTTGGCACGAAGGAGAGATGACGAAAAAGGGGTCTCTGATTATTGCAATGGCCGGTGCGGCCCACTATCTGCACGTTTACTATTATCTCAACCGAGACGTGCCAAACCCCGAAGCAATTATCGACAGTTGTCTGAGGCTTGGGTATCTTGGTGTGCAATCCGCTTGTGTCGATCTCGATATGGTGGACATCCTTACAAATTTGCGCCGCTATTCATATCGCATTGCTGAGATCAATCGAATCTTAAGGCGCTACCTGGTTGAATTGCTCGATGTACAGCGTTCCGACGGCGGATTTTGCGATAACTATGTGACTCGGCATTTGTATTACGGCCAAACCACACCGGCTGGCATCTCGGTCACTTGGACGACCTGGTTCCGTTTAGCTGCAATCGGAATGATCGTTTGCGCGCTTTTCCCGGAACAGCAATCAAGGTGGCACTTCCGCAATACTCTCGGTTCCGGCTACTGGAATAGAGAATTCTCGAACACTGTCAGCAAACCAATTCCGGCCGAGATATCCGGCAGCGTTCCGGACCTTACCCGAATTTGGTGGGCCACTAAGCGAAAACAGCGTTTTGTTCGACAGCGCTTAACTTCTTCGCTACGTGCACAGCTTGTTCAAGCAAAGTGAATCTTGAAGATTAGTGTTTGCATGGCGACACACGAACGGCCCGAGCTGCTCGCAAGTGCGCTGACGACTCTGGCAAAGCAGACCCGGGCCGTCGACGAGATCGTTATAAGCGATTCCTCTCTAAGCTCAAGCTCGGGGTCTATAGTGGAGTCGTTTATGGCTACTCATCGCGAGCTTGACGTGAAGTACGTTCGCTCTGTGAAACGTGCCTTGCCCTGGCAGCGTTGGTGGGCCATGCAACATTCCACGGGTGAAGTAATTCTCTTTCTTGATGATGATGTGTCCCTTGATCCTTCCGCAATCGAACTACTTGCCCGAACATATGACGATCTCTCCACCCGAGGTGGGGAAAAGCCCGCAGGGGTAGGCTTCATGATGACCTGGGAAGACGGTGAGCAGCCTGTACGCGACCCTCATTCACTGAAGGAACGTTGGGTTGGTACCGCGAGGTGGCCGTCCGGCCATATAACGACCGGAGGACTGGGCGTATCAGCTGCGGGATTGCGTTCGGAGCATCCTGTCCCCGTAGAGCAACTGTGGGGCGGAGCGATGTCCTTTCCGAAAGACGTACTGGACCGAGTCGGGCTGCTGGATGAGTTAGTCTCACTTTACGAAGAAGGAATCGGTAGAGCGGAGGACGGTGTGCTCAGCTTTTGTGCCCGACAACACGGCCGTCTCTACATCATCAGCAAGCCGGTTGCTTTGCATCCGCGTGAAGCCAAAGCTGCCAACGTGCCAATTCCCTATGCACGCAACGGATGGCGGATGGGACTGACTGGCACCTGGGGGCGCGCGCACACCATGCGTTGGTTGGCAAGTAACCAGGGAGCGTGCATACGGCAATGGTTACTAATTGCTTCGCTGGAATGCGGGCGTTGCTTTTTGGAGATTTTGAAGCGTCCATTGCGTTCGGCCAACTGGGAACGATTGGCGGGAGCAGTTTTCGGTACGACTCGCGCTTTGGTCAAGTGGCATACCATCCCACCTGCTCCAAGATCCGAACAAGAAATCAGTAAAGGTAAAAGTGACTCATATGAGCTCGCGGGTTAGCTTAGCGCGGTCCCGAGTCCCACTTGACCGCATGGCGTTAGTGCAAATGGCAATCTGTGCCTTGCCTACAGCCTTACTAGTCGGCCTGGCCCAGCGCACCTTGGCGGGTACCTTGCTCTACTTAAGCGTACTCATCATGGTCGGCCGCTGCGTACTCCGACGAGAACACGTTCGTCTGGGCGTGGTTGTTCTTGGTTTGATCCCTTGGCTCATGTTGCTGCGAAATGATTTTTCCTACAACCTTCTGATCGTGCTGTTGGTAGCCGTCCCCGCTTTCTGGTGCCTGATTGTTCCACATGACGTAGCCGCTCTTTGGGCAAACTTTCGCATCAGGTTGCTGTTGATTTTGTCCGTCGTCTACTGGCTGATCTCCTTTTTCCTCACTGGCGATTACAGTGTCAATTTAAGGGCATTGGAATTAACGTCTGCCGTTTGTGTGATCTTTTTGCTGTCTGGCTCATATCGTCATCTGCTCACTGCACTCGTGGGGCTTAGTTTGAGCACGCTTTCGATCTGTGTTGCCTTATTACCTTATGGAGAGCGATTAGGAATGGCCTCCGTTGATGGCCATCGACTTGGTAATCCCATCACGCTCGGCATTCCTTTAGCGCTGGTCGTCACACTTGCAATTGCGGACCAGGGAAGGTTGCTCTCATTTGCGGGACGAGGGTACCGAATCGCCTTGGGAGTCGTGGCAGGAGCCTTCCTCCTCATTACGACATCAAGGGGGGCCTGGGCTGTTGCTGCCGGAAATCTGGTGGTGTTGATGTTTCTAGGCAAGCGACAACGTCTAGCGACGGTCGGTCTATTAGTAGCGGTGGCGTTGTCGGTCCCGCTAATCATGGCGACTCAGAGAGGGGTCTATCTCGAGCAGGGGATCAGACGGACGCTTCCGACGGACCGGACTTTAACCCAGCTTTCGAGCGGGCGCTCAGATCAGTGGTTGTTATTCCCACGTCTCTTCAGTGATTCCCCATTCTGGGGATATGGACCTGGTCTTGGTCAGACGCAATACGCCAAGTATTCCTTGTTGGACCATCGAGTCGAGTATAAGCCAGGTGAATTGGCTGATTGGCACTCGCTCTATTTGCAACTTGGGGTGGATGCTGGACTGATTGGACTGTTCAGTTTGGCACTTATCGCTATCCCTCTCCTCTGGTGCTGCCTTCGCTACCTCCGCGTTACTGGTCAAATTGTGCCCCTGTTGGGAGTCACTGGATTCCTGATTGTGGCAGCCTCGGTCTCGGCTATGGACGCTGTATCTGGTGTGTTTCTTGGCTTGGCCTTTCTTAGTACGAAAGAGCCGAGCCTAAGATTTGGTGAGGCCTCCGCACTGGATCTGAGACCAAGCGTAGTCCCTCTAACTCGACCTAGAGTCAGACGATACTTGAACGGCTTGATGAGGGTCGATGCGACGACAATGGGTGATCCATGGGGTCCTGCTCAATGGATGTTAGACCTTCCGGAAAAGTGGAGGTTGTCGTGGTGTCTCTTGCGGGCAAACGAACCGATTGGTTTCGTAATAGCCACAAAGAAGGAATCCTCGTTGCATATTCATAGGTTGGCAATAGCAGAACACGAGCGCGATAGCGGTCTCGGAAAACAGTTATTGGGCCTTGCGGCGCGGCGCGGGCAGGTAAGAGGGTGTCACTCGATCACACTCAAAGTGGATAAGGACAATAAAGGCGCCATCAGATTCTATCATCGGCTAGGATTCCGAAGCTCTGAATCGTCAGGTAACAATCTAGCGATGTTTGCTGATTCCGAAGCTATTGCTTCCCTTTATGCAACGAATGCGAACAGTCGTTTTTCAAGATAATTCTCGGAGAAATCAAAATGATCTCGCTAAGTGATAAAAAGATCCTTGCGATTGCACCACACGTTGACGATGTTGAGCTTGGTGCTGGCGCAACCATTCACCAGTTAGGAAAGTATAACGAGGTCTTCTACATTGGGCTGTCTTGTCCGCCACTCGTAAACCCGGACGTGTTCATGTCAGAGTTTCGCACTAGCGCGCGGATCCTCGGGCTTGATCCAGCACGCATAATCTTGCGTGACTTCAATCCCCGCAATCTGTTTGACGCTCGTGGGGAGATCCTGCAGCTCCTCTACGATCTCAACACGGAAATAAATCCTGACTTGGTATTGATCCCCAACAGCCAGGATATTCATCAGTCTCATGAAGTTGTGTTTGCTGAGGCTCGACGTGCCTTCAAGTACACAACGATTCTCGGTTACGAGCTTCCGTGGAACAACATGAACTTTTCTATGGACGTCTTCATTACGCTTGATCGCGAAGATGTTGACGCCAAGATTACAGCAATCAACGCTTACGAAACCCAGAAAAGCAGAATCTTTTTTTCCAACGACATCGTTGGCGATTTGGCGCGCGTGCGTGGCAAGCAGATCGGCCACGAGTACGCGGAATGTTTTGAAGTGATCCGAATGATCCTGTGATAGTTAGCATTCATCAGCCACACTTCCTGCCCTGGCTTGGATACTTCAATAAGGTTCTGCACAGCGACGTATTTGTTTGGCTCGATTCTGTGCAGTATCGGAAGAACTATTTCCAGAACAGGACGAGGATTACTAATCTACAAGGCCAACCGATGTGGTTGACGCTGGGAGTGCATGCGAAACTCGGCACTCCTATTAATCACGTTTCAATCGCGGATCCCCGATGGCGTCACAGGATGCTTAAGACAGTCGAGCAACGCTATTGCAAAACTTCCTATTTCAGTACCTGTTGGCCCCTTTTGTCAGCAGCGCTCCGGGACGCACCTGATACTCTCAGCGAGATTAATTACAGAACGTTCGAGACTGTGCTGGATCTAATAGCAGCCACCGGATTCAGGGTCGTCCGTTCAAGTGAAATGGAGGCCGAAACTGATGATCCGACAGCTCGACTGGTCCAGCTCTGCATACAACTTGACGCGAGCCATTACATCGCCGGACAGGGTGGCAAGAATTACCTCCGTGTAGGCGAGTTTGAGCGGCACGGAATCAAAGTAATCTGGCAGGAATTTGATCCAAATAGCGTTGTCTACACCCAGCAGAGCCGGCCCTTTGTTGCTGGTCTATCTGTAATCGATTGTCTCTTTAATGCTGGACCAGAGCAGACGAAGGAACTCATTCTAAACGCGTGGAAGCCAAAGCTCGAAACAGCCCCCGGATTAATTGCGGACCGCGCTTTAATCAACGGTTAGGAATCATCACTCACGTTCCGCACTGGCAATACCCCGATGGGGCCATCTGGGCTTACGAGCCGTATGTTCGAGAGATACGTCTCTGGGCCGATCTTTTCGCTGAGGTTAAAATTCTTGCTCCCGCTGCTGAAGGTCCGATTCAGGGTAACCAAGCCTGTTATGGTCGATCGAACATTGTCTGGCGAAATGTGAGTTACTCGCTTTCGTACGCCCGTTGGGCGCCATTGAAACGTTTAACCCAAATGCCGGCACTATCGCGTGCCATTCAACAGTTGATACGTGAAAGCGATTTGATTCACTTGCGCAGTCCCGGTCACCCTGCGCTACTTGGACAGGTCCTGGTTCGTTTGCTGCATAAGCCAAGCATCACCAAATGGGCGGGTCTATTCGATAGTTTCGAGGGCGAGCGCTGGCCGTCACGTATCGAGCGCCGGTTGATCGGAGCGTGGAATGCGGGCCATCCCGCTCTAATTTATGGACCATCCGATCAGCAATCTTTGATCTCATTTTTGCCAGCTCTCATGTCTGAGAGAGAGCTCGCCACAGCCCGTGAACTCTCTGCAAGTAAGAAGTGGGACCGACCGTGGAGGTTCCTCTCCGTTGGCCGATTGTTGCCCGTGAAGAATTTTGATCTGGGCATCCGTGGTCTTGGCGAACTCAAGAGACAGTACCCTGGTTGTGCTTGGGAATACACGATAATCGGTGATGGTCCAGACGCGTCGCGCTTACGCGAACTTGCCTGCGAATGTCGTATAGAGAAACACGTGCATTTCAAAGGTCCATTACCGTTTGCAGAAGTGCAGAATCATTACGCCGCGGCGCAAATAGTAATCATGCCAGGTGTAAAAGAAGGTTGGCCCAAGATTATTGCGGAAGCCTGGGCGCACGGTGCTATTCCAGTGGCGGCCGATGCTGGGCTCGTTCGGTGGATCCTGAACGACGAGTCTTACGGAGTGCCGTTCCAACCAACATCACTCGGACTCTCAGAGGCGTTGGCGACGCTCCTGAGTAACGACGTGAAACTTGAGGGGCTCCTAAAACGAATTGCCCACCGGGCAGAAGAGCTGTCGCTTGAACGGTTCAAGACTTCACTTGAAGAAGTGTTAGTCCAACATTGTGGTTTGAAGTAGCGCGCCACGTACAAACAGAGTCGTAGATACATCAGATGATCCGCATCGGCGTAATGCATTTGATTGATAGTTTGGCAGCAGGTGGGGCAGAAAGAATGACTGTCAACCTGATCAATCTTTTGCCCCGCAGCAGCTATCGGCCGCACCTTTGCACCACGCGACGCGATGGGCCACTAGCCAGGTTAGTAGCCGACGATGTGAACCGATTGTCACTTAAGCGGAATCACCGATTCGATGCCCGAGCTTTTCGTACGATGCGCGATTACATTGTCGAAAACGAGATCAGCATTCTGCATGCGCACAGCACGTCACTTTTTATAGCAGCCGTTGCATCGCTTTTCCCTCCGCATCCCCTTTTGGTGTGGCACGATCATTACGGTCGCTACAAATTTGATGATCGACCTGCCTGGCTTTATCGTCTGGCTGCAACACGAGTTAGCCGGGTCATAGCGGTCAATCAGCCACTAGCTGAATGGTCTCGCCAAAAGTTGCATATGAAAGCGCAGCACGTTGAGTATGTTTCCAATTTTGTCTGTGAATCCGAGTCAGCTCGACCCCAACAGCTCCTCCCAGGATCACGGGGAAATCGTATTGTATGTGTAGCAAACTTTCGTCCAGAAAAAGATCACTTAACTTTGATCGGCGCGTTCGACATCCTGACTCAGCACTATCCTTCTGCCCATCTTCTTTTGATCGGAGCCGATATTGAAGGCACTTACGCCGCGCAAGTGCGTGCGGAAGTGAGGCATCGCCGGTTGACTGATCACGTTTCATTTTTTGGACCACGCGACGATGTAAGTTCCATTCTTAAGAGATGTGATGTCGGAGTCCTCAGTTCTGCGTCAGAAGGGTTGCCACTCGCTTTGCTTGAGTACGGTGTGGCTGGTTTGCCAGCTGTTGCGACCGATGTTGGTCAATGTGGTGAGGTCCTGGAGTCAGGTCGTTGCGGAG
>DATIBX010000228.1:0-6153 GCA_035457105.1 Pyrinomonadaceae bacterium
CGGGTACGCCACAACCGTGTCCTTGAAACCAGACTCCCAAGCCTCAGGTGATCGCACATCGCCGGTAAGTTGAACAGGCTGTATTGGTTCTTCTAACTCCTCATCAAGGACCAACCTCTCGCGGTTCACTACCTCAAACGCGATCTCGTGGATGTGCATCGGGTGGGCATCGGCAGTGAAATTATAGAATTCCCAGACCTCCGAACTGCCTACAGCAGGATTCTCACTAATCTCGTCGGCCCATATCTTACTTGCCGCATTGCCATCGCTATCCACATTACCGAGCATGGCTTCGATCGGCCCGTCGAAGCCAATTTCGGGTAATACCTCGCCCTCCTCCAGCAACGCGAGCCGTCGCGTAAGTGATTCCGCCGGCAGCGGCGCAATGGCCGGAAGCGCAAGGAACTGAGGAGGTGTTGTAGGATCCGATGCAACGGCTGGCGCGACTCGGAATTCCATTACCTGCCCCGTACCGTTGGGATCTGCGGCGTCGAAGTCTACGTTCGGAACGCCACCACCAAATGGTTCATCCGGACCGATATTACCCAGCACGTAGTTACCCTGCGCAACGTTAGTAAAGTCCACAATAAGATCAGCTCGTTCAGCCAGAGCCATCAGGAGTCTGTTGTCGTGATCAGCTGTAATGTTTATAGGTGCAGCCAGAAAGCCGCCTTCATTGCCGATTTGCCAAACTTCTGCACCGGGTATGTTACTGAAGTCCAGAATCAGGAAGCGCGATTGGCATCCATTCAGGAAACGTAAACGGTAGCGGCGCTGCTGGACATTTAGAAACGGCCACGTGTTGCCGTTGACCATTATCATATTGCCGAAGAATTCTGGGTTCCAGATTGGTGAGATCTCAGTTTCTGGAATAAATGGTTGAACGAAGTCGTCGAAAAATGAGCGCGAGTCTGGGTAAAACAATGAGCCGTCAGTGTTGAACGAGCGATCCTGAATAGCTATCGGAATCTCATAGTAGTTCTTATTTGATGGAAACTTGTCGTGCTCCTTCGGAGCAGGCCCTGGGAGCACCGCCGGCGTACCGGATCGAGTGTCCATCACGGCGTCGTCTCCAGCTGGGCCACCGCGAATTAGATAGAAGCCAGCTGGCCCGGCATAAACGTTAAGGCGGGTTAAGCCCAACGCATGATCGTGGTACCAGATGGTCGATGCACGGTTGCGATTAGGATATTGGAAAGTCGCAAATCCTGGTCCCCAGGCGGCGCCATAGGCTGCAGCGGCTTTGTCTTTGAAGAAGTTGTACCACCTACCTTCACTGGCGAAACCAGGCGGGACGTTAATCGCGGCGGGAAGATACCAACTTTCGGCATAACCGTCTGACTCATCTCCGACACCTACCGCGCCGTGAACGTGAGTTACCATTGGTACTGGACCGGTGTACTGCGTGTACTGTGTGTTCGGATCGGTGAGGTTGGCAAGAGGTACGTATGTTTTGCCAGTGAAATCCGGGCGCATGTCGCGACCCGTTGTGCCGCCAGGTGGGTTGGCCCAATGCAGGGTCGGATCGACCGGCAGCAGGTGAGGTCGAAAGTTTCCGTTCGCATCTTTGAGATTGTTGATCCACTTCACGCGTACGGGCGTGTTCCACCTGGCCTCGATGGTAAGCGATGGTGCATGGTGTAGAAGCAATCCCCTTTCATTTGCTGACGACACTGCACCGTACCCCCATACGGTTGTGGCAGGCAATCCAGCGGGCAGAATTTGCTGCGTGATCTGCTCCATTGAGATTTCGTAGTAGTCAATATTTTTGCCCCCTCGCTGCACGATCGTACCGGCCTTTGGCATCACAGGCGGAATCAGGAGCTGGGTTTCAAACTTCGGCACCACCGAGGGGTCGAGTGTTCCACCCGGGATTTGTGCGATCGCCTTCAGAGCTCCGAACCTGTTGAAAGCGTACCAGGTTAAAGCCGTAGCCCCGGTGTATTTCAAAAAAGTGCGTCGGGTAATCATGAGTCCAGACCTCCAATTGTTTGGCTATTCGGGGCGAGACCGCAAAAGGCAATGCGAGCAGGTAAGACTTAATTCAATGTCCTTAACCCGTGAGCAAGCAAGCGATGCCTGTGGCCCAGTTATTGACCCTTCGCCCGAGGGGTTCGTAATTCTTGCGAATGATCGTGGCAAACTTTGTTCCCTTGCGGTTGGAGTTGAATGTGCAGCGGAGTTGGATGAAGGCCCTCATCGATGAAGAGCGCAATCAACAACGCAATGCTCGCAATGCTTCCGCTTTTCGCAAAAGCCACTCAGCAAAGGATGAGTCTTCAGGTTGCTCTCAGTAACCACTCTAAAACATGACGTTTCGTGCACTTTTGCGCACGAGTTTGGGTAAGTTTCCCCAGTCTCCTTAGCTGGACGCGAAGCTGGCTGCGAGTTAGCTGGGAATGTGACTCGGCATGGGCATTGCTTTTCTTAATGGCGTGGATACCGAGATTGACTGAATCAACGATAGCAGCGACAGGCTGCCCCAGTTGGGCCAGGGAGAATTGGAGGTATCTAAAATGGCTAATGACGATCGCGACATTCGCGAACTGCTCAAAAATGAACTCGAGTTTATTGAGAAGGGCGGATACGGTCGTTCGGTCCACATCGTGGAAGCCACAGTCGACCTTCCAGGACTCCCTGACCTTTATCAATTACGGTTACCCATACGTGCCCATACGTGCAATGAATGCCATTTACTCGATTTCGTCAGTCCGGAGGCACCATGGCACCGAGATACAGTGCCATTACATTCCTCTAAACGAGGCCGGGGAGAATGATCGAAGACTTGGAAGCGACTGATAACCAGGCCAAGTTAGAAGTTAGTGAATGGCTTCGGGCCAAGATCAACGAGTTAGAGGAGGAACGCGCGACACAAGCCCTCGCCGGATGCCCTTGAAAGGAGGTTCCAATGAACACCTTGGGTTATCTCATCATCATAGTCCTTGCGACTACAGCTGTTTACTTCGGCATCCGATGGCTTGTTCGTGTCTGCTCGCGATACCGCGGCACTAAGCTCGTTACTTGTCCCGAAACGGGAAGGCCTGCAATCGTTGAGGTTGATGCGCTGCGCGCATCGTTAACTTCGACTGTGGGCCTTCCTGAAATTCGGCTGCAAAACTGCTCTCGCTGGCCGCTGAAAGAACAGTGTGGACAAGAGTGCTTGACAGAGCTGGATGTAGAACCCGGCCAATGTCTAGTTAGCGGCGTGCTAATGCGATGGTATGCCGGAAAGAAGTGCTGCTACTGTAAAAAACCGTTTGAGGAACTGCATTGGACTGATCACAGACCAGCGTTACGAAGCGCTGAGGGCTCGCTGATAAGTTGGAACGAAGTTCCTGTTGACAACCTGTCGATGGTGCTGGAAACACACCTACCGGTTTGTTGGGACTGTTACATAGCACAGTCTTTCCGACGTGATCATCCTGACCTGGTCGTTTATCGACCTTGGCGGAACGACATTACAGGGGGCGCAGACAGCTCGTCTGCTCCACTTTCCTGATCTGTCAGCAACTAACTTGCACGGATGGGCGCTTAGCTTTTTGATTCTTCGAAAGGATGGTGAAGTCATGATACCGAGAACTTTTTTGAATCCACCTACAGGAGTCTTGCCATTCGACATGTTCCGCAGATTCGCTCCGACAATGGGAGACCCAAACTCCCTTTCACCATGGGTGCCTCTATGCGACATATATGAAACCGACCAGGAAATTGTGCTCAAGATGGAGTTGCCCGAGATGAAGAGGGACGATGTCCGGCTCACGCTCGAGAAAAACGTCCTGACAATACGCGGCGAGCGTAAGTTTGAAGCGAAAGTTGAACAGGAGAACTATCATCGCGTCGAACGTCACTACGGACAATTTGTGCGAAGTTTTTCGGTGCCAAGCTTCATTGAAGAGACGAAAATCCTCGCTGAGTTTAAAGATGGAGTGCTTACGGTGACGATGCCGAAGAATGAGTCCGCTACTCCCAAGCACATCGAGTTGAAAATTAATTAAATTTCAACGATTGGGCTCGATGTTGTTGAGCCTGATCTCAAGCGCCGCAGGTGATCCCCCACCTGCGGCGATTTCTTAGACGGCCTCATTTGCTTAACCACTTTCTTTAGGGAAGGTTCGCATGGTGTGCCTTTTTGTAGATCGAAGATGGCCTCACTCGTACCGAAGTGCCACCAGCGGATCGACCTTTGTCGCACGTCGCGCCGGGATGTAACACGCCAGCAGACCAACGACGAGCAGTACCACCGCAACTAAACCAAATGTTGTTGTGTCAGTGGTTGATACACCAAACAGAAGACTCGACATCATCCGAGTTAGAATTACCGAAGCCAACAATCCGATGATGAGACCGAGGCCAATCAACTTCATTCCCTGGCTGACGAACAGGCGCACGACCTGCTGATGGCCGGCGCCAAGCGCCATTCGTATTCCTACTTCATGCGTTCGCCGAGCTACCGAATACGAGATCACGCCATACACGCCCGTCAGTGCGAGAACCAGCGCCAACGCTGCGAGTATTGAAAACAGCAACGTATTGAATTGCCTTGGCGACGATTCGCGCGCGAGCAACTGCGGCAACGTGCTCACCTCCATCACAGCCAGATCCTTGTCGACTGCATAAATCTCGTGCTTGATTCCCGCAGCCAACGCCGCCGGATCCACTTTCGACGACCGAATAGATAACATCGAGTTTCTTTGGCCAGCCGGACTCAATGGAGTGTAGATCTTGATTCGCGGTTGAACTTGCGATCCGTAAGCGCGCACTTCTTTCACCACGCCGACTACTTCATGCCAATTTGTACCGTTGTATTGAATGCGCTTACCAACAGCGTTCTCGTTAGGCCAAAAACGGCGCGCGAGATTTTCATCAACCAACAGAACTGGCCTGCTGTTCTCAACTTCTTCTTCGGTGAACGTGCGCCCGCGCAGCAGCTGCACATTCATTGTTCGGAAGTAATCGGGCGAGACGATTCCCCAATCAACGTTGATCTGCTCGCCAGGTTTTAGCGGCGAATGACCTTCAGGAAAGATGTCGTTGGTCCAGCCGTCTTCGATGCCCGGCAAGTTGTTCGACAGAGCAACAGCTTCAACGCCGGGTTGAGCTTTTACTCGCTCGAGGATGTTCTGGAGAAGGACGTAAAACTTTACGTTGTCTCGATAACGGTTTCGCGAAGGTCTTAGCTCCATAGTCAACACGTTCTGCGGATCAAACCCGAGATCTGAATTAAAGAGCCGGAATAAACTCTTAACTAACAGACCAGCACCGATCAGCAGCGCGACTGACAGCGCAATTTCACAGACGACCAGGGCACTGCGCACGCGCTTCCCCTGTCGTTCCGTCGATGTGATGCTGTTGTCCTTTAGATTGTCCTGAAGCTGGACCTTGGAAAATCGGAACGCCGGGATCATTCCAAAGAGAATTCCCGTGAGCAACGAAATGCCGAGATTGAACGCGAGCACTTGATAATTCAGTTCCAGGAACTGCATTCGCGGAACAGTTGAGTGTTCAACCTTACTGAGGAGAGCAATAGCCCACCAGGCGACTAGAAGACCGACGAAACCGCCGGCGAGCGCTAACATCAAACTCTCCACCAGCAGTTGTCTTGCTATTCGCCAACGCGACGCTCCGAGTGCGGCACGCACGGCTAATTCGCGGCTTCTCGAAGCAGCGCGCGCGAGTTGAAGATTGGCCACGTTCGCGCAGGCGATGAACAGAACGAGAGCAACGGCTCCAAACAGAATCTGCAATGCCCAACGCACGTTGCCGGTGATGCTGTCCTGCAACGAAAGAACGTTAACCTTAGTAGCACCCGCGTTTTGACCGGGATACTCGCGTGCGAGATCCTGCGAAATGCGCTGCATGTCAGTTCGCGCCTGATTCGGCGACACGCCTGGCTTTAATCGAGCGATAACATTGCCGCCGATTCGCACGTCACGGTTATTCCAGTTCATTGGTCCAACAAGTAGCCACAACGGAGGTGGGCCCTGATGTTTGAACTCAGCATGCATCACGCCGATGATCGTGTACGATCGATCGTCGAGCGTTACTGAGCGACCGACGATCTGCGGATCCCCGCCAAAGCGCTCTTGCCAGAAAGCGTAGCTAATAATCGTGACTGGTGCTGCACCCGGTTTGTCATCTTCATCAGAGAAGTCT
>DATIBX010000229.1:0-6245 GCA_035457105.1 Pyrinomonadaceae bacterium
GGTAGCCTGTTGATGGATATTTGACATGAAAACGGCGTAGGAAAAATAATATGAAAAGATGAAAAGTATCCCGCCTGCCAAAGCCGCCAACTCGGTCCAGACAACAGCTTTCCAAACGCGTTTCAGCAATTTTGTGGCTCTTTCCATTTGCATGACTTTTTCTCCTCGGTTGGAAGTTTTTCCCCCGCTGGGACAAACCCGCAACGCCGGTGCCATGGATTTTCGAGGGTATCGCGATGCCAAAGACGGCCACATGGCAAATCTGCTGCCGCGCACAATAACAAAAATGGACGCTCAATTTGCCTTAGCTAAGATCAGAGAACCCTTTTCATCATTGCAAGAGTAATGGTGAACCATGTATGACCAAGACATTTACGATCTATTTAGACATCATCGAATTGTTCGGTGATACGCCATACATGTTGTCGAATCCGTCAACCTCAATCTGGCACGGTTGCCAAGAGTGGTGGTAGGGAGTGGCCGCCGAAACTATTAGTCACGTCAAAACAGCACGAATTTACCGAGGTCGCGTTTTTGCGGGGATGCGAAGTTGCCTGACAGAAAACGTCAGTGCAGTGAACGTTTTGGACAGCGAAACGTCACACTTAGCGACTCAGACAAAAAAGATGAGCAACTTACGAAACAAAGCGTTCAGTCGGCAGGGCTAAATCGGATCAGCTCCGAATCGAATGTTAAAGCGGCAATGAAGCTGAGAATGCCAGGAATCACTAATGACCAACCGACCACAATGGCCAGTTTTGATAGCGCGCTGTTTACTCTGTGGTCATTTGTCTTGCCCAGAATGTAGAGAAATATCATTTTCCATTTCCGCATGCTGCTTGTGCCGTAAGAGACTCATAAAGCTGCTGGAGCGTTTGCTAGCACGTCAAGTAGAAAATGAAAGTGCCAAGTAGTTCGTTACTCTCAATTGGCGATGGGCCATGACGCATGGTTCGAGACTCGACAGTAAAGGTCCACGTCAGTTTGCCGTAACCACCACTAGGTGACCGCTACCCGCGATCAGTTAACTGGGGGGCGTACATCTTCAATAACGAAGCGGCCCCTTCGGTTCTTTGCCCAGCACTCTTCAGCGTGTTCTTGACAAACTGGAACCTCTTCACCGTAACTGGTCGTCGACAAGCGACCTGCTGCAACACCAAGTGTGATCAGATAGTCCATTGCCGCCTGAGCGCGTTTGGCGCCGAGTGCCATATTGTAATCGTTGGTGCCTCGTTCATCGCAGTGCCCTTCGACGTCGACCACCACAGTGAGATTGTCCCTGAGCCAAGCAGCATTGGCTTTGAGTGTCTCGCGAGTATCGGCACGTAGATCATAACGATCAAAATCAAAATAGATATCCTTCAGAGGACTGGACGCGGGAGTCGCCGGTGACTCGCCGCGCTGCAAAGCTTCCAGACTCGATCTGCCTGTTGCCTGGGCGCCTGGGGATTTGACCTTGGTTTCTACCGGAGGTGTTTCCGCTACCCCCACAAACTTAGATTCGGTGTTAGTCGATGAACATCCGCTAAAAGAAAAGACAGCCGAAAGAATGACCCAACAAAAAACTGTATTTCGCCACTTTGTCATTGTTGTTTACCCCTCTGAGCAAGTCGATTATTGAGCGTTCTATTTTTGAGTTGAGATCTTAATGTTTGAAAGACGCCCTTTATGAAGCGAGAGACTTTCCAATGCTGCACGGAGCTCTTTCTCGAGCGTATCAAGTTCCACAGGGCTCAAATGCTCGATACTTTGTAAATCAAGTCGACTCAGTAGTTGCTTTTTGGATGCGCTAAGCACGGCGTCATCATCAAAACCGGCCGCCATAAGTACCTCCATGACATTAATCCAATGCTCCAGAGCCGTCGCTTCATAGGAAGCGAAGTTATCTAGAATAACGTTCACCTCGGAAAGCACTCTGTTCTTGTAAGTTAGGGCAATCTTCTGAGCGATGTCTTTTTCGATTTTCGCGGAACTATTTGAGATCACGTTTTGTAGGGAAGTAATGCCATTTTTAAAATGAATGAGTTTATCGTGATCGCCCAGCTTCTCTTCAACTTTCTTTAGTTCAGCACGCGCCGTGTCTAATTGGCTTGATTTTTCGATGTTCTTATCCTCGTTGACAGCTGCCAGCTTTTATCACACGGCAAAGAGGATGCCATGGACAAAGTCTCGCAAGGCTTGAACTTTAGACGACGAGAATATTCGTGACCGTGTTCAAACTCAGCGACATTGGTTCTTTTCGGTCGAAAGTGAGTTTTCATATACTAAGGTGAAAATAGCGCGGTCACAGTGAACAGCAGGGCATAACATTTATCGCGCCTAAGCTGAGGCTCGTGGAAACTCGCCAGCGGCTTTTAGAGCGGCGAGCCGTGTCTAGCGATAACTTGCACTGCACACGTATTTTCATGATCTGCAAGAGAAACGCGCGTTCTTGCGGGAGACCTTAGCTTCAACAAGTCGGAAAAATATCCGACCAAAATCACCACCAAATGTCTTCTTGCCAAACAAAATCGAACATGGTGGTGGCGGACTTTGCATGTTCACATGCCGGTTCGTCACTTATTGTGTCACGGTCTGAATTTCGCAACGGAGACTAAGCCGCGATGGTGTAAAGGAATTTCTAGTAGCAACGCCGTAATGGCAGGGCTAAAAGGTTATAGCGAATGTCCCGGAATGCAATTCCAGCTCTCCTCGGTAAGGTAAATCGTTGCGCCGGGCAGGCGCTCGTTGAGTTCACGCTGATCTTTTTGCTGTTCCTCGTGGTCGCGTGGATTCCAGCCGATTTTGGATTGGCATTCTACACAGGACAACTCGCGCAAAACGCCTCACGCGAAGGCGCGAGAATCGCTGCTGCCGATCGAAATCTCATAAGCGGAACCACAAGCTGTGTCATGCCTTCTTGCACTGGAAACATATTTAGCGAAACGGCAGCGAGGATTTCATCGGCGCTGCTTCCGGGCGCTACAATCACACTCAATTTGGATCCCGATGTGGGTGCAGCAAACTGCAACCGGATGGTAACGGTCACCGTATCCGGGACGTATAATTTTTTCTTTTACCGGCTTTTGAGTTGGTTTGGTGTTTCAGGAAATCTCAACAACACGACGATCACACGTACAACCATCATGCGATGGGAACCACAGTTTGGGTGTTGAGTGCGCTTCGTCGCCGTTACAGTTGCCAATCGGGGAGATCAAGCCAATGAAAATCGCTATTTTACCAAAGGCACAACGAAACCATCAAAGAGGCCAGAGCATTGTTGAAATAACGCTTATCACTCCGCTTCTCCTAGTCGCCCTCTATGTGCCTGTTGATTTCGGCATCTCATTTTTTGTCGGGAATCTTACTCAGACCGCAGTCCGCGAGGGCGCCCGGATCGGGAGCGGCCTCCAGCTGGATGGAACCGTTCCCAATTTAATCTTCAGTTCTGCCGAGGCAGGTTTTGTCAAAACCGCAGTATTCAACCGCTTACCGAGCTATCTCGCTAATAAACAAGTTACCGTGACGTTTTACAGCGGAACTGGATGTATGCAGTTTATCGAAGTGACCGCTCAGGGCCAGTATAACTTTTCACTTTATCGCATTATCAGGCTCTTGGGCGGCTCTGCTCCGGCCGCGATGACGATCTCCCGGACAACGCAGATGCATTACAAGTATCAGCCGTACACGAACAATAATTACTGTACGGCGGCGACCACTTACGGGCCCTATTCTAGTTAAGTTAAGTAGGTTAAGGGAGGCTTGTATGCGAGGCGTGAGAAACGAACAAGGATTTGCGCTTGTGTTCGCTACTCTGATGATCGTGTTGCTGTTAGTTATGGTGGGCATGGGTTTAGATACGGGACACCTTGTATATGTCCGCTCGCAAGGACAGCCGGCCGTAGATTCGGCGGCTTTAGCTGCGGCTTCCGCCATTCCAACCGGAGACTGGTCGATGATTACGGGACGCGCCGCCAAATTTAACGCCGGCGGTACCAACCCGGGTACCGGAAACAATTACCTGGACAGTCCGAATAATTTGATTGGCCAAAGCAACGTGACGCTCGTGCAATATGACAACGCGACCGGCAATTTCACCACTTCAGGTATCAACGTTAATAATGCAAACGGTGCGCGAGTCGCACTAGAGAATAGTAACCCTTATGGCGGAACTTCCGGCAAAGCAATGAAAGCTCCGCTCTTCTTGACACCGCTGTTCAATTTGTTTGGTCAGGCCACACAAAAGACCGCAGACGTGGCCGTCAGCGCCGTTGCTGTAAACCAAGCTTTGCCAGGCCTTCCTATTGTAGTCTCAGACACGATCTGTCAGGGCCCCAATAGGACAGTGATCCTAGACTTCCAGACCGGGGGCGCTGCCACCGCTGCCTGGGAAACTTACGAAATCGATAACGCGAGCACGTCCGAGGTCCGCGATTTGTGGAAGAAGCTGCCCTTCTGCGCGGGTCAGCCGAACATCGATGTCGGGTATTGCGGCAATGTGTCTAATGGCGTGAACCAAACCATCGTCAATGAAATACTCCAACCGATGGTTCAAGCGAACCCCAGTCGTTGTTACTTGCTTCCGGTGTCGCAGGGTCAGGGCAACTTCAACGGGTGCCGGACGATCACAGACTGGGCCAGATATTGTCCCGATCCGACCAATGCGTTTCCTGCAGTGGGCAAACTCAAAGGGACGGTGACCTGTGGACAAAGTACGTGGACGTCACGTGATACACAATGCTATGTGCAGCGTTTAGTGCGTGACAAAACGTCTGGAATGTAGCGCAGGCGATCCAACTATCCCAGCTACACTGACTTCCTGTTCGGTTCAGCCAACTGCTTTAGCACGGACAAGTAATTTGCCGCTCTTCGCTCGATTGCGCTTTGAGCTGCTGTTCGTTGGTGATGATGTCCTTCGCGATCACCAACCTTCACTAGGGCGTTGTTCAGCGCCGGCGTGCTGACCGTCTCAATGACGATCGCGGTTATTTTTGGAGTGCAGCGAAACTGCAGCTGTAGTGGGAGTGGTCATGACCGTTTCGAAAACTCATCGGCCACGCGATAACTTGCTATTGAAGTCGGTACGGGTATCCGACGATGAATCATATCGATTAATGTCTGGGCGTTAATTGGCTTTGGAATAAAATCCGCTGAACCGTTCATCATATTCTTTGCAGCGTCCTGAGGAAGAAAACCTGTCGTTAGAATCACCGGCATTTGCGGCCACTTCGCACGGATCCTAGCCACTAGCGTGTATCCGTTTAAACCCGGCATTAAGATATCAGAGATGACCAAATTAACGTTTGATTTATCGAGTAATGATAGCGCTTCAATTCCGTCCGCTGCTTGAAGAACTTCGTAGCCCGCCTTCGTAAGAATCTGAGCGATAAGTTCCCGATACCGTTCTTCGTCGTCTACCAGCAGAATCATATTTTGCTCATCAATAAGCGCCGAGTTTTAATCCTAAACGGGCTGAGCGCGCATCGTCGATGTCGCTCTGCGTAACACTCGCTCTGACCATTAAGCAACGCGCTAAATCGGTCGATCATTATAATGACTGGCCGGCTAAACTGCAGCACGCACTTGCCGCAGCTCACGTTCCAAGAGAAACAGTTTGATACGCCGGAAAGCGAGTTAAACGCTGGGCGTACATAGTATGAGTCCTTAGAGAATCCGCGCGACTTCTGAAGCGGTCGGTTTTTACAACGTAGAGGTTTTACCCTCTCCATCAGAATCTTGCCTGCAAAGAGGTAAATCGCGTAAATCGATCATCGGTTAGTTTTTGTCTTCTTGCTCTGCGCTTATGCTCTCTAACGCACAGTTCGTAAACAGTAGAGTTCATGAGCCGATCAGTTATTCGATCCCCGTCAAGTGTCTGGTATTCGATATCAATGACGCTTATGGCCTCGGTCGATTCAATATTGGAGATAGTCAACAATGACGCTTCTTTGTCGTGCACGTAGGAGGCTATCGAGGACAAAATTTCTGGCAAGTATATGAAGTTCCTTGTTGCCGATAGATAGTCATTTCTCTCTCGGGCCTTCCGCTCCAACTCCCGGATATCGTTCGCCGAGTAATAAAGAGAAACAGGCATAGGAGCAGGTGGCGATTGATATCCGCCATCGACCGTGAAGCAGCCGTCTTTACAGCGTATAATGAAGGTTTTGATCCCCCGCAGTTCTAGGTTTTCGCCTATGCTACGAAGCACTTCCGGGGTAAGGCTCAGAGACACCGATAAAGTTCCTTCCGTCATAATTAGGCGAAGC
>DATIBX010000230.1:0-2920 GCA_035457105.1 Pyrinomonadaceae bacterium
AAGATCAGCGATTCGTCAGCACTTTCGACCGCTAACTGGAATGGTCCAACGAGTAACAGATCACCCGCCGCCAGCGCCTCATTCTCCTGCACTGGTTTGCCGTTCAGGACTACCGGATTAGTCGGCCTCAGTGGAAATAAAAAGAAATTGCCTTCAACTTGTTTGATTCCGGCCTGCACTCGCGACACTGCGGGATGATTTAAAACAATTTCGCATTCCAGCAGTCTACCGATGAGCAGACCTTCAGATGTGACCTCAAGTGGGTCGATTGGAAGGTCGTCGCGAATGATTGTGTACTGGTTTTTCTCAGCCATCGATTGGGTTTGACAGACTATCTGACTTTGAAAAACACAACCTGAAAGATATGGACCAACATTAGCGCCAGCATCAAAGCTGTTGAGATTACATGGATTGGAATCCAAAATCTGAGCGAACGGTGCAGCAAGAGCAATGCGTTTACACGAGAGAGCGACACCGCAGTTTCCACCGCAGCCAACAGGAGCTTTCTTTCCTCGCTTGTCGCTAAGCGGGTGGTGCGATCTTTGTATTCGGCCCTGGCTTCCGCCAACAGTGCTTTCAGTGATTCGCGCCGTATAAACTGCCGGCGGAAGTAAGAGCCAGACAGGAATTCGGGATAGATTCGTTGCTCGATCTCTTCCTTCAGCCAGCCCTCGCTCTGTTTGAGAATTTCATCTTTTTCCGCAGTCAGCTCTTCCCTACGGCCTACTAAGTCTTCAACCAGGAGTGGTTCTCCTTCAATCCGAGTCATAATTCGCGGCGCAATCAGATAGGAAAGGATCCCAACCACGCCTGACAGCAGAACAACATCGAACGTGATGTATAGAACGCTGGTCAGAAGTCCTCCCGTACGACTTCCGGCATGCATCAACAGAACGACGCCTGCGATCATACCGAGATAAATGTGAGCCAGCATCCAGTAGCGCAGAGCGCCGGCGCGACGACGATAGACTTCCTTCCTAAACGGATAGGTCATTACACCAGCGACACCGATCAGACCAACAATACCCGTCAACCAACGCATGGTGAGCCAGCCGCCGTTTAATGGACCATCGAATCCATGAACCGCGATTGCCCAGCCGGCTGCCAACGCGATCACTAGCGTCCCAAGTGCACCAGCGATATGCCAGGTTCGAGCCAGTGGATCACTCTTATGAATATTTCGGCCAACAGCGTGAGTCTGATCGCGAAATACGAGACCCTGCGCTGAAGCAGTTTCTGTAAAATATTCGAGGGGATTTACGCGAACGAGCGCTCCCGTGGGACAGTTTTCTTCACATGAATAAGCCTTGCGTTTTGCGCCTGCCGGATTTAGTGACGTGTCATCACACAAGTTGCACTTAATGGCCACTACATCTTCATCTGCAGCTACAGTGGGCGGTGTCGTAACGACGGAGCGGAACCGGAACAATCGGCCGATTGACTCTCCTAGTGTATGACGAACTGGTTCAGCCTTTCTGGGAACCATCGAAATGGCGTCGTAGGGACATTGTGTCGCGCAGTCGAAACAGCCGATGCAAGTGTGCGGGTCGATATCGACGTGCCCTTGCGGAGCGCGAAAGATCGAACCGGTTGGGCAACCCGTCAAACATTCCGGGTCCTTGCAGTGCATACATACCTGCGGCACCAGTGCATGTTGGAGTCTTTTCGCTCCGATCCTTACGGGACGTTCGATCTGAATTCCCCGGCGGAGTAAGCGCGATTGTCCATGCACCTTGTGACAGGCCAGCGAACAGTTGCCGCAACGAACGCAAAGGTCCATGTCCATGACCAGAACGTTTGCGCCATCTATTACTCCAGTTGAGATCTCCTTCTCGGCGGAAGCCAGGGCATTTATGTCAGGCACCGTTTCGGCGGTGGTAGGTAATTCGTCGTCGGCGTCAGAGAAACTGGCGAAGGCAGCAGCCAATTCATTACGGAGTTGTAAGTCAGACTCAAAGGGAGCAAGTGGGACTTCCAAAAGTTCTGTGCGCGACATCAGACTGGCCGCGTATTGCCAGTTGGAATCGTCAGTTAGACCTTCCAGGCCTAACAGATTCCCGGCTCCCAGGAAATCGACGCCAATCGTTTCTCCCATTCCGCTGACTACTTCGGGCGAGGCGGCATAGAATCGAATGCCGGTGGAACGTCTGACCCAACCGCTCTTGATTAGCAGCAACCGGTCAATTGGTTCGCCCTCTTTGCACAGCACATGATGTTTCCCGTAGACCATGTAGCGAGCATGTTGTCCGATCTTTTCTATTAGTTCAGGACTTAGACCACGATCGGAGGCTAGAGCTAGATCTTCGAGCACTCTACCGAAGCCATGCGAGCGATAGGTTTCATCGAGAATCTGTCCAAATTTCGGAAGTTTGCGTAGCAATCGCAAGGCGGGTCTGGTAACTTCGAGAATGGTGGCGGTAGAGTTTTCTGGCGCAGTTACTGTGGCGTTGCGCTCGATACCGGCGAGCAGGGCCATCTCACCAAATAGTGTCCCTGATTGGAGTTTGCCAATGGCTCGATGGTTACCACCCTCCTCGACAGAAACATCCAGGGTGCCTTGGACAGCGATATAGAACGTATTTCCGCCCCACTCGCCCTGGCGCATGATGACTTCATTGGCATCATATTCGAGCAGGCGCACATATGGTCCAACCTGTTTGCCGTTGCTATACTCCCGCCCCTGGACGATGACTTCCAAGTCAGAGCCGTATTTTTGTTTTCCGTTTTGTTCTTCGAAAAGCTCAGAAGTGAGTGAGAGGTTTTTGACCGCTTCGACTACGCGAGTCCTATCCGCAATTTCGCGTGGCATGTGCTCGTTTATACTACTTAAAGCCTTAAAGTTAAATATTTAAATTTGAAGTGCGACGGCCCGGCGTCACTTTTCAGATCAAATTATCCATCAACACGTAAGTTGAAAAAC
>DATIBX010000231.1:0-3514 GCA_035457105.1 Pyrinomonadaceae bacterium
ATCCATACCACCGACATCAGTCGCGTGGTCATTGAATTTCAGCCTCTCTTATCTTGACTTCTTTTAGATCGAAGTTGAAGCTCCACACGACTGAAGTCGGTGGTGTCATCAAACGACTTTATTGTTCTCGGGCTAGGCGAAAACTGAATCACCACGCGGCTGAAGCCGGTGGTTTTCTAATTTTTCACAAAGTAGCAGTTAAGATCAGTGAAGGATTTGAAGCGTAAGCACCAGAAGTAACATTCTTTTCCCTTGGGGCGCAGCCGAACAAACGCTTGGACCGGACTCGCCAGTGAGTAACCTTTATTCGTTTGTTGCGGGGGCGAGCCGCTCAACCGCGGCGTTAGGCGTCTTCTTGATTTGAGGGGTTGATAGTTGTAGCGTCGGCGTGACTATGACAAGCCTTCCAGAGCAGCCATCAGTTCAGATTGAAGTTATCCCCGCCACGTCAGAGCAACGACCGATCCTGGCTAATCTCTTTGAGTTGTATGCACACGATTTCAGCGAGTTCTATGATTTGGAGCTGGGAGCAGATGGCCGATTCGGGTAAAAGCACCTGCCACTGTACTGGGGAAACCCCGACCGTCACCCGTTTCTCGTCAAAGTGGATGGCAGGCTGGCGGGGTTTGTTTTGGCGAAGAGGGGGTCGGAAGTCTCCGGCGATGAGGATGTTTGGGACATGGCGGAGTTCTTCATAATTCGTGGGTATCGAAGGCGCGGGATCGGGACGGAAGTAGCGCACGAAGTATGGAGAAATTTCCGGGCCAGTGGGAAGTGCGCGTGGTGAAAACGAATGATACGGCGAAGGAGTTCTGGGAGCGAGCCATCACAAAGTATATCGGTGAGTCGGGCAACCCGGTTAGTATTGAGAAGGATGGAAAGAGCTGGTATCTATTCTCATTTGAATCCAGTGCGCCGCCTAACAACGGCATGCAGCGGACGCGCAATTAGCAAGCTTCTTATCATCAGCGTTATGTGCGCGCCGCTGACGCCGAGTGGCTTTTATTCGTAGTTGCGGGGGCGAGCCGCCGAAGGTCAGGCGTACGGTGCTCATGGTGCAAGAGGTTCTGTCGTGACTGATTCGACTTCGCTAAGGACATTGGGGCGTGAGGAGTCATTGAACGCTCACGAGAATGCGGAGATTGAAGTGTGGGTATCAGAGGTAGAGTTTATGGATGGGTCGAGATGGAAATCGCCGTTAATGCCGAAGTTGAACCGGTAAGGCTGTTCTCGAGGGAACAGTGAATTGCGTGGGCACTGAAGCGCAACGTTAGACCCTTGTCGTGGAACTTGTGCCTTATGCAGATCGTTATTGTTCTTCTAAGAGCTTCGGTTTAGGAGGCCCTGTGTATTGCCCTACCTGCGGAATTCAAATTTCATTGGATCAAAAGTATTGCAGATCATGTGGGATGGGGTTGCAGCTGATTTCGCAAGCAGTTGGTGAGCATCAGGGTCAATTTATTGAAAAAAATGAAGCCAGACAGAAGAAGCTTGAGCGATGGGGGAAGATTACCTCCCTACTTGGGATATTAACCCTATCGCTGTTACTCATCAGCGTATTTATCTGCCTTACGATTAGCAAGGTTTTCGGGATAAGCTTCGATGCTTTTGGTTTCGATTTCTTTGCACCAGTAGTTGTCGCAATCGGGTTCTCTTCAATAATTATCGGTGGGGGCTTGATGGGTTATCCAACTATAAGCAAGGAGCTAAGCAATCTCCGGCCAGCCAAACTGACAGAAAAGGCGCAAACAACATCCGCGCTATCCATATCAAATATTGCTGTGCAGATTCCGAGCGTAACCGAAGGTACAACCAATTTACTCGAAGCTGACAATAGGAATTCGGGGGAGAACCTGAGAACTCCCGATGAGTCTAACAGGCGCCTGCAGCGACTCGCCGGTGAGTAGCCTTTATCCGCAGCTGCGTGGGCGAGCCGCTCAAGCGCAGCATTGGATGGCGCTGACAGAACGCACTTAGTGAATCAAAGTAAACATCCTTGTCAGAAGATCGCTGAGTTAGAAGCAAAGATTCCAGAGCAAGAGAACCTGCAGGAGGTTGAGCAGCACTCCCACCTAGCCGCTTAGTTTGCGGCACCGGCGCTCCCTGACACTGCCGGCTTCAGCATTCCGTGCATCCCGATCCAGCGCACAAAGGCTTCGAACCAACCTGTGCTCGTCGTTTCCTTCGGATACATCCCGAAGCCATGGCCACCCTGTTCATAAAGATGGAATTCGACGGGGTGCTTCGCTGCCTTCCAGCTATCGATGAGCCCATAGCCACCGTTCGCGAAGAAAGGATCGTCGGCAGCAAGAGCGATGAACAGAGGCGGCGCATCGGCCGGCACTGTCAGCGGCGCGAGAGGACCGTAGATGTTGCCAATGAAGGCTGGCTTCGCATCGTCGCCCGCCAGCGTGGTCGCCATTGTCAGCATCGCGCCAGCAGAAAAGCCAACCATGCCAATCCGGTTGGGATCGACGTGCCACTCGGCAGCACGCTTCCGGATCAGTGCAAACGCAGCGCGGGCGTCGGCGATCTGCGGCGCTAGACCGGCCATCGCCTTCTCAGGGTCAAGGCGCGGCGGCCGCGCCGTTCCCGAAAACATTTCCCGCATTGACTGCTCGAATCCCGCCATGTCCGCGGGCGTCTGATTCAGGCGATATTTAAGGACGAACGCGGCGACACCCTTTTCCGCCAGTGCGCGCGCGACGTTCCAGCCTTCATTTTCCATGGACAAGGTGCGAAAACCGCCGCCGGGTGCAACGACAACTGCGGCGCCGCTGGCCTTGGCTGGATCCGGCAGAAAGGGTGTCAACGTCGCAACAGTTACATTGCGCGCAAACTTGCTGCCGTACTGGCTATGCCAGGACTCCGGATTCTTCGCATCGGGCAGCGGACCGGTTCCGATTTCGATCGCATTGGGCTGTGCAGGCGTAGCGATGGGCGTCATTTTGTTGTCTTGCGCCTGGGCCGGCGTGGCGAGCACAGCGACGAACGCAAGCGCAGCCACAACCAAACGAGAAGTGGATAACCCCGCGAACGACTGCTTCGTCCAAAGATTCGACACTTGCCTCATGCCACCATTCTCCTCCAACTGTGGTTGATCGTAGTCAAGCTATACTGCCCTACAGATCGAGCCGTGTCACGCGAAAAATATCTGGCCGAAGTTTAAAATCCGGTATAAAGCGTGCCGAAGGCAATAACAAGAACTGACTCCGTTGTGGCACTCTGACTAAGGGTGTTGAACTTTGGTCTGTCATTACAAGATCCGCCTAAAAGAAAGTTTGAAGAATTAGTTCACTCACGAAACTATCCCCTGACTCGTTTGGACCACGTGGACTAATAAGCGCTTGGACCGGACGCACCATACCCCGGCCCATTCGGTCCCATAAGGAAACCAACGGCTTCAGCCGCGTGGTGATTCAGTTTTCGCCTAGCCCCTCGAAAGACTTATGTTTGATCCATACCACCGACTTCAGTCGCGTGGTCATTGAATTTCAGCCTTTCTTATCTTGAC
>DATIBX010000232.1:0-31704 GCA_035457105.1 Pyrinomonadaceae bacterium
GCATGTCAACAGATGAGATTCTGAGTTACTACACCGATGGCTTCATCGCTCGCTTCTACGACCAGAAGAGTTTGAAAACACTTTTGGAGGTCAATGGCCTGCGGCTGTTATCGGTTACACCTTTAGGACAAACGAGTGAACTCGTACCATTGCCGGGAACAGGACTAACAGGAATTCTCAAGTACGGGATTGTCTCGAAGATTCCCGATGCGTTTGCGAGCAGCGTCTTATGTAGAACCGGATCATTCCTTTTCGCTGTGGCAACTTTGGATAACAATCAACAATAGACTTGAGATCGAGGTGACGCTTAGAACGAAACGCATATTGGTTTTCAGAGTTGGCGAGCTCGGCGACACTCTTATCGCGCTGCCCTCGTTGCATGCAATACGCAGTACCTATCCCGATGCGCACATCACTTTCCTCGGCAACGTAGATAGCAATTCGAAAAATGTGACGGCAAAACAGACCATACCCTCATCAGGGCTAATCGATGATTGGTTAAGTTATTCAGTCAATGGAGGCGGGTGGCGCGGCTTGCAGTCGCTGTCCTTAATGAATCGCTTACGTAAATGTCACTTCGATACTCTGGTCTACCTGGCACCACGATTGCGCAAACCAAAGGATGTTCGTCGAGACCTTTTCTTCTTCAGAATGGCCGGCATTAAGGAAGTGATTGGTCATCATGGTCTCAACATGCCAATGAAGACTCCAGGAGAGCCGTTACCGGAAGCAGAGCACGAACTCGATCACTTACTTCATCGTCTCAACCTTAGCGGTGTAAAGGTTCCCCTAAAAAATGGCCGGATCGACCTGAAACTTACGGCACAAGAGAAGAATACAGCAGATTCATGGCTCCGCAAGGAAGTTAAGCGCTTGGAAGAACGCGTCCTCGTTGGTATTGGACCGGGCAGTAAATGGCCCTCGAAGATATGGCCCGAAGAACGGTTCCAGGAGGTTGGCCTGCGCTTGATACGCGACTTCGGCGTTTTTCCGATCGTTTTCGGTGGTCCAGAAGATCGAGCGTTGGCTGACCGACTAATAAAGAATTGGAAGGATGGCTCGGCAGCTGCCGGGGCTCTCACGCCACGAGAAGCTGCGGCGGCCCTGTCACAATGTGTTCTGTACGTGGGAAACGATACCGGCACAATGCATCTTGCTGCTGCGGTTGATACTCCTTGTGTTGCGATCATGTCTGCACTCGATTGGCCCGGCAGGTGGGTCCCTTATGGACCAGGTCATACAGTTTTGAGGCGTTCTGTACCGTGTGAAGGTTGTCTTCTCAAGGTATGCGACAAAGAGGGAATGCGCTGTCTGAAAATGATCGAAGTGGATGACGTGGTAGACGCGTGTAGTCAAATACTCTCGTGCAAATTAGTCAGTACCACAACGCGATAGCGTGTGGGTTATATCTTGGATTAGTGAGTAATGTTGGAAGCCACACGCTACGGCGTCGTGGTACCGATTAATTTTCATGTGTAGCATCTCCGGAATTTTCGAGATTAACTCCGAAGCGTCCACAGCCGCACTGAAGCAAACTGTGCGGCGCATGAACGAGGCGCTAAAACATCGCGGTCCGGATGATGAGGGAGTCGCGTTGTGTCAGAAAGAGTTGAACCAATCCAGCCTTAAAGTCTGTCTTGGTAACACAAGACTTTCGATCATTGATACCTCCGCCGCTGGTCATCAGCCGATGATTGATCCGGAATCAGGAAATTGCCTCACCTACAATGGTGAAAGTTATAACTTCGTTGAGCTTCGTAGTGAGATTGGGGAGGAATTTGGTCCATGGCGCTCCGGGACCGATACTGAAGTAGTGCTTCGAGCCTATCGAAAATGGGGAATCGAGGCATTTCGCCGCCTGCGAGGAATGTTCGCGTTAGCACTCTGGGATACAAAGAACTCAGAACTTATTCTTGCCCGCGACCCATTCGGCATCAAGCCTCTCTATTACACCTTTGATTCCAAAGACCAGGTGTTTGCTCCGGACACCGGTCAACAATTCCCGGCCAGAAAATTGCTTTTTGCTTCAGAGCTGCGGGCGCTACTTGCGACCGGACAGGTTGCTCGAACCTTGGACCAGGCCGGTGTCAGGTCATATTTAACGTACGGCTCGGTTCAATCGCCCCGAACAATAATTCACGGAGTTTGGTCACTGCTTCCGGGACAGTGTCTACGCGTTTCGAGCACAGGTGGAAGGCTGAATCTGGAGCTTTCCCAGTTTGACTCGATTGAGCTTGAATCCGGTTTGAACGGTAACGGCAAACAGTTGCCGCGTTCTGAGAGCATCTCTGAATTGAGGAGCGAGTTGACGCGCTCACTTGAGTCTCATCTCATCAGCGACGTACCGTTGGGTATCTTTCTATCGGGCGGTATGGACTCGAGTGCAATTGTTGCCCTGATGAGTCAACTGGACATCTCTCAGCCAAAGACTTTCAGTGTCGTATTCGATGAACAAGAATTTTCAGAAAGCGCTCATGCAGATCTGGTCGCGCGCGAGTTCAAAACTGAACATCGCGAGGTACGTCTGAGTGAGAACAGTCTGCTCGAGATGTTGCCCTCCGCCTTAGCCAGTCTTGATCAGCCTTCGATTGATGCCATGAACACCTACGCCATCTCGAAAGCAGTGAAGGAAGCAGGCGTCTCGGTAGCGTTATCCGGCCTTGGTGGCGACGAATTGTTTGCCGGTTACCCCAGTTTCAGACGGGCCATCAAGTCTCAGGCGTTGAAACACGTTCCCGGTCTACTCAGGTCTTCAATGGCTGCTGCTGCGAAGCTAAATGGAAATCAATTCGCCCGTCAGAATAAGATATGGCAACTTGCCGCGAGTCGTGGCACTCCACAGGAAGTGTACTCAATATCACGCCAGCTCTTTTCTGATGACCAAATCACCTCAATCTCGAAACTGCGTCCGAAAACAGAGCTTGCTCAGAGTAACCGGCGCAATGGACACGACGTCATCAATACAATGTCACGCCTTGAACTCCAGGGTTACATGGTAAACACCTTGTTGCGAGATACCGATTGTATGAGTATGGCCCACTCGCTTGAGGTTCGCGTACCGTTCGTCGATAAACAGGTTGTGCGGAAGGTTTTATCGCTACCAGGAGAATGGAAGCTCAATAGCGAGAGCAAAGTTCCTAAGCCGCTGCTGGGCGAAATCCTGGGCGATTTGTTGCCGTCTGATTTTCTCTCGCGACCGAAGATGGGTTTTACACTTCCATTTGAAAAGTGGATGTTATCTAAACTGCGTGATGAGGTGTCGCGCGTGCTCGGAGATGACAAACTACTTGATGCCTCGTATCTGAACATGAAAGGTGTCACGCGACTCTACAACCGTTTTCTGACAGCACCCCGAACGGTTGGCTGGAGTCGTCCGTGGTCCACCTACGTCCTTGCAAAGTGGTGCGAGATAAATCGGGTTACACGCTCTTTTTGAATAAGCCTACGTGAGAGTCCTTCACGTCATCCCATCAGTTTCAAAGCGCTCCGGCGGCCCTGGCCATGCCATTGTCCCGATGTGTAAGGCTCTGCAACGCGCCGGCATCGAGGTCACTATCGCTACGACCGATCATGATCTCGAAGCCGATTTGGAGCGAGACAATTCGGGAACGTTGGACGGAGTTCCAGTACATATCTTTGCGGCTCAATTAGGCAATTCTTTCAAATACTCTCGTCCCTTCACCAGTTGGCTAAATGCCGAGATTGCAAACTTCGACGTGGTCCATATTCATGCGGTCTTTAATCATTCTTCGATCGCCGCGGCGCGGGCGTGCGCCAGAAACAGTATTCCCTATATCGTTCGGCCCCTGGGAACGTTGGATCCATGGAGCATGAAGCAAAAGCAAATTCGAAAACAGCTCTTTCTCCGACTCGGCGCCAAACGCTTGTTAAGTAATGCGGCTGCAATCCAATACACAACGGAAGCAGAAAAGGACGCAACCGAAAGAACGCTAGGACTTAATCATGGAACAGTGGTCCCTTTGGGAATTGACGACGAAATTGCAAGTTTCGACATCTCCAGAGAATCGTTTGCACAACTCTTTCCGACACTTGTAGATCAGCCTTACATCCTGGTTCTGTCTCGACTACATCCGCAGAAAAATATTGAAGCTCTGATAAAGGCGTTTGTGAGCATCTCGGATCCGCCGGCGCTTTCTCAATGGCGACTAGTGATCGCTGGTGATGGAGACTGTGATTACGTGGCCCGGTTAAAAACGTTAGCGTCCACAAGCAATAAGGTGTTATTCACCGGATGGCTTGAGTCCAGCGCGAAATCCGCGATTCTACGCAACTCTTCGCTACTTGCCTTAACCTCTTTTCAGGAGAGTTTCGGATTATGCCTGCTTGAAGCGATGACCTGTGGTGTTCCGGTCCTTGTTGGTTCCAACGTGAAACTGTCTGCGGAAATAGCGGATGCCGGAGCAGGTTGGATTACTGAACCACAACTGGCAGCGATAGCTGAAACGCTTTCGACGGCACTCGAGAACCCAACTGAATTGAAAGTGCGCGGAATGGCAGGAGTCAAATTCGCAAGTACTTTTACGTGGGAGAGTGTGGGAGTTTCACTGTCGTCACTTTACACTTCAGTGGTTGCACAATATCGGTAGTGATGCTTAAGCAGATTACGCCACTTATCCTTACGTACAACGAAGGGCCAAACATCAAACAAACTCTCGATCGCTTAAGGTGGGCCGATGATATCGTCGTAGTGGACAGTTTTAGTAATGACGATACGTTGGAAATCGTGGGCCAATACAAACAGGCTCGCGTGTTGAAGCGACAATTTTCCACTATCTCTGATCAATGGAACTTCGGATTGACAGAAGGTCGAATTAACACCGAGTGGGTACTGAGCCTGGATGCAGATTATGTACTTACGGACGAGTTTGTAGAAGAACTAAAAAACCTTCGGCCTAACTCGACCATTGACGGATACCAGGCGCGTTTTATCTATTGCATTAAAGGTCAGAGATTACGAAGTGGAATATACCCACCGGTCACCGTCCTCTTCAGAAAAACCAAAAGCAGCTATACATCCGACGGCCACACGCAGCGAGTGGTAATTAACGGAGAAGTCGGCGCACTTGAGTCAGCAATCCTCCATGACGATCGCAAGCCACTCAATCGATGGTTCGAGTCCCAGCAACGGTACAGCGAGCTCGAAGCCAGGAAATTGCTAACAACTGATTCCAAATTGTTGAATTGGAAAGATCGCCTTCGTAAATGGAGAGTGGTAGCACCACCCGCAATGCTCTTTTATTGCCTGATATTTCGTGGCGGACTGCTCGATGGCTGGGCCGGCTTTTATTACGCGTTTCAACGCACGTTTGCGGAATTACTGTTGTCACTCCGACTAATCGAAGGTTCAAACAGGATCAGCAGATAAATCTATGATCATTTTGGGAATCAATGCCTATCACGGAGACGCAGCGGCAGCGCTTATTCGTGATGGACGGTTGGTCGCGGCCGCGGAAGAAGAGCGATTCAATCGGATGAAACACTCGGCGGGTTTTCCCTCAGCGGCAATTCGCTGGTGCCTTCAGGAAGCTGGAATAGATATTACGCAAGTAGACCACGTTGGAATATCCAGAGATCCTTCAGCACATCTTCACAAGAAAGTTTTGTTTGCCGCGACTAAAGCAGCCAAACAAGTGTCGCGGGGCAGGCTGCGCAACCCTGAGTTTGTCGAAACCGTGGACATTACGTCACCGGCGCAGAATGGTAAGAGCAACGCCGGTGGCATAGGAATGCTGCAACAGGTTAGAGATCGGTTGCAAAACGCCGCTCGCGTGCGAGACCTGAAAGATGAGCTTGCTCGATTATTTGAGATTCCCAGGGCGAAACTGCGAGCCAGTTTTCACAACATCGAACATCATCGTGCTCACCTGGCGAGCGCCTTTTACGTCTCTCCATTCGAACAGGCAGCTCTTCTTTCGATCGATGGTTTTGGAGACTTCATCTCGACGATGTGGGCCAGCGGTGCAGGGAACTCGATTGAAATCCTGGGCCAGGTTGAATACCCACATTCAACCGGAATCGTCTACACCGCGACAACCCAATTTCTTGGCTTTCCCCATTATGGTGATGAAGGAAAAGTCATGGGCCTTGCGCCATATGGCACGCCACGATTCATAAACGAGTTTCGCGACATCCTGAGAACGGAGGAAGGTGGCAGATTCCAGCTCAACCTGGATTACTTCCGCCATCATACCGAAGGTGTCGAGATGACATGGGATCAAGGCTCACCTGCTATTGGAAGAATATTCACCGATGAGTTCGTCCGCACTTTTGGTCCAGCACGCCGACCTGGAGATAGCCTAACTGATCGAGAGCGTGATATTGCAGCGAGCTTACAACTTCGATTAGAAGAGATTGGTTTTCATATTCTGAATCATCTTTATGAAATGACCGGTGCAACCGACCTCGGACTCGCAGGTGGCGTCGCTTATAACTCCGTAATGAATGGAAAGATCCTACTTAACACGCCGTTCAAACGAATCTTTGTACAACCAGCCGCAGGAGACAGCGGGACGGCGATCGGCGTCTGCTTCGAAGTCTACAATGGCCTTTTAAAAAACAAACGCACCGAAGTCATGACCGGAGCGTACACCGGTCCCCAGTTCACTCCGGAACAAATTCATGCAGCAATTGAGAGCGTTAAAGTTCCGTTTGAGATTTATTCCGACTCGGAAGTGACTAAGCGTGCGGCGCAAGACATTGCCGATGGCCTGGTAGTCGGTTGGTTTCAAGGGAAAATGGAGTTTGGGCCACGTGCACTCGGCAATCGTTCGATCGTAGTAGATCCGAGACTCGCCGGCATGAAGGATCTCCTCAACGAACGAATTAAAAAGCGCGAACCATTTCGGCCATTTGCGCCCTCAATTTTAGAGGAGTTTACCGGCGAGTATTTTGAACAATCCCATTCGGCTCCCACCATGCTCATGGTCTACCAGGTTCGTGAGGAGAAACGATCACAGATTCCAGCTGTGACTCATGTGGATGGTTCGGGCCGGCTCCAGACTGTATCTCGTGAAGTAAATGATCGGTACTACCAATTGATTTCTGACTTCAACGAAATAACCGGCGTCCCGGTCATTCTCAACACTTCCTTCAATGAGAATGAACCGATTGTTTGTACGCCTGGAGAGGCGATTAACTGCTTTCTTAAAACTAAAATGGATGTTTTGTATCTGGGTAATTACGCGTTACGAAGATAACTGCGGGGAAAGGATCTTATGCGCATTCTAGTAACGGGCGGTGCCGGGTTTATCGGGTCTCACCTTTGCGAGCGACTGTTGGGCGAGGGACAGGAAGTGCTTTGCCTGGATAATTTCTTTACCGGCCGTCGCGACAACATCCTGCAATTACTCGATAATCCAAGGTTCGAATTGCTCCGCCATGATGTAATCGAGCCGATCCTGCTCGAGGTGGACCAGATCTATAACCTCGCCTGTCCGGCTTCTCCAATTCACTATCAATACAACCCGGTCAAAACTGTGAAGACGAGCGTGATGGGTATGATCAATATGCTCGGTCTCGCCAAGCGAGTGCATGCACGGATTCTTCAAGCCTCTACCTCTGAAGTTTACGGCGATCCCCTGGTCCACCCTCAAACAGAAGATTACTGGGGCAATGTCAATCCAATCGGACTGCGATCCTGTTATGACGAGGGTAAGCGGTTAGCGGAAACATTGATGGTCGATTATCACCGCCAGAATAAAGTGGATATTCGAATTGCCCGAATCTTCAATACGTATGGACCTCGAATGCTTGAGAACGACGGTCGCGTTGTATCCAACTTTATCGTGCAGGCCTTGAAAGGGAAGCCACTGACACTCTACGGCGAAGGAACTCAAACTCGTTCATTTTGTTATGTCGACGACTTGCTGGAAGGCTTAATCCGTCTCATGAATGCAGAGGATCTGCATCAGCCAGTAAATCTTGGTAATCCGGCAGAGTTCACCATTAAGGAGCTCGGGAATGAAGTGATCAGCATCTGCGGCTCTGATTCGAAATTTGAATATCTGCCGCTGCCGGAAGATGACCCACGACAACGCAAACCAGACATCACTCGAGCGCAGACAAAGTTAGGCTGGAATCCGACCATTCAACTGCGTGATGGTCTCGAGCGAACCGTAGCTGATTTCAAGAATCGATAACACAACGACCAGGTTCTTCTAAAGATACATTTGAAGATTCTGCTCCTAAACCAGTGCTTTTATCCCGATGTCGTCTCTACCGCACAACACCTGACAGATCTGGCAGTCGAACTCGTTGAGCGCGGAAACTCGGTAACGGTGGTGACCAGCGATCGCGGATACGACAACGGAGGGATGAAATTTAAAGGGGCTGAGCGTTGGCGTGACATTCAAATCATTCGTATTCCGTCGCTGTCGTTGGGGAAATCGAGCAAGCTGAGACGTACTTTAAACTTTGGAAGTTTCCTGACGTGCTGTGCCTTGCGACTTCTAACACTCGGCAGATTTGATGTCGTAGTCGCGTTGACCTCGCCACCCTTGATCTCATTTCTAGGTGCTCTTTTCGTCAAGCTTCGCGGCGGCAGGTTTTGCTTCTGGGTGATGGACCTAAACCCAGATGAGGCGATTGCGGCTGGTTGGCTAAAGCCCGACTCCCTGATCGCCAAGCTGTTCCAACGCATGCTTATCTTCAGTCTCAAGACAGCCTCGCGAGCGGTTGTGCTTGATCGATTCATGAAAGATCGAATCCTTGCAAAAGGTATTGCTCCTGAGAAAGTGCTGGTGGTTCCGCCCTGGTCCCATGATCACACAGTGAGCTACAACGAAGCAGGAAGGAAACAATTTAGAGCAGCTCATCATCTATCGGAATCTTTCGTCGTGATGTATTCGGGTAACCACAGTCCTTGTCACCCGCTAGACACGCTGTTAAGCGCCGCTCAGGAGTTAGCATCCCATCGTGAAATCAAATTCGTGTTCGCCGGGGGCGGCAGTGAAAAAGCTAAGGTTCGTGAATTTGCGAGCGAAATGAACCTGAACAACATCGTCTGCTTGCCTTACGAGCCGCTCGATACATTATCGCACTCCCTGTCAGCAGCTGACTTACACGTGGTCGTGATGGGCAACAATTTCGTGGGAGTGGTCCACCCTTGCAAGATCTACAACATCATGACTATTGGAGCTCCAAGTCTTTACATTGGTCCAGCGCAAAGTCACGTCACTGATATAGCTCGGGCGAACGAAAAACATCAGTTCTTTCTGGCAAAACACGGCGATACTGCGAGTGTTGTTAACAGTATTCTCAGCTTATACAAATCGGGCGCCAGGTCCAGAACGAACAGGACAGAAGTTCCTCATGCCTTCGCCAAATCCCAGGTGTTACCACGAATAGTTCATGCAATTGAACAAGATGGATTCAACTCCGCCACCATTTCTGAAAGTGTGGCCCCCGATCCTGTCTGATGATCAGAACGTGTTCTTGAAGCGTTGATGCCCACTGGAGGTACCGATTAATTGAATACGTTTTTTGCGCTATTTCTAATTGCAACTACAGCATCGCTCGTCATTACCCCGCTAATCAGGCGGCTCTGTCAGCGATATAAACTACTGGACGTCCCAACAGACGAGCGCAGACTACACCGCCGTGCAATCCCACGACTTGGTGGAATAGGGCTCTACTTATCGTGCTGTCTCGCTTTATCAACGCTGCCCTTTGTTGACAACCTGCTGACACAAGCTCTTCGTGCGCTCAGTTTTGAAGCAGTGACTCTTTTGATCCCAGCGTCATTGGTCTTACTGCTTGGGATCTACGATGATCTGCGTGGGGCGAATGCTGTGGTGAAATTTATCGGCCTCGGCGCTATCGCAACGCTGTTCTTTGCACTGGGTGGCCGAATCGACGCGCTGTCAGTTCCCTTTGTGGGAACGATTGAGTTACCGCTAGTTATCTCGTACCTGGTAACTATCCTCTGGCTCGTCGGCATCACAAATGCCTTCAATCTTATCGACGGTATGGACGGGCTCGCAGCCGGAGCCGCACTTTTCTCTTCGCTTGTAATTCTGGCCGTCTCAGTCTCACAACAACGAACTCTGTCGATTGTGGTAACACTGGTCCTCTGCGGCTCATTAGCCGGTTTTCTGCGCTACAACTTTAATCCTGCCTCTATCTTTCTCGGAGACTCAGGAGCGCTTTTCATAGGCTTCCTGTTGGCTGCGCTTTCAGTACTAGGCACACAAAAAGCAACCACAGCCGTTGCCGTTGTAGTGCCAATACTTGCTTTTGGATTCCCGGTAGTGGACACGACGATCACGATGGCAAGACGACTAGTTAGCCATAAGCCGATCTTTGAGGGTGATAAAGAACATATCCATCACATGTTGCTCGAGCGCGGGTGGTCGCAGCGACGTTCGGTGCTCGTCTTGTATGGTGTTTGCGCGGCGTTCGGGCTGGTCGCGGTTATGTTTCCGGCTTCCGGCGCGAAGCTCACCGGCTTCTTGATGTTCGTTATCTCGGTGGCCGTGATAATTGCGGTGGGCCATCTTCGTTATCACGAAGTTGATGAAATCAGAGCAGGTGTGAAACGTACTGTTGGCGACCGACGAGTGAAGGTCGCCAATAATGTTCGGGTTCGTCGCGCCGCCAACGCCGTAGCACGTGCATCAGATCTCCACGAACTGTTCCAGGCAATGCGAGGCATGCTGGAGTTTGGAGAATTTACTTATGCAAACGCCATGGTTGGCCAACCGGGACGTGCGGAAATAAACGAGCTTGCCTTCAAATCTTCTCTGCACCGTCACCCGAAAAGCGAGTTAGAGATGCGTAATGGCCGTATCTACTGGTCGTGGTGTGATGGTGACGACGACTCGGAAGATGTAATGCGCTCGTTATCAAACTGGTGCTTTCGTTTGCCGTTAGTTAAAGACGGAGTCGAATGGGGGTGGCTCAATTTTTATCGTCGCTTTGACAATCGAGCATTGCTCGTTGATACCAATTACTTGAGCGATCTCTTTCGCCGAGAGATGACCGAAGCGGCAGCACGAATCATTGGCAGTTACGAACCAGCACCAAAGCCAGCCACGATTCCTATTGACGCTGCACCAAAGGAGATAGCCGGATAATGGACGAGCTCGCGGTCAACGGCTCGATCATGAAAGCCGAACAATCATCCGCTGCTCGGATTGCCGACCTGTTGTCAAAACTGATATTCGGCGCCTTGCTAGTACTCATCGTGCTTGCGGCGTTGCCTTACGGAACTGCTCAGCCCTGGTGGAAGGCACTCTTTGTCTGCGGAGTCTTCTCGATCTGTATCCTGGCATTACTCGAAAACGCATTGAACAGGGCACCAGGATTTCAAGGAATGTTTCTGGCGTTGCCTTTGATCTGTCTTTCGATATTTTCCTACCTGCAATCGCTACCCTTGTGGCCCAATAAACCTGTTGCGGGTTTATCCAACGCGCCAACATGGACCGCTATCAGCGACGATCCTTATCAAACTCAATTCTTCGCAGTTCAAGTCCTGGCTCTAGCTGCAGTGCTGGCAATGCTTTATCGATATGCCAGTACAGAATTTCGCGTCAAGTGTCTTGTCTACGTAACGCTAGCAGTGGCGGCGACCAGTGCGATCTTCGGACTCTTACGACAAACAACTCAGCAAGGACCTGGCTTTATCTTGCCCTTCCTCGAACCAGGACAAGGGTACGGCCAGTTCATCAACCGAAACCACTTCGCGTATTTGATGGAAATGGCATTTGGTCTGGGACTTGGAATCGCGCTGGTGGGCGGAGTAAAAAGGGATCGCGTGCCGCTTTACGTTTCGCTGTTGTTGCCTATCTGGACGGCATTGGTTCTCTCGAATTCACGGGGAGGAGTGCTGGCGATGTTGACCCAGGTCATCCTCGCCGCCCTCTTATTGGTGAAACCTTCCAGCTCAGGGCGTCTCAACGAAAATAGCCGGCTTCAGACTTCCCGGCTGCTAAAGGTCGGATTACTCGTGACACTGGTGCTTGGTCTAATCGTGGGCACGATATGGGTAGGTGGCGATCCCCTGGTCAAGAGCTTTCAGTCTGTCTCGAACGAGCTAAACCCCGAGGTGCAAACGGCCTACAGTGGCGCCAGTCGCAACGAAATTTGGCGGGCGACGCTGAAGATGTTTGCGGCCCACCCCATATTTGGTGTTGGACTGGGTGGCTACTGGATTGGCATCACCGCCTACCATGACGCTTCGGGCCTTGTAACTCCACAAGAGGCGCACAACGATTATCTCGAGCTGCTCTCCAGCGGAGGGTTGGTTGGCTTTGGTCTCGGTGTGTGGTTTGCGATGATCGTATTTCGAAAAATCAGGAGTGCCTTAAAAACTCGGACTGGTTTCCCGCGTGCCGTTTGTGTCGGTGTGACAATGGGAATCGCAGGCGTTGCCGTTCATAGCATCTTCGATTTTGGTTTGCATATTTTAGTGAACGCTCTCGTTCTAATGGTGTTGTTAATGATGTCCACTGCTGAGATTCGGTCGGAAAGCTCACTAAATTGAAGAAAAAATTAGAGTCGTCCCTCCTCGCTGGTGTGGTTATCACTTCGCTTTTATCCGTGACACCTGTGCCTCGTGTTCCGGGATATTCAACCACGTCATTCCGACTACTAACGCCGCAGGATATTGGAAGCGGGGCATTTCAAGGGCAAGACATTATGGGGGGCGCCGCGATTATCTTTAAGCGCCCCGAACGGGTTCGAGACCTCGCTGGCGGCGCTTCTATGCTGGTGGTAAAGAGGCAAGCCCGTCCTACTCGTCCGGTGGAAATCGCTAGAAACAACCCGCGACGTCCGCCCAATAGACCCGGGGAGGCAAATACTGGTCCATCCGACGGTGACCGCGCCGAAGCGTTTAAGGATCAGGGCAATACTTATTACGATGTAGGCAAGTTTGCTGAGGCAATTGCGGCCTATCAGAACGCATTGAAGATCACGCCACAGGATTCCGTTCTATATAACAACATGGGTGCTGCTTATTTTAGTTTGAACAAAAATGCAGAGGCGGCCCAGGCATTCAATAAATCGCTGAGCATCAAGGCTGACGATCCTGACGCTTATTTCAACCTGGGAATCGCATACAGTTCGATGGATAAGCAACAAGAGGCACTCACCGCTTTCAAACAGGCAGTCAAATTCAAACCGGATTGGCCTGAAGCACAAAGTGCACTTGGTGATACTTATCTGGCGTTGGGTCAATTCGCTGAAGCCGCTGCCGCGTACCGTCAGACAGTGCGCCTTCAGCCCAACAACGCGACGGCTTATAGCAACCTGGGTTATGCCCTCGACGGGGCCGGGAACTCAAACGACTCAATCGACGCTCTGCGAAACTCAGTCAGGTTAAAGGCTGATGATGCCGTCGCCTATAACAATCTGGGAGCCAGTCTTTATAAGGCGGGCCGTTACCAGGAAGCGATAGACGCTTTTAGTGCTGCAGTGCGATTGAAACCAGATGATGCTGACGCGTTGAACAATCTTGGCGCAGCTCACTATATCGTCGCGCAATACGACCAGGCGCTGACGAATTTCCAGAAAGCGGTCGCGCTCAAGAACGATTCTCCAGATGCGAACTACAATCTTGGCAACGCCTACTACATGACTGTCAAGTATCGCGAGGCGACAAGTGCTTATCGACGGGCGATTCAACTCCGAGCAAATTATGTTGAAGCGCGCACCAACCTCGGCAGTCTGCTCATTGCCTTGGGTGAATATCGTGAGGCCATCACCGAATTAGACGAGGCCATCAGGCTAAAACCGGATAATCCGGTCTCGCATAATAATCTTGGTTATGCCAACGTGAAGCTCGGTGAAACTCTAGATCGAGCAGCAGCGGTTCCATACTTTCAACGCGCAGTCGAGTCGTATAAAGAAGCAATCAGACTCAGACCGGACTACATAAAGGCGCTGAACAACCTTGGCGCTGTCTACAATAAGCTTGGCCAATATCCAGAGGCGATCGCCACCTTACAGCGAGCAGTTCAGTTGAAGCCAGATTTTCCGGAAGCTCAATATAATCTCGGCACTGCTTTTTATAATCGAAATCAATTCACTGAAGCAGTTTCGGCGTTACAACAAGCAGTTAAGCTGAAAACTGATTATGGTGATGCTTACAACAGCCTGGGTACGGCACTCTATCGCAATCAACAATTTGACCCTGCAATTGAGGCTTACAAAAAGGCGCTTGCACTTAAACCGGGGAGCGCTGAAACAAATAACAATGTCGGTACAGTCTACTTTCGAACGAAGCGTTATCAAGAAGCTCTGACTTCCTTCAAAGAAGCAGTCAGAATCAAACCAGATTACGGTGAAGCTCAATTTAATCTGGCTTTGACCTACGTCGCACTCAACGATCGGAAGAACGCATTGGATCAATACAATCGTTTAAAGGCGATCGACCCAAAACTAGCTGATGATTTTTTCCAGCGTTACCTCAAGAAATAGGGCGTAGCAGCTTGCAAGTAAGACTCTTAGAGACTTTCGTTAAAAGAAAAAACAATTGACCATACGGTATAACACCAGTACACTGAACGCGCGAATTTGGGCAAAAGGCTTCGATCTGTAACTGCGAGAAGGGAAAATTTAGATGAGCTTGAAACGACGTAAAGGTTATCAGGCGATTACAGCATTAGTACTGTTCTCGATAGCCCAGGTTGGTGTTCAAGTGGGATTTGCCGAACCAGCTCCGAACGCTGCGGTGGTGGTTCCTCAGCAGTTCATCGCAAAACTCACCACGAAGAATAATCAACCCATAACCGTAAATGGACTGAGCGCCGCGACCGGTGCGTCCATCGTTACAGGCGCAGTGATCGAGACAGGTGCTGACCAAGCCGCAACTGTAAACCTTGGACCTCTTGGCTCGCTTGATATAGCTCCCAATACCAAACTTGTGTTGACCTACGACGAGAATGGCAATGTGAAAGTTACCATTCTATTCGGTTGTGCCATCCTGACTGCCAAGAAGAAAACAACTGGTGAAGTTGGAACTGAGCAAGGTGGCACTGCTGGAAAAACCGATCCGGCCAAAGGTGGAATACTCGAGATTTGCTTTCCGCCAGGAGCCGCCGCTCCGACCGTTGGTCCAGGCGTTGCAGCTGGTGCAGGCGCAGCTGGTGGTGCGGCAGCCGGTGGAGGTGGCGGCGGACTACTTGGACTGGGTACGGCGGCGACTGTAGCGATCATCGCCGGAGGCGGCAGTTTGGCAGCCCTTCCGTTTGCCTTCCAGGATAATCCGAGCGGGTCTGGGCTCTAAAGATTTTTGACCTGGTTTTTGAAGCGTGCTCTTCCGTATGGTTGAGCACGCTTTTCTGTTATTCACCTTTTGCCCAACCCCTAAAAACAGTTCCTGCGCTCTCCAATGCTTCGAGTAACCATTTCGCTCCTGGGCATCCTTCTCTGTCTGGTCTTGATTCTCAACGCCGGGAAATACGGCTTTTCAAGACTGCTCACCAGATATGCCCTTTCTTCCAATTCACTGGTAGCCGCAAATCAGGCAGTAGCGATCACGCCCGCTGATGCTGAAGCTCATCGTGCGCGGGCAGTCGTCCTGGACCACCTCCTACTTAAAGCGGACGGAACACGGGAACTGGAAATAGCGGCAAGTCTGCGACCGCATGACGATGCAATCTGGTTGGCCCTTGGTGGCTTGCGAGATTCGCTGGACGATTCTGATGGTGCTTTGAATGCCTATAATCAAGCTGTCAGGTTCGCGCCATTCTACGCGCATACAAACTGGGAGCGCGGCAATCTCAAACTTCGGATGGGCCGTTATGACGAAGCCTTTTCAGAAATGCGACAGGCGGCGGCGAAAAATCCTAATTTGCTTCCAACCTTCATCGATCTCGCTCTTGGAGTCTCGCGCGGCGACGTAACTATGGCCGAGCAACTGGTCCAAATCAACGACGATCTGAGTCGCCTTGCTTTTGCGCGAACGCTCGCTCTGAAAGGTCGTGGAGACGAGACCCTCAAACAACTTCAATTACTCAAGACGCCAGTTAATAGCGACACCAAACAAGAACTGGTCCGCCAGTTGCTCGCAACGAAATGTTATCGTGAGGCCTTTGAATTGTGGAACAGTGGATCAGGCAATCACGATCTGCCTGTTATCGTAGACGGTGGCTTTGAAAGCAGTTTGAGCGTCAACAACACTGGATTTGGGTGGCGCTTCGCCACTGGTGAACAGAAGGTCGAGATGTCCCAGGACACCACAGAACGACAGTCAGGTACACGAAGTCTAAAGATTAACTTTGCCGGACATGCAACACCCGGCAACATCCTGCTTTCTCAATACGTTGTCGTAGAACCGGATCGCACTTACAAGATCAACTATGCGGTGAAGTCCAGGGAAGTCATTTCAGGTGGTCCACCGGTAATCACCGTTGAAGATGTAGAGAGTGGTGAAACACTAGGGCGGTCGGAACCGATTGCTGAGACAACCGACGGCTGGCGTTCGGCTTCGTTTAGCTTTACGGCAAAATCTACTGCGAAAGCTGTCGTCCTAGGACTACGACGAAATTATTGCCAGACTTCTCCTTGTCCGATTTTCGGTGTAGTTTGGTTAGACAGTTTTTCAATCGAAGCGTTACCAGGCGCGCAATGAGTTCACAGGGTCCGCTGATACTCAGCATTGAAACGGCGACAACAACCGGCAGTATCGCGATTGCGGAAGGCTCCAGAATCCTTTTAAGCAAAAAAGGCGATGGTCTAATCTCGCATTCCAACACATTGCTGAGCGACATCGATGACTTGCTGCGACAAGCTAATCGCGATTTGGCAAGAATAGATTTCTTTGCGATTGCCATTGGTCCAGGAAGTTTTACTGGCTTACGAATCGGGATCGCCACCATCAAAGCTTTGGGAACAATCGCAGACCGGATGTGTGCGGCAATTCCAACGCTAGAGGCGGTCGCACGATCCGCAGGAGCCAATCCTTCGGTCGTAGCAACGCTTCCGGCGGGACGCGGCGAAGTGTTTGCGCAACTATTTTCGGTTACGCCCGAGGGAGTCGTTACTGAGATCGATCAGCCCGCTCATTTATCTCCTGGCGAAGTTATAAAGAAGTATCAAACGCTCGCCAATCTAAGTTGGACCGGAGAGGGGGCCGAGGCACATCGAACAGAGATTCTTTCATCAGAGGCGGCCAAATCTGATTGGCGCATCATCTCGCCTGCGACAAATCTGGCTGAAAATGTCAGCGCTCTCGCCCTGCTAAGAGCTGCTAACAATGACCTGGTAACCGCAGGGAATCTTCACGCAATATACGTTCGACCTTCCGATGCAGAATTAAAAAAATAGATGACCACGGCATCAATAAAAACCGACACCGCTATTGAAGAGTTCGAGATCGATCGGATGTCGGAACACGATCTACTGGAGGTCGTTGAAATTGAGGAGCAATCCGGCTTAAGCCGCTGGGGCTGGGCAGCTTATCACGCCGAACTGAAGGCAGTTGATCGGAATCTGCTATTAGTTATCCGGCCGCTCCGCCGACCAATTTCCGGGCAACACGTAATTGGCTACATCGTAGCGCGCGAGACGGCTGGGGAGCTTCATATTAACAACGTCGCGATTAGGTCCGAGTACCGTAAAAAGGGGCTAGGCGCGTGGTTGCTGACCCGGGTAATTGAAAACGCCCGAAATCTGGGGGTTTCGATTGCCTATCTTGAGGTTCGGGCCGGTAATGAGGTGGCCCGTGCGCTCTATGAAAAATCAGGCTTTAGCGTTATAGCGCGGCGTCCAAACTATTACACGGAGCCCTCTGAAGATGCGCTGGTAATGAGTCTTTCTTTAACCTGAATTAGTAGCTTGCTTTGGTAGTGTTGTTGGGCTACCATTTTTCCGTGCGAATCAATCCAAAGGAGGTTTGGAAGACTTGCCTCCAAAGAACACCCTGCCAACTCCCCATCGACTGAAAGGAGATATGCGCGAAATGGACATCACGACGACGGATGGTTTGAAAGAAGAGTTGATAAATCGGGACCCGGAATTTAGAGAACTAGCACGCGAACATCATAAATACGAAGAACGCCTTAGTGAATTATCAGCTCTTTCCTATCCGAGTGATGAGGAACAATTGGAAGAGGTTACACTTAAGAAAAAGAAGCTTGCCCTAAAAGATCAGATGTATTCGATCATGCTGCAATACCAAAAGGCTCATACGCTGAGTCACTAAACAGCAGGGTCAACCTTCCCAGTTTTGGAGATAAAGGGACGTGGAACACAAATCGCGTCCCTTTTTTATATAGCAAATTCAACGGCCTGTTTAAGAACTCCGTTTTGAGTATCGTTCGAGAAAGCATTCCATACGTCACAATACCGCTGCTGGTATGCGCTATTTCGTTGATTTTTGGACTCTGGTATGTCGCGATATTCTTCCTGGCAATAGCCTTGTTCATGGCGTTTTTCTTTCGCGATCCGCACCGGGTTCCTCCAGACGGCCTCGATATTGTCGTATCACCAGCGGATGGCCGAGTCACTCGAATCAAAAAGCTTGCGCCTGAGGAAGAGAATTCTCCGACACTTGTAAGCATTTTTCTATCACCATTCGACGTGCATATAAATAGAGCACCCATCGCCGGCGCGATTGTCGAAATGGTTTATACACCCGGCAAATTCCTGATGGCGACCAATGAAATGGCCAGTCTCGTTAATGAACAGAACTCGCTAACTATCAAAGGCGAGGAAGTGACCGTAGTTTGCAGGCAGATTGCGGGAATCCTCGCCCGGAGGGTGGTTTGTTGGAAGAAGAAGGGCGATAATCTGCAATTGGGAGAACGGTTCGGCATGATCAAGTTTAGTTCGCGCACCGATATCGTGCTTCCCCCGAACGTGGTCGTTACTGTTTCCGAGGGTTCTAAAGTGCGTGGAGGTTCCACCGTCATAGGGAGGATCTCGTGAGCTCAGCAAGAATGATCGCAGAAGAAGAACGTCCCAATCCGCCCCGCCGCGGTCTTAAAAAGGGACTCTATCTAATTCCTTCACTCTTCACCGCAGCCAATATCGCGATGGGGTTTTTCTCAGTGATGGCGTCAGTACGAGGTTTTCAGCTACTTGCAGGACCTGCACCTGACTATATTGCCGCTGCAACCCATTTTGACAGTGCAGCCATCGCTATTGGTTTGGCAGTCATTTTCGACATGCTGGACGGGCGCATAGCGCGCATGACTCGTACTACAACCGAGATTGGTATTCAGCTCGACTCGATTGCTGATGTTGTGACTTTTGGCCTGGCGCCTGCTGTGCTGGCTTATGTCTGGGGGTATGGCGCTAGTCTTGTAGAGGAGACCAAGTTACACCAATTAGCGTGGTTCTTATCCTTCATGTATCTAATGTGCGGTGCATTTCGTTTGGCACGCTTCAATGTTCAGGCGTCGCGTCCCCGCATCCTCGCCGAAGGAACTCCAAAAGTAGATAAGAAGAGTTTTGTCGGGTTACCGATTCCCGTAGCCGGAGGCTTAATTGCCGCGATAGTGCACTTCGCTCCTGAGCCATTGATGAGTTTTGGTCCGGACAAAGCAAAAATCTATTCGGGACTATTAATGACTCTCGTTGGATTCTTGAGTGCAATGATGGTCAGCACTCTACGGTTTTCAAGCTTTAAAACCGTGGGCACCCGCACTCGAAGTATGCGCACCATAATCCTTGTGCTGGCTATCGGTATGTTGATCTTTCTCTATTCGCAATATGTGCTGCTGATTATTGCGATCGCCTATATCCTCCACGGATTAGGCTCACGCCTTGTCGGAATGATTTGGAGACGAGGCGACGCCACGGAAAAACTCGTGGCTACTAACACGGTGAGCAGTTCTTCTTCAAGGAGTTAAGGCGCCGCCTTTGTGGTTGTGGGCGGTCGCGAGAAAGCCAGCAGACCATGTTCGGTGGTGACAATCACAGTATCGCCTACGATGATTGGCGCGGCTGAACTTGTTAGCTCTTCCCCCGTTGCAAGGGAATTAACCTGCTTCCCATCACGCAAAGCCAGCACAACTGCATTTGAGCTCGAGAGGGGCGTAAATAGCGCCGCCTCCTGCATTGTTAGTGGTTGCGATGAGATGCGACCCGGCATTTGCTTCTTCCAAATCATTTTCCCATTCAGCTTGAGCAAGTAAGCAAAGTTATCCAGGGAAACTGCGAGTAATGCATCGCCGGCCAAACTCACTGCTTCGACTCCGCCGCCTGTTCGCTTTTGCCAGACCATCTTGCCCTTGTCCGCGCTCACGGCGTACACATAACCGTCACCAGAACCAAACAGGGCCATACCCTCGGCAACGGCCACTGGACCACGAATCGCTCCTTTGGTTTTAAAGCGCCATAACAACCTGCCGGTTGCCTCCTCGAGGCTGTAGAGCGTTCCATCTTCAGATCCGAGATAAACGCGACCACCTTGAACTACGGGTTGGCCGCTGAACGCTGAAGTAAAGGGAATTGACCAAAAGACGCCTCCAGTCCGTTTGTCAAAAGCATAAATACGTCCATCACTTCCTCCGGCGAAGATTCGCTCGCCACTCAAAGCCAAAGCACCGCGCAAAGGCTTTACGAGAGGTGTCATCCATTGCGTGACCCCGCCCTCTCTGCCCAATGCTCGAAGCGTGCCCGAAGACAATGGTGGTGAACCTGGAAGTGCTACCGCTTCAGATGCAACATAGATCGCAGAGTTGTCGGCAATCGGAGATGCTGATAGCTCTCCCCCAATATCGGAGCGCCAAAAGAGTTGGCCGTCAATAGCTTTCAGTGCGACGAGTGTTCCTCCGGCAAGGGGCAGATATACACGTTCGTTATCGAATGCCGGCGTCAGATTAAGAGTGACATTTGAGGCATATCGCCAACGTATAGTGAGCGGTTGCGAGAGGACTAAATCTGGATTGTGGGCGCCAAGGCTTGCTTGAGCACGCCAGCCCAGACAAACCACTACTGCTAAAGCCAACAAAGAGACTGTAATTATTTGCTTTTGACGAATTCCCATGTCTGTACTCGTATAAATTTAAGCTACCAGTGGTTTACGTTTATAACGATCAAAAAGTATAATCTGCCACTCTTCAAACTCTATTTGACTCGCAACCAAGGCCAGAGGTTTTCTTGAACAACGCCCTCCAGCATGAAACGGTAATAATACTTGACTTCGGATCGCAGTACACACAACTGATAGCGCGTCGCGTTCGCGAAGCGGGCGTGTATTGCGAGATTCTTCCTTTTAATTCATCCATCGAAACCATTTTGGCACGTAATCCGAAAGGGCTTATTTTTTCCGGCGGTCCGTCTTCCGTTTATGATACCAACGCGCCTAAACCCGACCAGACTCTGCTTGAGTCACTTAGCTGTCCAACGTTGGGAATCTGTTACGGGTTTCAAGTTTTCGCGAGAGAGCTTGGTGGCGAAGTGTCGGCCTCACCCAACCGCGAATATGGTTATGCGCGGTTAAAAGTGGTTGACGCTGGAAGTCGTCTGTTTCAAGGTCTTCCTGCCGAAATGGATGTCTGGATGAGCCATGGCGATCATGTCACTGAAATTCCGCCAGGCTTTAAAGTAACTGCATTAACTGACGATGCGCTGAATGCGATGGAGAGCGAGACGGGTAGCATCTTCGGTGTGCAGTTTCATCCCGAGGTGGCTCACACTCCACTTGGCGCACAAATCCTGCGCAACTTTCTCTTTTCAGTCTGCAACTGTCGCGGTGACTGGTCACCCGAAGTTGTTATTGAGGAACAGGTCCAAAGAATACGAAATCAGGTCGGCGAACATGGCCGAGTCATTTGCGGACTCTCTGGTGGCGTCGACTCAACCGTCGCAGCAGCGCTTGTTCACCGGGCCATCGGTGATCGACAGACTTGTATATTTGTCGATAACGGTCTTCTGCGCGAGGCAGAATTCGAATCGACGCTGGCGCTGCTGGGCCAGACGATGAAGTTGAACATCGTTGGAGTGCGAGCTGAGTCGCTGTTCCTCGAAGCGCTAAATGGTGTGTCTGATCCGGAAGAGAAACGTAAACGCATCGGCAGAGTCTTTATCGAAGTTTTTGAACGTGAAGCTCGCAAGGTGGGCGACGCTCAGTATCTGGTTCAAGGAACCCTCTATCCTGATGTAATCGAGTCCGTATCGGTGCGTGGTCCATCCGCTGTCATTAAGAGTCATCACAACGTAGGCGGCCTACCGGAGAAGATGAATCTCAAGCTGATCGAACCACTGCGGGAATTATTTAAAGATGAAGTTCGCATCATCGGCAGGGAACTCGGAGTGCCCCAGGAAATTCTCGGTCGCCATCCCTTTCCAGGTCCAGGTCTGGCCGTGAGAATTATCGGCGACATCACTGAAGAAAAAATCAGACTGGTGCAAGCGGCGGATCGAATTCTCGACGAAGAGTTGCGGCGAGCTGAACTCTACAATTCAGTCTGGCAGGCCTTTCCAGTTCTTCTGCCTGTTTCAACGGTCGGCGTAATGGGTGACGAACGGACTTACGAGCGTGTAGTTGCGATCAGGGCAGTCACCAGCGTAGATGGAATGACCGCCGATTGGGCTCGATTGCCCCACGATTTGCTGGCCCGCGTTTCGGCTCGTCTTGTTTCTGAGATCAGAGGAATTAATAGAGTAGTTTATGACATCAGCTCCAAGCCTCCCTCAACTATTGAGTGGGAATAGAACTGCTGTCAGCTTATCTGTGTTGTAATATAACTTCTTCTACGTCAAACAAAGAATGAGATTAGCCTGGCGGACATTCGCGAGGCTCCAGCGATAACGACTAATGCAGGACCGCCAATTCGTACACTTACACCTCCACACGGACTACAGTCTTCTCGACGGCGCCATACAGATCAAGCCTTTATCAAAACGTATTGAAGAACTTGGTATGCCCGCATGTGCCATGACCGATCACGGCAACGTGTATGGCGCCATATCTTTCTACAATGCGATGAAGAGTAAAGGCGTAAAGCCTATCATCGGGTGCGAAACCTATATCACTCGAGGCAGTCGCACCGAGAAAGCGGCAGCGGGCCCTGGAGAAAAAGCCAACTTCCATCTGATCCTACTGGCCCAGAACTACGAGGGATATCAGAATCTGGTCCGTCTCACCTCGAAGGCTTATACCGAGGGCTTCTATTACAAGCCACGAATAGATAAAGAACTCCTGGCGCAACACAGTAAAGGCCTTATCGCGTTGTCCGCTTGTATGTCAGGCGTGCCCTCCGCAATGTTGGCTCAGGACAAGTGTGATGAAGCAGCCAAGGCCGCCATCGAATTCGAAGAGATCCTGGGGAAAGGGAACTACTTCCTCGAAATTCAGGAGCATGGACTTGATGCTCAACAGCGCATCAGAAAGCCGCTCGTCGAGCTGTCAAAGCGAACTGGAGTTCCTTTGATCGCAACCAATGACGCTCATTACCTGATGCCGGATGATGCTCGAGCTCACGACGTGCTGTTGTGTATTGGATCAGGGAAGACAGTCAACGAGACCAATCGTCTGCGTTACGCTAGCCCTAACTTCTATGTACGCTCACCCGAGGAGATGTGGCAGATCTTCGGCAGTGAAATCCCTGAGGTCCTGACGCGAACGGTTGAGATAGCAGAACGTATCGATTTAAAGCTCCCGGAAAACATCAATCACCTCCCGCGATATCCCATCCCTGAATCTGACCAGGGGCTGACTGCCAATCAGTATTTCGAAAAAGTAGTCCGTGAGGGTTTCGAGTTTCGCCGGCAAACAGTTTGGGATCCACAGATCTCGCGAGGGGAACTGAAACAGCCTTTTTCCGATTATCAGACGCGATTGAGTTCCGAAATCGAAATGATCAATCAGATGGGATTCGCCGGGTACTTTCTGATTGTCTGGGACTTCGTCCGGTACGCCAAGCAGAACTCAATCCCAGTAGGTCCGGGTCGAGGTTCAGCGGCCGGGTCGCTCGTTGCTTACTGTCTGGAGATAACGGACGTTGATCCAATCCAGTACGACCTCATCTTTGAGCGCTTTCTCAATCCTGGCCGCGTGTCGCTCCCGGACATCGACATCGATTTTTGCGTTCGAGGCCGGGGTGACGTCATTAATCACGTGGCTGACCTTTATGGCCGCGACTCGGTTTGCCAGATCATCACTTTCGGGACTCTCGCTTCTAAAGCAGCAATCAAGGACGTAGGCCGGGCATTGGAAGTTCCTTACGCAGAAGTTGAGCGTATTGCCAAAATGATTCCCCCTCCAGTTCGAGGCAGGAATGTGAGCATCAGTCAGGCACTTGAACAAGTACCTGAACTAAAGCGCGAGATGGACACAAACGCTCAGGTTAAAGAAATACTTGAGATTGCGAAACGACTTGAGGGCTGCGCTCGCCATTCGTCCGTCCATGCCGCAGGGGTGGTCATCTCTCCGCTACCCCTCCAGGAACTGATACCGATCGCGGTATCCGGCAAGGACGAACTCACCACCCAGTACGTCATGTCAGATCTTGAAAAGACCGGCATGCTTAAGATGGACTTTTTAGCGCTTACTGCTTTAACTGTTATAAATGATTGCTTAATCAGCATTAAGCAAATGCTTGGGACTGAGATTAAGTGGGGTGATACAGCGCTTAACGACGCTAAAACAATGGCTGTTTTCGCCGAGGGAAGGACTGAGGCTGTCTTTCAGTTCGAATCTTCAGGCATGCAGGAGATCTGCCGTAAGCTTAAGCCTAAGGGTGTGGAAGACCTGGCAGCCCTTAACGCACTTTACCGGCCCGGCCCATTGGACGGCGGAATGGTCGATGAGTTCATCTTGAGGCATCACGGGAAGAAGAGCGTCCGGTACCTCGTGCCTGAGATGAAAGACATCCTGAGTAACACTTACGGAATTATTGTCTACCAGGAACAGATCATGCAGTTGGCGCAGAGACTGGCCGGCTATACGCTCAGCGAAGCCGACTTGATGCGCCGTGCGATGGGTAAGAAGAAGCGCGAGGAGATGGCTGTCCATGAAGAGAAATTCATCAATGGGGCGATCGAGCGCGGCATTAAAAAGGAAAAGGCTGAAAAGATATTTTCCTTGATGGCGCAGTTTTCTGACTACGGCTTCAATCGTAGCCATAGCGTCGCTTATGCGTATCTCGCTTTTCAGACCGCTTATCTTAAAGCTCACTTTCCCGAACACTTTTATGCGGCAGTCTTGTCGAGCGAAGCGCAGGACGCGGCCAAGGTATTCAAATATTCTAAAGAGCTTAAGGCTCAAAAGATTGCTTTATTGCCGCCCGACGTAAATGAGAGTAATTCCGATTTCACTCCTCTGAATGGAGCCATTCGTTACGGGTTGACGGCTATAAAAGGGCTTGGCCAATCGATAGTTAAAGCGATTTGTGAAGCTCGTGGTACCGAGCCTTTCCGCTCGTTCTTTGACTTCGCTGAACGAGTCGAGGCCACCAAACGTGTACTTGAAAGCCTGGTGAGCGCCGGGGCCTTCGATTCACTGAAGGACGAACGTAGCCTCCCGGAATGGAGAGGGGGCCTGTTCAATTCGATTGACATGGCTCTGTCACGAGCTCAGCGAGCAAAACGTGAACGGATCCAGGGTCAAAGCGGACTTTTCGGAGGGCTTCCTGAGGAAATTGATTATTCCAAGGAACTGTCGCCCCATGCCAAGGGTTGGAATCAAACCGAGTTATTAGCTGCCGAGAAGGGCGCAGTCGGGTTTTACATAACGGGCCATCCACTGGAGAATTACTTCGACATTCTGCAGGGCTATAAAGCTATAAAATCAACGGAACTCCCAAATCTAACCACGGGAATTCGAGTGACATCCGGCGGTATCATTTCCGAATTACAGACTCGCACTACGAAGAAGGGAGATAAGTTCGCTCTACTTCGCCTTGAGGACGACTTAGGTGGAACCAAGTGCGTTCTATGGCCTGAGGTATATCGCAAACACTCGGCGCTGCTTCAGAGTGATCTAGCGGTGTTGATAACGGGTAGACTAGAGCTGAGCGATGATGGTCCAGCAACTATAATTGCAGATCAGGTCCAAAGCCTTGATGCCGCGGCAAAGGTGGGGGAATATGTCGTATTGAGAACACCAGTGAATGACGATTATGCAACCCTGTTTGACTCAATTCTTGGTTTGCTTAGCTCCAACCCTGGTGAATGTGACGTGACCCTCGAAGCTCTCATCGATCCTTCTACCGTGGTTCGAGTGAGAGCGAATCCTGCGTTGAAGATCAAACGTAGTGAGCAGCTTGAGTCAGCACTGAAAAATCTTGGGTGTTCAGTTACCTTTGAAAAGATTCAATCGACCGCTAATTAAGAAGAACGAATGCGAAAAGCAAAAGAAGAGAAGAAAACGGAAGAGGCTCCTAAGACAGAAGAAAAGGCGCCCACAGCCTTTGATCGAGTGTTACTCGCGCGCCACTCTGATCGACCTTACACACTCGATCTCATTGAACGACTATTCGAAGACTTCGTTGAGCTTCATGGCGATAAGCGTTTCGCGGAAGATCCCGCCATCGTTTGCGGTCTCGCAAGATTTCACGGTCTGCCAATCGTTGTCATCGGACATCAGAAGGGCCGCGATACTAAGCAGCGCAGCTTTAGAAATTTTGGGATGCCCAAACCGGAAGGCTATCGAAAAGCGCTCCGTGTCATGAAGCTCGGTGAAAAATTTGGACGACCCATCTTTACTTTCATCGATACTCCGGGAGCTTACCCGGGCATCGACGCAGAAGAACGTGGTCAAGCAGAGGCAATCGCCTTTAACCTTCGTGAGATGGCCAAGATCAAAGTCCCAATCATCGTCACGGTGATTGGCGAAGGTGGCTCAGGTGGCGCTCTTGCCATCGGAGTTGGCGATCAAGTTTTAATGCTCGAGAATGCGACTTACTCGGTGATCACACCTGAAGGTTGTGCGGCCATTCTCTGGAAGGATTCCACCCAGGCACCGCGAGCAGCTGAAGGCCTGCGACTAACAGCCCAGCATCTTTTTGAAGAGGGAGTTATCGACAAGATCATTCGCGAACCAGACGGTGGCGCGCACAATGATTACGATCAAACAGCTCGATACCTCGATTCCGCGTTAAGCGAACGATTGGCCGAGGCAGTCAGTTGCAGTCAGGAAGAGCGTCTCACTCGCCGCTACGACAAACTGCGACACTTCGGTCGCTGGGGTACCGCTGACAAAAAGACCGATCCAACCGCTAGTAAGTAGCTGAGTCTGAGTTACCTAGAATGGAATATCTTCGTCCGATAAGTCTGGTTGCTCCTGGGGAGCAGAGACTGCTGCCGAAGCCGCGCGCTCCACAGGCGGAGCATCGTCGCCGCGCGATCCAATGAAGTGCATTTCGGTTGCAGTCACTTCTAGAGTCGTTCGTGGTTTGCCATCCCGGTCCGTCCACTCTTCCATTCTCAGACGTCCTTCGATGTAAACCTGTTTTCCCTTATGCAGGTATTGTGAGGCGGTTTCGGCCATCCGGTTGAACAACGTAACCCTGAACCAGATGGTGTGATCCTGCATTTCTCCTGACTTATCTTTGCGACGCTCAGTCGTAGCCATCGAAAAGTTACAGACAGGAGTTCCTTGCGGCGTATAGCGCAACTCCGGATCGCGGCCAAGGTTTCCCACGAGAATTATTTTGTTGAAGGACATGAGGAGCCTTTCTGTTTTCTGGGATTAGTAACGTCGCGATACTACTAAGCTGACCGGACACGGTCAAGCGAAGTAGTGAAAATTAAACTCATCGAAAATCGGCAGAAACTGTGTAACAAACGAACAAGTTCTTCTTTTGATAGCAAGAAACCAAGCGGTCGCCGACACACTAAATTTCTTGGTTCTCTCTGAATGCCTAAAGATTAGTGACGAATAAGTATTTCGAGTGAATTTCTCGGTGCAACCTTTGTGTCCTCGGTGTCTCGGTGGTGGTTGGGCTTACAATTAGAGTCCACCGCGAGTACACAGAGAAGAGAGAGGCGGCACAGAGAAATTCAACTTATCGTTCTAATCTAGATCCTTCGTTGTGGCTCCGCTGCGCGGCATAACAAACCGCTAAGTTCTTACAAAGCAGCGCCACAGAGGCATCGAGAACACACAAGGCCACACAGGTGAGACTATCGCGTTTCGGAAATGATTTCTGATAGACTGTCGGTACGTCGAAGCCGGATTAACAATGAAGCCCAAGGTGTACATCGAGACATTTGGTTGCCAGATGAATGTCGCTGATTCTGAGCGTGCCGCCACTGGGCTTCGCGCTTCAGGTTACGACGTCTGTGATAGTTCGGAACTTGCCGATGTCATCCTGTTAAATACCTGCTCGGTGCGCGAAAAAGCAGAGCAAAAAGCATATACGCGAATCGGAGAATTGCGTGCAGAAGAATCAAATCGTCGGCCAAGAGTAGTTGGTTTAATGGGTTGTGTGGCTCAACTTGAAGGCAAATCAATTTTTGCTAACTCACCCACTGTCAATATGGTTATCGGCACTCGCGCAACGGATCGCATCCCTGAAATGATCGAGCGTGCGCGTGCTGGTGAGAAACGAGTAATCGATCTCAACGAGCGCGGTGCACACGAAACGTGGGATGTTTCGCCCGTTGAACGCCATTCGCCACACGTCGCATTCATTCCGATCATCGAAGGCTGCAATAAATTCTGTTCCTTCTGCATTGTTCCTTATTCGCGCGGGAGAGAACGCAGTCGTCCGGCTAGCGAGATTATCGACGAAACAAGAAGGCTGCAGGCCCTGGGTTACAAGGAAATTCACCTGATAGGGCAAAACGTCAACAGCTACCGGCCCAAAGTGGAAGATGGATTAGCAGGATTTTCCGGCGCCACTGCTTTCTGCAGGTTGTTGCGAGCGGTAGCCGCAACCGGGATGCCAAGAATAAAGTTCACAACTTCATTCCCGCGCGATTTTCACAGCGACATCGTCACCGCAATCGAACAAAACGAAAACCTTTGTAACTGGATTCACCTTCCAGTCCAGTCAGGCAGCGATCGAATTCTGAAAGCAATGCGACGTGGTCATAAGCGGTCAGAATACCTGGAAAAGATCGATCGCATTAAGAGCTGCAAGAGACAATTGGCTTTAACCAGCGACATCATCGTTGGTTTTCCCGGCGAGACAGATGAAGATTTCCGCCAGACCCTGGAGCTGGTCCAACAGTGCCGTTTCGATAGTTTGTATCTTTTCAAATATTCCAAACGCACCGGCACCCCAGCAGCCAGTTTTTCTGATAATGTTCCTGAGAGTGAAAAGACGGCACGATTTCTTGAGCTCGAACGAGTGCAGCGAAATGTTCAGGATCAGATCTTCAGAGACTACATTGGCAGAACAGTAAACGTGCTCGTTGAGCGCGAGAGTTCAAGATCAGACAAGGATCTGATGGGTCACTCCTCCTGCCACAAAGTGGTAAATTTTACGGGCGACAAGATGCTTGAGGGCGAAATGGTCGACGTGCGAGTGACCGCCGCGAAAACAAACAGTTTGTATGGGGAAATGGTTAATAGCTGAGCGGTAGCATAAGGGGTAGGAATTATGGAAATCGAAGTGAAGATTCGAGCGTTAATGATGGATCCAAACAGCGGAACTCCCATCATTATCCTCAAAGATGTTGAAGGCGATACGATGCTACCTATCTGGGTTGGAGCGTACGAAGCAAACGCTATTGCGCTGGAAATTGAAAAAATTGCCCCACCACGCCCGATGACTCATGATCTTTTGCGGAATCTACTCACCGAACTTGGAATCCAAGTGGAACGTGTGGTAGTAACCAGCCTGCGCGATAACACATTCTTTGCGGTCATCGAGATGCGAAATAGCGACGGTGATCGGATGGTCCTTGATTCCAGACCTTCGGACGCAATTGCTTTGGCGTTGCGCGCGGACTGCCCAATTTACGTCGACATGGAAGTCATCAAAGCCTCTCGGAATACCTTGCCGACTGAGGATGTCGAAGAGTCAGAAACTACGACGACTGAAGAAGATTGGCCCGATGTAATCGGAGAAGCTGGCGACCTGCCAATGTAACAGGTCTGCTAAAGTTACGATCATGAACCCACCAAGCGAGTGTTTGCCAAAGTGCAGCGAATGGTAATTGCCATCGCCAACCAAAAAGGCGGGGTAGGGAAGACTACCACGGCCATAAACCTGGCTGCCGCCTTCGCCCGTCTGGGAAAACGTGTCCTACTTTTAGACCTCGATCCTCAGGCTAATAGTTCGATTTCATATATCGATCCACAGACGATCGAAAGATCTATCTACGAACTGATGATGGATGGCCAGGCCCCGGTCGAGCAATCTGTTTACAAAACACCGGTCGAAAATCTTGACGTGGTTCCCGCGCGAATTAGCCTGGCCAAACTCGAATCCAAACTTGTTGGTGACTTCGACGCGCCATTCAGATTGAAAGATCGGCTCGAGCCCTTCCGTCAGATTTACGACGTGATCGTTATTGACACTCCGCCCACACTTGGCCTGATCACTGTCAACGCTTTGGTCGCTGCAACGCACGTCTTGATACCTATCCAGTCGTCATACTTCGCACTGGAGGGGACTGACGATCTACTTGAAACAATCGAAAAGGTTAAAGCTCGACCCAACCCTAACCTTGAACTTCTGGGTGTGCTCGTTACCTTGCACGACAAACGAACCACGCTCGCCCGCGAAGTGCACGAACAGATTCGCAGTGTGTTTGGCACGAAGCTTTTTGAAACAGTAATAACCAAGAGCGTCAGGCTTGAAGAATCGCCGGCTTACAAGGAGTCGATTTTCAGCTTTGCTCCCAATTCATCCGGCGCTATTGAGTACGGAAAACTTTGCGAAGAGGTAATGAGCCGTGTCTAAGAGGGGATTGCCCACCGGGCTACAAATGCGTCACGACGCGCACTACGTCGAAGAATTGGCCCAACATCGGCCCGCTCAGATTGGAAGAATGATTCCCGTCGACAAGCTTGAGCCAAATCCTGAACAGCCGCGCGTCGAATTTGGCGATCTGACCGAGCTAACTGCCTCGATTGCAGAAAAAGGTGTTCTAGAACCACTATTAGTCAAACCTAATAGACTCACGGGAAAGTGGATGATTATCGCAGGCGAACGCAGGTGGAGATCAGCCCAGAAGGCTGGCCTGAAAGAAGTGCCTTGCGTCGAAATGGAAGTCGACGATGGTACCGTCGCCGAAATTGCGCTGATCGAAAACATGCAGCGCAAGGATTTAACCGTTTGGGAAGAAGCAGATGGCTTGTTAGCGCTTTGCGAGCGGTTCGGATATACGCATGATGACGTCGCACGCAAAGTCGGCAAGAGCCGCTCGACCGTGACCGAAGCGATGGCAATCGCCAGAATTCCCGCTGACGTGAGAACGCTATGTCGTGAAGCAGATATCAACGCCAAGTCCATCCTGCTGCAGATAGTCAGGCAGCCAGACGACGATTCAATGCGTGGTCTAGCCAGGCAAATTGTTTCTCAGGGAATGAAACGTAACGACGCGCGTGAGGCTCGCCGTCAGGAAATGGGACCACGTGTAGTTTCGGCCGTTAAACCTTATACCTTCAAATACTCATCGCCTGAAAAAGACTTCAACCTTGAGATCAAGTTCAAGGCTAGTGAGGTTAGCGACGCTGAAGTGGCTTTGATTCTGAGAGCGATTGCCGATGAAATCGACGACACTCCCGTTAGCTAATCCTACTTCGCCAAACTCTTTTTCTTTTCAGCTACGGCTCGTTTCTGCAGAGACTTTGCCCAACGTTCGAAAGTCGGTTGCAAAGGTCGGAATAACCTT
>DATIBX010000233.1:0-11245 GCA_035457105.1 Pyrinomonadaceae bacterium
CAAAACTGAATCAGCGTCCAACACCAGCTCTGATTTTGCCTCAGTTGACTCAGCGAATACAGAAACCGGAGCAGAACCAGTTAGAAATTGCATTAGATCGACAAAGTGACAGACCTCTCCAATGATTCGTCCGCCCTGTTCCGGATCATTAATCCAGTGGTCCCGAGGCACCCGTCCAGCATTTATTCGATAGATAATCGATAGCGGGCCTTCGCCTCTTGCGAAGAAGTCCCTGGCGCGAAGTGCAAGCGGTGAAAAACGGCGATTGAAACCTACCATTAACAAGCGATCTGATGATTGCGCTTGTTCTATTACATGATCGAGCTCAAGGTTATTCAGCGCCAACGGTTTTTCTACAAACACGTGTTTGCCACTAGACAGCGACTTGCAAACCAGATCCGCGTGGGAGTCGTGTCGAGTACCAATCACGACCAGATTGATATCCGCATCCTCAAGGACCTCCTCCGCACTCGAGACTGCAAAAGCAAAATCAAACCTGCGTCCCACGTCATGAGCGGACAAACCTGTGGCAGTTGCGATCGAACGAAACACAGCTTTTTCGGATCTGAAATGCGGCAAAAGCATCGCCGGAACATAACCACCCGCACCAATCAATCCGATCGCGACGTGCTTATGCAATGGTCCTGTCGCCGTGGCACGAGGCAGTAGGTGGATTTTCGTCTCGACCTCAGCCTCGGGATCGTATTTCAGCAGAACTCCAAGGTAAGGCTCGCTGGTCTGACCAGCTATCAATTGGTAGGCACGCTCAGCTTCATCGAGACTGAATCGATGAGTAATCAGGCGTTCCACATTCAGTCGGTCCTGATCCACCAGGTCAATAAACGCTTCAATGTTCCGTTTTTCAGTCCAACGAACATAAGCAAAGGGATAATCATGTCCCAGCTCTTCGTAGTTTCGATCATAACGACCTGGACCATACGACATCGAGATGATCAATTTGAGCTCGCGCATATAGAACGGATGACGCGGTATGTTCAGACCAGTCATTCCAACGACCACGACCCGTCCTTTCAGTCGTGAAATTTTTGCCGCCAATTCGACTGGACTACTTGACTCACTCGCGGCAGTAATGAGGACTGCGTCTGCGCCTCGTCCCCTGGTCCACCTTTCAACGAGTTCTTGAGATTCATCAGACGCTACGGCGGCGCCATCTGCGCCAAGTTCAAGGGCGAGTTTCACTTTGTCTGCCGCCAGATCAAGCCCGAAAACTCTGCATCCATTAGCTTTTAAAAGTTGGACGACTAACTGGCCCAACAAGCCCAGTCCGATCACGACCACTGACTCGCCCAGAGTGGGCTCAGCCAACCGCACACCCTGTAGAGCTATTGCGCCCAGGGTGCCAAATGCACCGCTGTCAAAGCTCACCGAGTCAGGAAGATGTACACAAAGATTCTGCGGAACGGATAGAACTTCTGCGTGGGAAGCAAAGCCCAGGCCGGCGCAAGCCACGCGATCCCCAATTTGAAACTCGCTAACATCTGCAGCGACTGCCGAAATAATTCCGGAAGCGCTATAGCCGAGACTTTGCGACGCTGCCATTTTGTCGCGTACTGAAGCAAAGGTATTTCGCAATCCTTCTGACTTAACTTTCTCCACGACAGCCCTTACGAGATCAGGACGTTCCCTGGCCTCCTGGACCAGTCCCTTACTGACAAGCTCGACCGCGGCTCGTTCGGTGCCGGCACTGATTAGCGAAGAGACGGTACGCACCAGCACGCGTCCCTTTTGCAACGCCGGGACCGGAACTTCCCCGACAAAGGGTCTGCCCGTTTTTCGATTCTGAAGTACTTGTTTCATTCGCAGTAGGGCTACTTTCTCGCTAGCGCCTCCTCGATCAAGTCGCTTACCCATTCAGCTCGCGCGTCCCACGTTCCCGAAACCACCGACTGTTGACGCTTTGTCGAAAGCGACGGGTCATTTTCTCGCAGGGACTCGTCGACCAACGCCAGAAAGTCGTCGCGCGAACGGGCAATTCTTAAAACATCGCTCATTGGTTCATATTCTGGCAGTGGAGAAATTACAACCGGTTTCCCCGTGGCTAGATATTCGCGAACCTTGATCGCCGAACCATAACTTGTAAAAGCCTGCTCAGTTTCCCACGGCAGAACACAAACGTCGAATCCGGCGGCATACCGCGGCAATTCCGAGTAGGGAACGGGAGGAAGAAAATGAGTGTTGGGCAAATCTTCGATCTCGAGGCCGCGTGACCGATTGCCGATAAAGATCCACTGCCAGGCAGGCCGTTGTTGAGCCGCTCGCCTGATAAGTTCCTGGTCCACCAACCATGGCTCGATGGCTCCGAAATAACCGAGACGCGGATGGGGAATTCGTTCGATCTCCGGCGCAACTTCAATCTGATTCGAACTGACCTTACTCCAGTGCGGATAATCAACACCCTGTTCCAGCAAGTAAGAGTAGCTACAGCCATGCGTTGCTTCGGCAAAAAGTTTACGACCGGAATAGAACACCACATCAGCGGCATCGATCGCGTGCTCATGAAGTTTTCTGATTAGCGCGGGATCGGTTGCGTGGTCCATCGTATTTGCATCGTACTTGTCGGAAACTTGATAGACAATTACCGATTCCGAAAAGGATCCAATCATCTCTGCCGCGGTAGGAATTGCAATCCAAAGAATCGGCTGGACCATACCGCGTCGCTTGGCCAAGGCGCCAATCTGGGCAGCGATTGCGCGCCGGTTGATCGAGCGCGCGGCGGCACTACCAAAAAATGGCAAACTGGCCGGCGACACTACCGTAATGCCTTCATCGGTTTGGCGTACCAGCTTCGAGTAACTTCCGAGCTTGCGTTTGATTCTGGGGAGCAGATCTTTGTGGGCAAGGTTCGGCAGACCCATGGAAATTGAATTTACAAAGATCACTTTGTTTCCGGCCCTGGCAAACTTGCGCATCAAGTGAGCTTTGGAATGCGGATGGTGGTACCACCAGTCTTCTCCCCCAAAACAAATTATCGACCGATCACTAAGCATCTAGAGCATCATACAAAATGCCTGTAGGGGCGGCACTCCGTGGCCGCCCCCTCTGGCGCCCTCGGCGCAGTAGCCTGTCAGAAATCAGTGGTCGGCCGCTTGGGTATAACTCTAAAAACAGCAACAGCAGCGAAGACACAAAAGATACCGTGCATCGGCAACGCATAACGCACTTCAGAGTGCGCCACGGAAAGAGTGGCAAGATAATAGACCACCGTTGCAGTCAGGACGCCGCTCATTTCGATCGACTGCCTGAATCCAAACCAAATACCAACCAAGATCAATGGTAGTGCGAGGTAGCGGAGAACACTTTGGACCATGCCCAGGGCGTTAACAGCTGAGGAAAACGGAAATCTCTGAAGATTGCTGGGAAGTGACTTTTGACTGGTGACGTTAATTCCGGTGCTACCCATTGACGGGACTGGCTTACCAGCCAGCTTTAAATGGCCCGCGATTCGCCGGGCCATCACTCCTGCGTACCAGATAGGATGAGCCTTGATGATTGCAATAGCTCGTTGACCTCGCTGACGATCACGCGTGATGCCATCTGGATAGACCAGGCCAAGCGGCGCATCAGGCGGTAAGCCCAGGGCGGCCCGTTCTTGTTCGATGATAAGCTGATCGCAACACGGAGCTCCAAACTCCGCGCCCCGTTCCGTTTCCCCAATTCCAGCCAAAAAATTCCAACCAATACCCAAACCCGTCGGCGCAACCTGCGGATAGAAAACAATCAGGTTGCGGACCACGACGGGTGCGATTATCAAGATCGAGGCCAGCGAGGCCACCGCCGCGAGTTGCAGGCGTTTTTTCAGCGGCGCCTTTAAGAACAGTAGTAGTCCAAGAAACCAAGCTCCAAACAAGAAAAGTGGATTGACCCGAAGCCAACAAGCCAATCCGAGTAACACTCCGGCCAAAATCGCATAACCAACACTTTTGCGCTTGCAACAAACAATCAGAGCCCAAACGGAAGCCAACACAAACCAACTGGTGACGGCGTCAGCCCCAGGCGTCACTCCGTAAAGCGCTAACATTGGTGAAAGAGCCGCCAATAGGCCGGCTATCAAGCCGGTATTCCAACTGAAGGCGCTAATACCAATTCCAATTATCAATAGAATCGAAAGCGAATCGGCGAACAACTGGAATCGCTGCACGGAAAGAGCTGACCGTTCGCCGGTCACTGCATAAATGAATCCGATCCAAAATTTGTTCCCGGGCGGATATTCGATCAAGTCAGTCCGGGAAGAGTCGGAAATCCAGAAGAATGACTCTTTGCCGTCAAGTGCGTTTTGAGCCTGCCTGTCGAAGATGGCAAAGGAACCACTTTGGAACCAACCCGGGTCGTTCAAATGTGTGGCGATGAAATGAGCAGTCAGGACTCTAACTACAAAGCCGAGTAAAACAATAGCGATTAACGCAAGTATCAGCCTTCTTGGGTGAGCGACGCTTTGAATCATCTCGAATAGAGTTAGCTGAACTATTTACGTGCTGTGGTGATCAGATTCCAGCCAACTCGCCGGCTTAACTTTCTGAAGGCCCTATCGGAAACCAACGGCGAAAGAAAGCGCAATTCTTCTCGAGTCAACTGATCGACTTCAATCCGAACGTCCCTAAACCTGTGAAATAATTTCATCGCTTGCTTACGGCTGTAAACTTTTACCAGCGGTCGCGCATCGTGGTCGCTACATTCAATCACGCGACTCATAATCTCTTCGGCAGATCGTCCTTGGAGAAACTCTCCGCCGAATAAACCACGTCGCGCCACTATCTCAACCCAATAGTTGAGTGAATTGCGATGATAGACCATGACCTTAGCCGTGCCGCCTTTGCGTAGCACTCGGTAGACTTCATCGATTGAGCCTTGCGTGTCAGGAGTATGATGCAAAACGCCATTCGAATAGACCACGTCAAAACTCTCCGAACGAAATGGCAAGTGCTCAGCATCTGACAGAAGAAAAAATCCCGGCCGGTTATAGAGCGCGAATCGGTGTCTGGCGATTTCGATTGAACGGGGAGTTATGTCGACCGCAGTACAATGAGCACCGCCTCGAGAAAACTGGAGCAGATCGGTTCCCATTCCACAACCAATCTCCAGCAAATCAGCGCCGGCGAAGTTGTCAAACTCCATCACGCGCCGCATCCACGGAGCGTATTCGAAATAACGATGCTGCTCGATGGCTTCAAAGAACTCTTGCGTACCTAGCTCTAGATCTCGAACGTACGACGAGCCACAAGGATCATTCGTCCACTGCTCACGAGCATGCTGTTTTTCAAGTTCCAACGGCTTCATGTTAATTCCTGCCTGACCCACTCACGGTAAGCAGAGATCACTCGCTGCGCATTGTGGTTCCAGGTGTATTTGTCCTCGACATCGCGACGTGCTTGTTGGCCCAATCGAGTTCTAAGCTCCGTTGAGCCGGCGAGTCGAATCAAAGCATTGCATAATTCTTCAATATTTTTCGGTTCCACCAACAGCGCGTTTTTTTCGTGCTGCAAAACGTCGCCGATCTGGCCCAGGCGACTGGCGACAATCCCTTTCGCCATTGCCATGTATTCGAAGAGCTTTGTCGGCGAACCAAAGAAATCGCTGCCATCTTCGAGTGGCACATGCGGCGAGACCAGAATGTCGCAAGCATCAAGATAAGCCGGTACTTTTTCGTGAGCCAGGCCGCCAGTAAAGATCACTCTATCGCTCAAACCGGCTTCACTAATGATAGTTTCGGTCTCTTCTCGAAGTTTTCCCGCGCCAATCAAAAGAAATCTTAACCGAACTGCCAACGGGATCTGAGTTATGGCGCGCGCCAATTCCAGAACACCGTGCCACGGACCAAACGAGCCGACAAACCCTGCGACTATGACATCCTTCCCGATTCCTAAGTTTTCACGGACACCATCACCACCAATATTCGGTCGGAACTGCTCGGCGTCGACGCCGTTGGGATTAAAGACGATCTTGTGATCGGGAACTCCCGTCCGCAATAAATTTTGCCGCTCCACCTCCGACACGACGAAGATGCGAGACGCCGCTTGCAGGTTCAACCTTTCAAATCTTTCCAGCAATGGGAACATTCCGGCTGAATCCCAGTACTTTCCGACCCAAACTTCTGAACCGTTGTACTCCAGGAACAATGGCCTTTCAAACTTGAGCGCCACCGCAACGCCGGCCCACGTAAACCGCCCGTACCTTTGATAAATCAGATCGGGTTTAAGTTTCGCAACCTCCGCTTCCACTCCATCAGTAAAGAACAAGTTGTTATAGAGATCGAAAGCTGAGCGCGTTATTCCCGTAGACTGAAGCGGAATGATCGTCACCGGTACCCTTGGATTGTTAAAACCGGCGATGCGGTCGTTTGAGAATAAATGAACGTCAACCCCTGACTTGACCGCCGCGTTGATAAAGCCATTTATGTGGCTCGAGGCTCCCCCGGCCTGGGTGCCTGGTCCAGGTGTCGCTCGCAAAAATGCAATCCTCAGTGGGCCACTTGATTTTCCAGGTACCTGGAACTTCCGGGCGGAGTTGACTGCTTTTTCAAGAGCGCGGAGCTGGCGGTGAGATCGCACTATCGCCTGACCACTTAATGATGACTCACGTAAAAGTCGCATTGGACCTTTAGTGAGCAAAGATCCACCGGACTCAATCCGAGTTCCCCCTTGAGCATCGATAGCGAGAACCTCGCGTGCGCCTGACAGAGCTCCAAACAAACTCAACAGATTCTGTCCACGTTGATAAGACAGGTTCTCCATCGACAGCACAAAGAGATCAGGCCGGATGTTTCTAAAGGCCGTAAGACTCTTCAACACGCCACGTGACTCGATTTCCGAACGTGGAACCGTTGTAATTGATGCTCCGGGAAATCGCTCTTCGAGTAGCACTCGCGCCCTCGCCTCATTCCCGTCGAGAGTTAGTAAGAGAACTTTCTTTTGTTGGCCAACTTCGGATGGCATTGATCTTCGGTTACCTGAGGGTTGCGCCAAGCAATTTTGGGTTCAACAGTTGCCGGAGTTCGCTCTGTCTCAAAAGCAAAACAGTTGAAAGTCTATTGCCTGTCTTGGAGCGAAAGTAAGTGGCGACCAGCACGAAAATTAGTGCGTAAGTCACAGTTGAAACTACTGCTGCTCCGATGGCGCCAAACTTGGGAATGAAAATTAGATTGAGGATGACATTTACCAAAACGCAGATGATCCAGAACAGGGGAATGGTGAAAGGCAGGCCTTGCGCATTGAAATGCTGAACCATCACAGACTCGATCCCGAGCAGCAAGACGCCCGGCAACAGGATCAATAACTGGAGCGTCGCACCTCGAAACGATTGCCCGTAGACGTACGGTAAAGCAAACGCTAACGGTACGGCCAAAATACAAACGATGAACATAACAAAGGCGGTATGTCGCGTGGCGCGCATCGTCAACTCGCCGTCAATGTCCTTAACAGCGGAAACTCGGGGGAAAAGCAACGTGGCAATTACAGACGGCAGCAAAATCAGTAGTGTGCTCATCTGCGCAGCAATAGCGTAAACACCAGCCTCACTTGATCCCCGCAGTTTGTTCACTAGCAGCAGATCGACTCGCAGGATGACAATGCCGGCCACCACCGAAATATAGAATTTCAGACCGTACCTGATCATTCGTTTGAACAACTGTGGATCGAGCTGCAATACGTCATTACTCAGCTTCCCAATCTCTCGGAAGATGATCAGAACAACTGTAATAGCGACGATAACGGCGGCCACCGTGTTGAAAAGTACGAGCACAAACAGATCGACGCGCAACGCAAAAGCTAAGCAGGCATTAACCAGCAAGAGTAACTGCGACAGCGCATCCAGCAGATTGAATTGTGTAACGCGCTCCATCCCTAAGAGAACGTTGAGGCCAAGCAAATTGATCAGCTGGAACGGTATCGACGCGGCGGCTAGAGTGAGCAACTCGAGCGGCACCTCACCAAACAGTGTCGGCTTTAATCTTGCCAGCCCAATTACCAGGAGGGCGATTGCAGATCCGGCGAGCATCGCAAACAAGAGCGCGTTGGACCAGACGCGTGTGAGTTGAGCTCTATCCTGGGAAATAAAGTAGGTGTTGGCCGAAGGTAAACCTGCGCATCCCAGTTGCACAGAGAGAGCGACGGTGACGCTGAGCACCGCCAGCGTACCGACTCCAATCGTACCCAGCCACCTCGCTACGATAATGCTCGTGCCCAACGCCCCTGCCAGCATCAGCATGCGAGTTACTAACGTTAGCGCAACGCTGTGACTAAATGGGCGTCGTGATTTAACTTTTGTGGTGGACTTACTTCGAGATCTTTTGGCCACAAGTATCTTATTTATCTATCCAACGTTCGTACCATAAGCTCAAATTCAGCAGCCCCCATAATTGAAAGCCCCAATCGCGGGTGCCCCGCCTGTGCTGGTCCAACATATGGCCGATGAATCCGTAATCAAGCAAGCCACGGCGTTTTAGGCTGGAATTCATCAGATGTGAATCGAACCATGGTCCGAGTTCTTGTCTGAACCATTCACGCACCGGTGCTCCGCAGCCGCGCTTTCGACCATAGAGAAGGTCATGCGGTAAGACACTTTCCAATGCCTGTTTTAGAATGTGTTTGCCGCTACTTCCCACCACCTTCATCTCGCGAGGAATACCAAGCACATATTCAATCAAGTGATGATCGAGAAATGGAACCCTTGCTTCCACGCTGGTGGCCATTGTGATCTTGTCGACCCGCATGAGTAGCAGCTCAGGTAAGCGTAGTTTCAATTCGAGATAAATGAGGCGAGTGAGAAAATCTGAATCGGGACGTTCTGCCTCGATCCGCTCGAGATATTTTTTCACTACTTGCAGTGACGACGCGCCATTCAGACGGTTCTTTATCTCTTGCGATAGGACCATAAGCTTTAAGCGCTCGTCATAAACCACCACACCGCCCCAGAATAATGGTTCATCCGCTCCCAATCGTCGGAGAAGTTCGACAGCAGTCCGCTTTTTTCCGGTGGCCGCGAGGATTGGCACAGTCAGATCGGAAAATTTGCGTCGCACTGACGCTGGTACTTTTTTCGCGTGGCGCCAGAACTTCTCGTAAATTTGTAAATGCTTAACATAGTTCTCGTAGCCACTAAAGATCTCGTCGGCGCCTTCCCCAACCTGCACCACAATAGTTCCTGAGTCTCTCGCAAGTCTTGAGACATAGTAGAGCGGGATACAAACGGGATCGGCGATTGGCTCATCCTGATGAAAAACGAGATCGGGTAAGAACTGCTGCATCTCCTTCTCTGAAATGAGAATCTCGTGATGATTGGTGCCGAACTGTTTTGAGATGCGGCGAGCAGACTCGAGTTCGTTGAGATACTCGGCATCACTAAAGCCAACCGTAAATGTCTCGACCGGTCGCGACATCTGTTCGGACATCAGAGCGACATTGGCTGAAGAATCAACTCCACCTGATAAGAAGACTCCAAACGGCACATCAGACATCATCCGTTTTCTGATCGATTCCCTTAAGAGCCTCAGGATCTCTTGCTGATGCTCTTCGGTGCTCTTGACTACTCCAGTTTCCGGGGGCAAAGCATCCCAATACTGTTTCATGTTCAAAGAGCCGTCGCGTTTCACCACAGCCACATGCCCCGCGGGAATTTTGTAGATATCTTTGAATAACGTGTTGGGCGCCGGCGTAGTCAGGAACGTCAAATAGTGATAGAGAGCTAGTTCGTCAATATCAGTCGTAACTGCAGGGTGTTGGAGGATCGCCTTGATCTCGGAGGCAAAAATAAAGCGCCCGTCTTTTTGATAAAAGTAGAGCGGCTTGACTCCAACGCGATCGCGGGCGAGCACTAGCTGCGCGGCTTTCTCGTCCCAGATGGCAATAGCAAAGTCGCCTTCGATCTCGTTAACAAAGTCGAGGCCCTTTTCCTCATACAGGTGAAGGATGGTTTCCGAATCCGTGAGGGAGGCATAACGATGGCCGCGCTCTTTTAAGCCTTCGCGGAGTCGTGCGTGGTTGTAGATCTCTCCATTAAAAACAAGCCACAGCTGTTGGTCACAACCGTGCATTGGCTGATGACCCGCAGCTGACAAATCTATTATTGATAAGCGTCGGAAGCCGAAACCTCCGCGACGTTCGTCAAAGATGTGTTCACCGGAATCATCTGGACCACGATGGACCATCTGATCGCGCATGCGCGCTATCAACGGGCTATCGACTTGCCCTGACGCGGCCTGATACTCCCAAACTCCACAAATGCCACACATTAATTATTCGTCTTCCCTGCTAAGTCATCGATCGGAATAATTGACCATTCGAAGCGCCCTGCTTCTGAACGAATACGCCAACACGCCGACACTGAAAGACTCTTTTCGCCGTAGTCTTTCGAACTGGCCAATTCTTCCAGCTCAGCTGCTCCTTGACCACTCAACGAACTTATGTGAAGCGACTTTCCACTCCGGCTTTTGGCGATCACTGAAGAGTCAAGAATGCTGATGTCCAATCCCGGGCAAAAGTGAAATCGCACCTGGAACTCGTGCTCACCTTCTCCGAGGAATTCATCTACCAAACTCCAGGTCCCGCTCTTTTTGTCGAATGCTACGGTCCGTCTGTGCGTTATTGGCGGATCAAAACGGCTGTAACCGTAATGTTCCGCGATCACAAGATCGGCGCTCGCGTCGGTGTCCCAACGTAAAACTGTGGGCTCAGCCTCGTTGCCGATGACAAAAGGGGCTTTCAAATCGGTCGTGTTCTGGTCGTGACCATCAATCTGAACAGTTGAATGATAACGCGTCGAACGAAATGCATGTCGCGCTGCCGGATTGGCGCCGTAAACGAATGTTCCTGGGTCACATATGAACGGTGTGCCAAACGCCGAGACTTCGATGCTCAGAGCATCGTTATGTCCATGTGAACCGCGGCCATTTACTCCCGCGCCACTCGCGTTGAAACAAAGATACCGATCTCGATCACGCATGATGTACAACCCAGTATCCGGAAAGGCCCTCGAATTCTCCAGCTCAAGGCTTGGCGTCATCGACTCGAATTTGGCAACCGACTCGTTGCCAAGAACCCAGCCTAACTCTTCAGGTGCACTTATTCCTGCAAGTTTGAGCCGCGGATCCTTGAATACAATTGCACCAATAGACAATAGGTAAGCGTGATCGGCAGCAGAGTGACGTTGAAACGGCAAGACCTGGCCACTATCAGTGTCGCCGATGAGCGGGGCAAAGCCATCGGGGCGCAAATAGACTCGCGCAAATTCAAGC
>DATIBX010000234.1:0-3364 GCA_035457105.1 Pyrinomonadaceae bacterium
CAAACCTCCCAATACGATCCTTCTGCGCCCCGGTAAATGCACCTCTTACGTGGCCAAAAAACTCTGACTCAAAAAGCTCTGGCGCGATCGCTGCACAGTTAACTACAACAATCGGCTGCTGACGACGATCGCTCCGGGCGTGAATGGCCCTGGCCACTAGCTCTTTGCCGGTGCCCGATTCTCCCGTGATCAGAACCGACACGTTCGATGAGGCGACCAGATCGATCTGCTGTAAGACTTTTCGCCAGGCCGAGCTGACACCAATCAATTCGCCAAACAGGTTCTCTTCACTTTCGGATTCTTCGGAGCCGAATTGGTCCATTGGCTTCATACAGCAAGCATAACGAGACTTCGTGGTTGCGGCAACGAGATGTCATTGGAAACTGATTTTTCGAGTTGGCCCAAATACGCTGCTTGTCGTCTTTCATTGCTAAATCAACAGCTTCAACTGTTGAGGACCTGCGGCACGAGCAATGCACTAAGGCGAGCGACCGTTAAGGCGGTAAAAAATATTTTTAGGAGTAAACACGATGGCCAGGATTCAAGCAGTCAATTACGAACAGTCAACTGGGAAAACGAGAGAGTTACTTGATGGTGTAAGAGCGAAACTCGGCATGACACCGCAAATGATGAAAACAATGGCACAGTCGCCGGCGGTGCTGGAAGGTTATCTAAACTTCAGCACAGCCCTGGGAAGTGGAACGTTGAATGCGAAGCTCCGCGAACAGATCGCGTTGATCGCTGCGGAAGTAAATGGATGTGACTATTGTGCTTCAGCGCATACGGCAATTGGGAAGATGGTCGGCTTGGGTGAAGAGGCAATCATATCCGCTCGACAAGGACATTCGAGTGATCACAGGACGAATGCCGCTCTACAATTCGCTCGCAACGTGATAATCAATCGTGGCGAAGTCTCGAATGCAGAAGTACAGGCATTAAAGGATTCCGGTTTTTCTGAAGGTGAAATCGGTGAGATCATCGCGAACGTCGCGCTTAACATCTTCACGAATTATTTCAATGTGATCGCGAAGACCGAAATTGACTTTCCTAAAGTTGAAATCGGGGTAATGTCGATTTAAGGATATCGGCAGCTTTGCACTAAAGGCACAACCATTCTTCTCTGTGCCGCCTGTTGTGTTCTCTGTGATTTCTGTGGTGATGAATATCGAGCAAAAAACACACCACAGAGACACCGAGAACTCAGAGGCTGCAAAGAGAAATCGCCACCAGAAAACTTTCCGGCCAAACCGAATACAGGGAATAAAAGAGAGCGCTCTCGGTATCACTAGTCCGTGGATCAAAGGTTTTTCGAAACGGATGGAGGAAACACTTATGTGGTTGAGAGGATTGGCCGGAGTTGTATTGCTGCTGGTGTCACTTGGGCAAGCGAGTTTATCGCAGAGCTATACCCGAGATTCCACGGTCGATGATGCAAAAAGAATTGAGCCCGTCCGCAACGGAGAAGAGGCTCCTGATTTTAGCCTTGAGGACCTCCAGGGGAATACAGTCACGCTCTCCGAAGCGAGAGGCAAGACGGCAACTGTGGTTGTGTTCTATCGAGGTTACTGGTGCCCTTTCTGTGCGCGACAACTGGCTGAGCTGCGGTCGCTGGCAAAGGGCAACGAACAAATTCGCTTATTGGCCATCAGCATAGACGATCACGAAACAACCAAAAAGTTCATCGAGAAGATCAGCAGCGATGGTAACGGTTCGGTGAATTACACGATGCTGAGTGATCCGGATCATAAAGTGATCGATAAGTATGGGCTACACGACCCTTCATACGATGGGACCAAGTTCGACGGGATTCCACATCCCGCTGTTTACGTAATCGATAAGGCTGGGCGTGTTGCGTGGTCCAAGGTGGAATCGGATTACAAGGTGCGGCCCTCGAACGCCGACATTCGTGCGGCCCTCGAGAGGTTGAACTGAAGAGGCAATAAAAATGAGATTCTTCGTCGGTGAGATCGTTCTGGTAATCGCTTTCCAGTTAGGCGCGCAGTACCCGGTTCATGCACAAACAACCCCACCCAAGATAGATACGAGGTTAGTGCTCACGACAAACAAGGCACAGGCTGGTCGAATGATCAGTGCTGCACTCATAATAGAAATTCCGCCTGGATATCATCTGAATGCACACGAGCCTATCAGTCGGTTCGCCCTCCCAACCAAAATCGAGGTGCAGCTGCCGGAAGGATACAAGCTTGGGCCTATCACCTACCCGCGCGCTGTAGTCCGCAAATTCAGTTTCACAGATGAACGTCTTGGCGTTTATGAGAAGCACGCCGTCATTAAATTCAGTTTGAGGATTCCTTCGAGTGGGCGAGGGACAACGGCGCTGAGGGCAGTTCTCAATTATCAGAGTTGTAGCGATCAAGTTTGCTTCCCGCCAAAGAAACAGGAAGCATCCGTTGTTTTGAAAGTGGTTTGAGATTGGGGAGCGGACCAGTGGTTTCAACAAACATTACAGTCGGAATTGCTTTTCTCGCGGGGCTAGCATCGTTCTTATCTCCGTGCGTATTGCCACTTGTTCCCGGGTACATTTCATTGATCTCCGGAATCAGCGTCGATCAGATGAAACAAGGCGACTCGAGCTCCTCGATGCGGAGTTGGGTCATATTTAATTCGCTCGCATTTAACGCAGGGTTGTCGTTGATCTTCATCTCCCTGGGTGCAGCCGCTGGACTGATCGGCCCGGCCATTTTATCCAACCCTTTACTGCGCATCATTGGTGGTGTCGTGATCATCGCTTTTGGTTTGCAGATGTTGGGGTGGCTAAAGCTCAAACTGCTTTACAGGGATACCCGCCAGTTTTCTGATCGGAAGCCTAACGGCCCCTTAGGTTCTTTGTTGCTGGGAACCGCTTTCGCAGCAGGATGGACACCATGTATTGGTCCCATTCTCGGGGGAATTATTGGTCTAGCCGCGACGAGTGGAGGATGGCAGAGCGGACTGCTCCTTTCTTCTTTTTATGCTGCGGGACTGGCACTGCCGTTTTTGATAACCGGACTTGCTCTTAATCAGTTTCTCGTCTTTTATTCGAAGTTCCGCCGGCACCTGCATAAGGTTGAAATCGCATCAGGTGTGATGCTAATTCTCATTGGCAGCACCATTGCGAGTGGATATGCAACGCGGTTCGCCAGCACACGCCTGGCATCTGTCCTACCCAACCTGGAATCTCGCATCAAAGTGAATCCGACTGAAGCGAGTCCTACCAGTGGTAACGATTCTTCCCCGGTCGCCCCGGACGTTGAACTATCTGCCCTCGATGGAAAAAAATTGTCGTTGAAAAGTTTTCGGGGACAGGTTGTTCTCTTAAACTTCTGGGCTACCTGGTGCGTTCCCTGTCGCACAGAAATCCCTG